>NZ_CP042265.1:0-300000 GCF_007855645.1 Qingshengfaniella alkalisoli
ATTCATCCCGTTTTCAGGCACCATTCATCCTGAATTCGGGCACCCAAACACCTCCAACTAATTGATATAACATTATTTCTTGGTGCTAAAGATTCTAAATAATCTAAAGCATTAAAACTTTGTTTCCGGGTCGTTGGATATATTGTTTAGAAAACAGCAGGTTTCGCGGCGAAACCACGAATTTCCTACGTGCTGGATTCCCAACTGCCGGAGAATGTGCGAGAAAAGGTATAACAACTAAAAATTATCGCACATTACACTGAGGTCTTGGCATGAGCAGAAAACCCGATCTTCCACCGCCACCCTATTTCAACCTCGATCCGGAGGCCGCCGCGGCCAAGCTCCCCGAGCCTACAGACACAGCCCGATTCGCAAAAGCCGCCGCCTTCGCCACTCGTGGCCGCGAGGATCTTGCCAAGCGAGGGTATGCTCCCGATGGCAAGAAGCGTCTTCGGAAGTTTTCAATCTGGGAAATCTGTCGTTACCTGATCCCGGTGGCCTCCGCTCATCTCCGCCGCGTCCTGAAGCAAAACCCGGACCTCCCCCAAGGTGAAGGGGCCGGTGGATCGAAGTGGTTTACATTGGAAGAGGTGCTGCAACTTCGTGCCCATTTTGCCCAGGAGGGGCTCGCGCGAAAGGACTACCAGCCCTATCGGCCTGAAGGGCTGCCCGCCAAGGTAGTAGCTGTCGCTAATTTCAAAGGTGGGGTCGGCAAAACTTCGACGGCAGCTCATCTTGCCATGTCGGCGGCATTGGATGGCTACAACGTCCTTGTGGTTGATCTCGATAGCCAGGGCTCAATGACCTCGATCATGGGCGGTGAAGTGCCGGATGAATGGTCGACCGTGTTTCCCTTGGTTGCCAAGGATTACGCCAAGCACGTCGTGGAAGAGAACGCGGTCCGGGAAGCGCGGGGCGAGGCCCCCCTTCCCCTTGATGAAACGCTGAGCGGTGCGCTGGAGATAGGCGCCGATGATGTTATTCAACACACACATTGGCCGAATATCGATTTGATTGGGGCGCAACTGAATCTCTACTGGGCCGAGTTTCAAATTCCTGTCTGGCGCATGGCCCTTCGGCGCTGGCCGCTTTGGGATGCCCTGAGCGGCTTTCTGGAGAACGAAGGGTTGCTCGACAAATACGATGTGATCTTCCTCGACACCCCTCCTGCGCTTGGGTACCTGACAATCAACGCGTTATCGGCGGCAGACATTCTGCTTGTACCGCTTGGCGCGTCTTTCCTTGAATTCGACTCAACCGGCCGGTTCTTCGACATGCTTTATTCGACCTTCGCGTCGATCGAGGATGGTGAGAACAGCGCTCGCCGCGCCGCCGGCCTGGAGGAGATCAAGTTCGAATGGGATGTCGTTCGCACCTTGATCACCCGGTTCGATGCCAGTCAGCAGGCTGATCTTGCGAATGTCATTCAGGCCTATTTCGGCGATTTCATGAATGCGCACCGACAGGAGTTCACGGCGTTGGTGGGTCAGGCCGGTGAGCAGGTCAACGGAATTTATGAAGCCGATTATCGTGAGTTCAATCGCGAGACCTATGTTCGTGGCCGCGAGGCGTTCGACCGGACTTATGCGGAGTTGAAGGAAATCCTGATCGGATCATGGTGGCGCGATTTACAGATGGCGCAGGCAGACACCAAAGAGCAGCGTAAGGAGGCTTGAAGATGGCAAAACGTAGGAAGCTGACCGCGCCAAGCGTCGATGAGCTGAAATCTTTGGAGGAGGGTTTCGCGACGAAACCGTCCCGTGGTCCAGGGCTGATGGTGCCGCCCATTGCCAAGGTGGCGGGTGAAGCCGCGGCACTTAGCGAGGTCGGCAGCGCCGAGGAGCGGGCGGAAACGGCAAGGGATAAGCGCGACGCGGAGACCTATCGCGAGGCGCAAAGCCAAGGCCGGGTGCTCGCCGAGGTCCCCACGCATGAGATCGTTGCGGATGAGTTGACCCGCGATCGAATGGGTCTGAGTAGCGAGGAAATGGATGAGCTGAAGGCGTCCATCGCTACAAACGGGCTTCGGTTGCCCATTGAGGTCTTCGAGCTATCCGAGCCGGAAGGCGATCATCGCTATGGCCTGCTTTCGGGGTATCGTCGTCTGTCCGCAATCAGGGCGTTGGAGGCGGAAACCGGGCGGCAGGAATTCGAGACTATCCGCGCGATCATCAGGGAGCCTGGTTCCGTCTCTGGCGCCTATGTGTCGATGGTCGAGGAGAATGAGGTCCGAGCGGATCTGAGCCCATATGAGCGGGGTCGGATCGCGGTGGTTGCGGCGGGGCAGGGGGCGTTCGAGAGTTTGGAGGACGCGGTGAACGCGCTCTATGCCGTCGCGTCCAAGGCCAAACGGTCGAAGATCCGGTCCTTTGCGCGGGTGCATGAAGAGCTGGGAGATATGCTCAGCTTTCCTGAATCGCTGTCGGAGAAGGCGGGGCTGCGTTTGGCCGCGGCGCTGCGGGCGGGATATGCGCCACAACTTCGCGAGGCATTGGCGAGCGGACAGGGGATCGATGCCTCATCGGAATGGGCGCTGCTTCAGCCGTTGGTGGAAGACGCCGAAGCCGCTGACAAGCCGGATAAGCGAGGAGGGCGCCCACGGCGTCAGGCAAGGCCGAGACAAGAGGCGGAAGGAGAGATCCAACTCGCTAACGGTATCATGATCCGACGAGTTAGTGACAGCAAAGGTTACTCCATTCGTTTCAGCGGCGATGTCGTCAATTCGGAGATGATCGATTTGGTCATGGCAGAAATACGAAGGCTGCTGGAACCCACATAGGGGTTTCGCGGCGAAACCGTGGCATGGTTGACAGTTAGGCGCATGTGAGACAAGTCTCATGATTTCAATCATTGAGATCGTAACCTATTGATAATACGTATCCAATTATCATTCATGATAATGTCATGTCTAACAGATAAACCCCCGCTAATAAGGCAGAATCAGACGCATTCCTTGCGACGAAGCGCGAATCCCGCGTTAACTGTCTGCGAGTGTTTTCCGGCTATCGGTGGTGCCGAGGCAGAGCGGGGATTGTGAAGTATGAACCAGGGCCAGCAATACGGTGCCGCCGAGTTGCGTGCAGCACGAAACCGGAATCTCGGGCTGTTCCTGTTTGTCGGATTGTTCAGCGTCTTCGTGAATTTGCTGATGCTGACCGGCCCATTGTTCATGTTGCAGGTATATGACCGCGTTCTAGGTAGCCGGTCGGAAGAAACGTTGTTGGCGCTGTCGGTGCTGGTGACGTTTCTTTTCCTGATGATGGGGCTTTTGGACTTCGTCCGGGGCCGTGTGCTGTCGCGCATAGGTGCCCGTTTTCAGGATGGTCTGGACCGTCGGGTTTTCGCGGCGTCCCTGGTGGATTCCGCTGAACGGGGCGTCGGGCCGGACAGCGGTACGTCGCGTGATCTGGAAACGGTGCAAAAGCTTCTGGCATCGCCCGTGCTCGGGGCCGCGTTCGACATCCCGTTCGCGCCATTATTCATTGCAGGGATCTATATCTTCCATCCGTGGCTTGGGCATCTGGCGATTGCCGGTACCATTGTGCTGATCTGTGTGACGCTTCTTAACCAGGTAACGACGCGGCGTCCGGTGGCCGAAGCGGCGTCGGCCGCGATGCAGGCGGACCGGATGTCTGACCGGTTACGGGTTGATGCCAACACGATCCAGAGCCTGGGCATGCGCGGTGCGGCTTTCGCGCGGTGGCAGCAGATCCGGGCACAGGCCTTGGCGATGTCGATTACGGCCAGCGACAAGCAAGGCCGGTTCACCGCGATGACCAAGACCTTCCGCCTGTTCTTGCAATCGGCGATGTTGGGACTGGGCGCGTACCTGGTGCTGCAGAACGAGATGACAGCCGGTGCGATGATCGCGGGGTCGATCCTGTTGGGCCGCGCGCTCGCGCCGATCGAACTGGTGATCGGGCAGTGGAGCCTTGTGCAATCGGCTGGCCGCAGCTGGAAGAAACTGGAAGACCTGCTTGGCCGTGTGCCGTCGGAGCCGCCCCGGACGGAACTTCCGCGCCCGCGTGCGATGCTGAATGTCCACCAGGTAACGATTGTGCCACCCGGCGAAAAGCAGGCGGTGCTGCGGATGGCCAGTTTTCGGCTGGAGCCGGGTCAGGCAATCGGTGTCATCGGTCCGAGCGGCGCGGGGAAATCGACACTCGCGCGCGCGATCATGGGCGCCTGGCGTCCGGCTGGCGGGACGATCCGCCTGGATGGTGCGACGCTGGACCAATACGATCCCGATGTGCTGGGGCGCAGTCTTGGCTATCTGCCGCAGACCGTGACTCTATTCGAGGGCACGGTGGCGGAGAATATCGCCCGGCTTGACCCCAATGCGGATGACGCCGCCATAGTGGAGGCCGCCAAGAAGGCGGCGGCTCATGAAATGATCCTGAGCCTACCAGACGGCTACAACACCCGCGTTACTGCGCTTGGCGGCCGCCTGTCTGGAGGTCAGGTGCAGCGCGTCGGGCTGGCGCGTGCGCTCTACGGCAATCCGGTTATTCTGGTGCTGGACGAACCGAACTCCAATCTGGACAATGAAGGGTCGCAGGCGCTCAATCAAGCGATCCGTGACATGAAGGCGGCCGGAAACGGCGTGCTGATCATGGCGCATCGGCCGGCGGCGATCCAGGAATGCGACAAGCTGCTGGTGCTGGATGGCGGCGCGGTGAAGGCGTTCGGCCCGCGCGACGAAGTGCTGGGCAAGATCGTGCGCAACGCCAATGAAATACGCGCGGCCAATACCGCCGGAGGTGTGACATGAGCCAGACGGATATGTTCTCCGCGCGGCGCGCGATTTCGTTGGGTCTGTTCGTTCTGATCATCCTGGTGGGCGGCTTCGGAGCTTGGGCGGCCTTCAGCCAGATCGCAGGGGCGATCATTGCGCCCGGTCAGATCGAGGTCGATCAGAACCGGCAGGTGGTGCAACACCCCGACGGGGGCGTGGTATCGGAAATCTTAGTGCAGGAAGGCGACACGGTCGAAGCGGGCGATGTGCTGATCCGTCTGGACGAGACCTTGCTGGCGTCGGAATTGTCGATCGTGCAGGGGCAGCTCAATGAGTTGATCTCGCGTCGTGGACGGTTGGAAGCCGAACGCGATGGTACTGACGAGATCAGTTTCGACCCGGATTTGCTGGCGGTGGCGGCGGATCATTCCGATACTGCTGACCTGATCGACGGGCAGCGGCGTCTGTTCGAGGCGCGGCTGATCACGCTGGAGAAAGAAACCGAACAACTGGCGCGGCGGCGTGCCCAGATCGGCAGCCAGATCGAAGGGATCGTTGCCCAACAAGATGCGCTGTCATCGCAGTTGGACCTGCTGCGCGAAGAACTTGCCGATCAGCAAAAGCTGATGGAAAGCGGCCTGGCGCAGAAATCGCGGGTTCTGTCGCTGCAACGTGAAGAAGCACGCCTGAGTGGTACATTGGGCGAATTGCTGGCGTCCAAGGCGGAAAGCGAAGGCCGGATCACGGAGCTGGACATCGAGGTGCTGAAGCTGGAAACGGCACGGCGCGAAGAGGCGATCACCACGCTGCGCGATTTGCAGTATCGCGAGTATGAACTGGCGGAGCAGCGACGCGCGCTGATCGAACAAATGTCGCGCCTCGATATCCGGGCGCCGCTCGGCGGTGTTATATACGGCCTGGTGGTATTCGCCGAACGATCCGTGATCCGGGCGGCCGATCCATTGCTTTACATCGTGCCACAGGATCGTCCGCTGATCATCACGAGCCGGGTTGAGCCGATTCATATCGATCAGGTGTTTCCGGGGCAGTCGGTTACGTTGCGCTTTTCCGCGCTGGATTCGCGGACCACACCGGAACTGGAAGGCACGCTGCGGAAGGTGTCGGCGGATGCGTTCACCGATGAACGGACCGGGGAAAGCTATTATCGTGCCGAGGTTATCCTCGATGACGGGCAGGCCGACCGCTTGCCGGAGGGCACGCATCTTCTGCCGGGGATGCCGGTTGAAACCTTCTTGCGGACATCGGATCGCACGCCCTTGGCCTATCTGACGAAGCCGCTGACGGACTACTTCAACAAGGCGTTTCGCGAGGGCTGACTATTCCAGAAGCGTTGCCATGTGACGCATGGCCAGCGCATATCCTGCGGTGCCGAACCCGGCGATCACGCCATCGGCACGTGTAGAAACGTAGGAATGGTGGCGGAAGCTTTCGCGCTTGTGGATGTTGGAGATATGCACCTCCAGCACCGGCCCCTCAAACGTGTTGAGCGCGTCCAGCAGGGCGACCGATGTGTGACTGTAGGCGGCCGGGTTGATGATGATCCCGTCGGCAGTGTCGCGGGCTTCGTGAATCTTGTCCACGATCCCGCCTTCGGAATTCGTCTGGTAGAGTTCGCAATCAATTCCGAAGCTGCCGGCCACATCGCGGCAGTTGGCCTCGATGTCATCGAGCGTGTCATGCCCGTAGATTTCCGGCTGGCGTTTGCCGAGCAGATTCAGGTTTGGTCCGTTCAGGATATATACCAGCTTGGTCATGGGGCCTCTCGCGTTGTCGTCACGCATGATTAGTCATCAGGGCGTGCGGCTGGCAAGAATGAATGCGGGGCAGGGCCGGTGAGACGCTGCGCAACAAAATTGCAACAGTGGCGCGATCAATAGTTGACTATATTGCTAAACAATTTCATGCGGCGTAGGGCGTGGCCGCGAACAGAGCTTGTTCGATAAATCTACTGCCCGACGTAAATCCATCCATATCGGTCATTCCCGGCCGTAGACAGACCACTGCTCGGCACCCAAAAATGGATGGAGCCATGACCTATTCCTATCGTTCCCGGGTGGCGGGAACGCAACTGGTGGCACTGCTGCTTGCGGGCGCGACGCCGGCGATTTCTCAAGACACAACCGACGATGTGCTGGTGCTGGATCCGATTACCGTGGAATCGGCCGCGGAGGAGCTGAAACAGGCCCCCGGAGCGTCCACGATTTCCAGCGACGATATCATCGAGCAACCGGTGTCGAATGATGTGTCCGAGATCGTGCGGAAAATGCCCGGTGTGAATCTGACGGGGAACACGACCACGGGGCAGCGCGGCAACAACCGTCAGATCGACATTCGGGGCATGGGGCCGGAAAACACGCTGATATTGATTGATGGTCGACCGGTCCTGTCACGCAATTCGGTCAAGATGGGCCGTTCGGGAGAACGTGATACGCGAGGCGATTCCAACTGGGTGCCCGCCGAAGCGATCGACCGGATCGAGGTTCTTCGCGGGCCGGCAGCGGCGCGCTACGGGTCCGGTTCCGCGGGGGGCGTGGTGAACATAATCACCAAGAAAACTGATCAACCTTACGCATCCGTGACGCTCTACGGCGAGATGCCAGAGCATGATGAGGAGGGTGGTACGCGTCGCGCCAACGTCGTGTTCGGCGGGCCGTTGGGTGAGCTGTGGACCTATCGCACGATCCTGAACTACGCCAAAACCGACGGGGACGACCCCGACATCAACGCGGATGCGACACCCGAGGGCGAAAGCGTGGCGGCGGGTCGCGAAGGTGTGGAGAACAAGGATTTCAGCCAACTGTTCGAATTCCATCCCGATGACGAGAACACCTGGGGGATCGAGCTTTCCTATAGCCGCCAGGGCAACGAGTATGCGGGCGATACGCAGTTCCGTGAAGTTCTGGAAGATCTCGAACTTTCGGACGAGGACGGAAATGTCGTCGGGACAGAGAGCCTGATCGGCGAAGAAACCAACATCATGCGCCGTGGCGTTCTGGCGCTGACGCATCGGGGGGAATATGCCTTCGGCGATTCCAACAGCTACCTGCAATGGGAGCACACCGAGAACGAGCGCCTGATGGAAGGGCTTGCCGGCGGTGGTGAGGGTGTCATCAATTCACCGGAATACGGCACGATCACGCTGGATACGGTCAGCGCGAAGACCGAATGGAACGTCTATTCCGATCTGGGCGGGGTAAACCAGACCTTCACCTTCGGGGCCGACTATCGCGGCGAGTGGATGGATGATGACATTTCCAACCAGATGGGCCTTGTTGTTGACGTGCCGGGTTCGGAGACAGACCCCGCAGATCGCGATTCCGAGACGAACGCGCAGCTTGTCGGGCTGTATATCGAAGACAACATTCTTCTGACCGACGAGATCACCTTGACGCCGGGACTTCGCGCGGACTGGCATTCGGAAGCCGGGTTCAACCTGTCACCGAGCCTGAATGCCGCCTGGCAGGTCTCGCCGGAATTTTCGGTCAAGGCCGGTGTCAGCCGCGCGTTCAAGGCGCCGAACCTGTATCAGCTGAATCCCGATTACGTGTATTACACGCGCGGCAATGGTTGTCCGGTCGACTATCCGAACCTTGGCGCCGGATGTCACATCCTGGGTAATCCCGATCTGGATCCGGAAACGTCATGGAACAAGGAAATCGGTGTCAACTATAACAACGCCGGCGGCTGGAACGCTGGTCTGACCTATTTCCACAACGACTATCAGAACCGCATCGCGGCGTCTCTGGAGCCTGCTGCGACGGTGTTTGCCGGCTATGACGAAAACGGCGATCCTGAATACACGCAGGTCTTCCGCTGGGAAAACACGAAAGAGGCCGTGATCGAAGGGATCGAGGCCAATCTTCGCGTGCCGCTTCTGGACAGTCTGACGTGGTCCACCAACGCGACCATGATGCTGAATTCCGAGGACAAGGAAACAGGTCAGCCACTGTCGCTCGTGCCCGATTACACGATCAACACGCAGCTTGACTGGTCTGTCACCGACAGCCTTGATTTGCTGGTGAGCGCGACGCATTACGGCGAGACGCCCAGCCCCGAGAAGAGCGTGACCAGCGGAGCGGTGATCGAGAACCCGGAGTCGCGCGATCCCTACACGCTGGTTGATCTGGGTGCCGTGTGGCAGGTCAACGATGTGTGGCGCGTCAATGCCGGTGTGAAGAACGTGTTCGACGAACGCGTCTTCCGCGAAGGCACGTCCAACAACGCCGGGGCCAACACCTATAACGAGCCGGGCCGCACCTTTACCCTTGGCCTGAATGCCACGTTCTAAGATTGATGCGGGCGTCTTCGGGCGCCCGTTTCGTGCTTGACTCGGGGCGGGTGATCGCCGATACGGCGGCCCCATTCCACGAGATACGGGAATTGTTGATGTTGGAGATTGTTCAGAACACTTGATCGCCGCTGCCTGAGAGGGGTGATCGAACGCAGTGCGTGGCGGATGACCGCTGACGCCTGCCTAGACGTGTTTTACGAACAGGCTACATCAATGAATATTTCCAAAGCCGAACAGCGCGTGTTGCACGTGCTGGCGCAGGGTGGTCGTATCCGCTATGAACGCGGGCCGAACGGTCGGCTTACCCATGTCGAATGTATCACCTTTGACGGGTCGTTCCTCGTGGATTGCACGCTGGAGGTCGTCGCGAAGCTGCGGCGCAAGCGTTTGATCGAATCCCGCAATTCAAGCCCATACCGGATTTCGGCCATCGGCCGTCGTTCTGTTCGGGCACAAATGGACAACCGGGTTTGAGGATCGTGTCAGGTCGGACGTATTGTCCGGCCTGACCGAACGTTACGTTGTCTGGTGCGTCGGATGTGTGCCAGTTGATCATGGTTGTGGAACTTGGCGATACCGTGGTGACGATTCCGATGGCTGCGCTCAAAGCAGGGGACATTGACGTCGAAAAGATTGTTCAGCGCGGCGAACATGAAAAGGTGCTGCCGGACCTCATGGCACGAAACAGGTATGAGTTTCCGGTCATGGGGCCTGGCCCCGATCGCCGCGCCGGTTGTGACCTTCCTGTGGGCAGTCGCCAGCACTGACCTGTGTAAGGGCGTCGGGACCGACTTGTACGTAATCTCGGCGAAGCAGGGAAGATGAGCGCTCCTGCAACCAAGGAATGGAATGGCGATGGCCGAACCCAATGTTCTCAACCCGCACCCGCCCGAGTTCGAGCGATTTCTCTATGCGTCGGTCGGTGAAGACCGGGGCGGCTTCGGCAACTGGTGTACGCGCCTTCTGGCTCCGGCGGGCGATTTCTGCCTTTCGACAGATGGCATCTTCCGCGACACGGGCCGGCCTGATCCCATCTTTCCTGGTGCGCAGCAGCACGCGGTCCAGGATCTGCCATCCGATACGCTCATGTTCCTGCAGGGGAGCCGGTATTGCGATACCGATCTTCTTTCGGAGGAAGCCTGGCGTCTTTTCGAGACCACTGAACCCGGATGGTCGCGCGTTCAGGCGATCTGCGATTTCGTACACGGGCATGTCCGCTTCGATTACACGCAGGCGAAAGCGACGCGCACCGCATCGCAGACAATGGCTGAGCGACAGGGTGTCTGCCGCGATTTTGCCCATCTCGCTATCGCCTTGTGTCGCTGCATGAATATTCCGGCACGTTACTGCACCGGATATCTGAGCGATATCGGTGAACCGCTGCCTCATCCGCCGGGGGACTTCGCCGCGTGGATGGAAGTCTTTCTCGCTGGTGAATGGCACATGTTCGACCCGCGGAACAACAAGCCGAGGTTCGCGAGAATTCTGATCGCGCGCGGCCGCGATGCCGCCGATGTGCCTTTGACACTGACATTCGGTAAAAATACGTTAACGGAATTCAAGGTCTGGGCGGATGAATTGATCTGAATGATGATGGCTTCCTTTTCGATACACAATCGTAAATCGCATCGCCGATCCCCACCCATATACACAATACCGAGGCCAAACATCCCGATCCGTCATGGATGAGGATTTGGCGCCGGCCAATCAAAGGATTGATGGCATGTCCTTCAAGGACCTGACCGCCCGGGCCGCAGCCGCTATGAAGCCGAAGCCTGCGAAAACCGCGAAGACCCCCGCCGAGGAGAAAGAGTCCAAGGCTGCCGGTAAGGACGCGCCTGCGAAATCCAAGACATCTTGAGAGGTGCACCAGGCCACACGCCCTTTTTACAAAGGAGTGTGCGGACCACCCGCGGCAACAAGGGAGAGGATCACGACAATGGAAAATCTGACGAGCAAGACCGTTGCGGTTTTTTCCCGGCCGTTCAGCGTTCCCGGCTTTGCCGAGACGCTCCCGGCGGGAGAGTACGAGATCGAAACGGAATTGGTTTCACCCCCCGATCAACGGGGCCTGAGGGCCTGGAAAGCCTCCGTCCTGGTGAAGCTTCATCCCCGGACATCGCATCCTGGACTGGCGAGGACGCTGACCGTTTCCCTTACTGACCTTGAGCACGCACAGGCAAGGGACAAGTTGACGGGCAGGGCGTTGTCCGATTTCTTCCTTGAGGGAATGCTGGCTGATCCGATGGTGCGTCTCGTCATGAAGGCCGACGGCGTATCCGAGGCGCATTTACGACATCTCTACTCCGGGCGCGGGACGCCTGATCCCGATCTGAATGTGCCAGCGTCTAAGACGACCACGCAAAGGACGCAGGACGATGCGTCAATCCGGGCCGCGGAAAACGAAGGCATGCCCACAAGACCGGAATCATCGCCGCCTTCGCACAACCGCCATGCATGGGGACAGATTTGATGGCGAACAAGGCCATCGCCAAGGGCGCAACGCCAGGCATCGCGACCACAGGGGCCTTGGGCGACGTTCCGCGGGAACGCCAATGCCTGCGATGTGAAACCTTATTCTGGAGCGAGGGTTTCGGAGAGCGGATTTGTCAGCGCTGCAAGGGGTTGAGCAGCTGGAGAAACGCTGTGCCTGTCAGCCCGGGTTCATCGCGCCGACGCTGATCCGCATCGGTGCGCGTCCCGTTTTCCTCGAACCGTGCTGGGCCACGTTCTGGCCTGTGTCGACGTCATTTGCACCACAACCTATCGATACCATCACGCGGTCTTTCGGACCACGCAGGTTGATGCTGCGTCCACGAGAAACGCGGCAAGCTGCGAGAACAGCCGGTCGTCTTAGATTAGCCACGCTTTCAACGGCATCCATATCCCCATACCCAGCATCATCAGGCTTTCGGTCAGGGAAACGAAACCCAGTGGAACCGAGGAACCTTCGCCCACGCAGGCACATTTCAGTTCGCGCCGGTCGATATAGACCGCTTTGAAGATGCTGATCGCACCTGCTGCGCCGATAAGAATCGCAACGGGTGAGGCCAGCCAGACCAAGGCGCCCGCAGTCATCAGAATCCCTGCCAAAGCTTCGGCATAGGGGTAGATGTAGCCGTAGCGAACCCAGCGGCGGGCAAGCAGGTCGTAGTTCAGGAACATGGTGGAAAAGCTTTCCACGTCCCTAAGTTTCTGAACGGCCAGCATGGTCATCGACAGCGAGATGAACCACTCGACTGCGCGCAGCGACAACAGCGCCCCATACTGGTGCCATGACAGGCCGAGAGCCAGCAGCGCCGCGACCGAGAAAATCGCGATCACGGGGCGGTAGCTTGTGCCGCTTTGCTCACTGGGTGGCGGGTCGATGCCGAAGTATACGCGCAGATCGTCGTAACCACCGACGCGTTCGCCGTCGACGAATGTCTGAGGGGTGGTTTCCACCCCGTGCTTTGCCTTGAAGGCGTCGGTTTCTTCACGTGTAGTCAGGTGATGATCTTCGACATTGAAGCCCTGTCGTTCCAGTAAATCTTTCGATTTCAGGCCAAGCGGGCACAGATGGTCCGGCATCACCATGCGATAGAGTTGAGCGGTTCTAGGCATCGGGTCGGGCATGTTGGAAAACGTCTGTAGAGATGTGGAGTTCCTCAGGGACGGCGCTTGTGACCAGGCCCCGCCCCGAGATCTTCCAGAATCGGGCAGTCTGGCCGGTTATCGCCCGCGCAGGCATGAACCAGGGTTGTCAGGGTCGCTCGCATGGATTGAAGCTGCGCGATCTTGTCTTCGATCTGGTCCAAATGGGCCTGCGCCACTTGTTTGACCGTGGCGCTTTCGCGACTGTCGTCCTCGTAAAGGGCCACGAGCGTGCGACAATCCTCGATCGTGAAACCCAGCGCGCGGGCGCGGGCGAGGAAGGTCAGTTTGTGCAGATCCTTTTCGCTGAAGGTGCGATAGCCATTGGCCGTGCGCATCGGCTTCACAAGGCCGATGTCTTCGTAGTAGCGAATGGTCTTGGCGGGCAGGCCTGAGCGTCGGGCGATATCACCGATATTCATGGTTGGCTCCTATGCCGGGTCGGGCTGAAGGGTCGATGCGTAGGTGCGCCGCGGTTCTTCCGTCAGATGCGGCGGTTGCATCCGGCGCAGGCGCAGCGCGTTGGTCAGTACGAATACCGATGACAGCGCCATGGCTCCGGCCGCGAGCATGGGCGACAGCAGCATCCCGAACGCCGGGTACAGAACACCTGCCGCGACGGGGATCAGGGCGGTATTGTAACCAAAGGCCCAGATCAGATTTTCCCGGATATTGCGCATGGTTTTTCGCGACACGTCCAGCGCGGTCAGAACGGCGCGCAGATCGTCGGACATCAGAACCACATCTGCGGCCTCGATCGCGACATCGGTTCCGGTGCCTATGGCGATGCCGATATCGGCGTGCGCGAGCGCGGGGGCATCGTTGATTCCGTCGCCGACGAAGGCCACGGTTCTGCCGCCCGATTTCAGGTCTTCGATGGCAGTGACCTTGCCGTCAGGCAGAACGTCGGCGATGATGTGGTCGATGCCCAGATCTGTGCCGATGGCTTCGGCGGTTTCGCGTTTGTCCCCTGTAATCATCGCCACCTTCAAGCCGACGGCGTGCAGTGCAGTGATGGTAGCGCGGCTGGCAGGTTTCATCGGATCCGAGACACCGACCAAAGCGGCGACTCGGCCGTCGATCACGGCGAACAAGGCGGTGCGGCCTCGGCTGGCAAGGTCGGATTCGCGGCCTTCCCAGTCCCCCAGGTCGATGCCTTCGCGTGACAGGTAGCGACCCGCCCCGATCATCACGTCATGGCCATCGACCGATGCGCGGACCCCGAAGCCCGTGGTGGAGGCGAAGTTGCGGGCGGTGGACCAGTTCAGCCCGTCCTCGCGCGCGGCGCGGGTGATCGCCTTGGCGATCGGGTGCTCCGATTGGTTTTCTACCGCTGCGATCAATGGCAGCACGGTTTCGCGACTTTGTCCGTTCGCGAGGATCAGGTCGGTCAGTTCGGGGTGGCCTTCCGTAAGGGTGCCGGTCTTGTCGAAAGCCACAACGTCGACACCATCCAGCAGTTGCAGCGCGTCGCCCTTGCGAAACAGGACCCCCAACTCCGAAGCGCGGCCAATTCCGACCATGATCGAGGTAGGGGTCGCCAGACCCATCGCGCAGGGGCAGGCGATGATCAGGACCGATACGGCCGCGACGAGAGCGTGAGACAATGTTGGCTCTGGCCCAACCGCCAGCCAGACAAGCGCGGTTACGGCGGCGATGGCCATAACGGCGGGCACGAACCATGAGGTGATGCGGTCCACGGCATTCTGGATCGGCAGCTTGACGGCTTGCGCGTCCTGCACCGTGCGTATGATCTGGGCGAGCGCGGTATCCTGCCCCACATGGGTGGCTTTGAAACGGAAGCTGCCACTGCCGTTGACGGTGCCGCCGGTGACGGCGTCGCCGGGGGCTTTGGTGACAGGGACTGGTTCGCCGGTCATCATGCTTTCGTCGATATGGCTGGACCCTTCGAGGATCACGCCGTCGGTAGGGACGCGTTCGCCCGGTTTGACGAGGATCGTGTCCCCGGCGGCGACGTGTTCGATGGGGCGGTCATGGGTTCGATCGCCATCGACCACATGCGCCGTGCGGGCTTGCAGGCCCACCAGTTTCTGGATCGCGGCGCCTGTGCGGCCCTTGGCGCGGGCCTCCAGCATGCGACCGATCAGGATCAGGGTGACGATGACGCCGGCGGCTTCAAAATATACCGCTTGCAGACCATCGGGCAGCAGGGCGGGCAGGAAGGTGCTGACGATGGAGAAAGCGAAGGCCGCACCCGCGCCCACGGCGACGAGGCTGTTCATGTCCGGTGCGCGCCGGAGCAGCGCGGGGATGCCTTTGGTAAAGAAGCTGCGACCGGGGCCAATGAGGACCAGCGCGATCAGCAGGAACTGGATGTACCAGCTGGTGTGCATGCCGATGGTGGCGGCGATCCAGCGATGGAAATCGGGCACCATATGTCCGCCCATTTCAAGGACGAAGACGGGCAAGGTCAACGCGCCCGCGACGGTGGCTTGCCGTTTCAGATGCCGGTATTCGTCTTGCCGGTCATTCGGGGCTTGGGTGTCCGGTGCGGCGGCGCGGGCGGGGTAGCCGATATCGGTGACGGCTTGGGCAATCGCGTCCGGGTCCGTTGCCCCATCCAGGAAGCTGATACGAGCCGTTTCGGCGGCCAGATTGACGGTGGCGGAGGTCATGCCAGGCACCTTTTTCAATGCCTTTTCGACCCGCCCCACGCAAGACGCGCAAGACATGCCATCGATGTCCAGGGTCAGGACGGCCGGGCGCGGCGGGTATCCGGCGCGTTCCAGGGCTGCGCGAACATCATTGATACGGTCAGGACGGTCTATATCCAGCGCAACGCTGCCGGTTGTCAGATTTACGACAGGGTTTGAGGCGCCCTGCACTGCAGTCAGCGCCGTTTCGACACGGCGGACACAAGAAGCGCAGGACAGGCCTTCAAGTGGAAGGGATAGATGATGCGAGTCGGTCATTTTGACCTCCGGAATCTGTTTCTCGCAACATCAGATAAGGTTTCCAGTCACTGGAAGGTCAATACTTGCCAGTGACTTTTCTTGAAAAACTGTGTCAGCGGATCTCGCCCATGCAGAGATACTTAATCTCGACGAATTCTTCGATGCCGTATTTCGACCCTTCACGGCCAAGACCGGACTGTTTGACGCCACCGAACGGAGCAAGCTCCGTGGAAATCAGACCGGTGTTGATACCGACCATGCCACTTTCCAGCGCTTCGGCCACGCGCCAGACCCGGTTCAGGTCGCGGCTGTAAAAATAGGCGGCGAGACCGAATTCGCTGTCATTGGCCAGGTTGATGACATCGGTTTCGTCTTCGAATCTGAACAGTGGCGCCACCGGGCCGAAGGTTTCCTCGCTGGAAAGATCCATTTCGGGAGTGACGCCGGTCAGGATGGTGGGCTCGAAGAACGTGCCTTCCATCCGTTTGCCGCCGGTCGCGATGGATGCGCCCTTGGCCGTGGCGTCGGCGATGTGGCGCTCGACCTTTTCTACTGCGGCGTCATTGATCAGCGGGCCGGTAGTGATCCCGTCGCCGAAACCGTCGCCGACCGTCAAATCGGCCACCTTCTGCTTCAGCTTCTCGGCAAAGGCGTCATAGACGCCGGATTGAACATAGATCCGGTTGGCACAGACGCAGGTCTGGCCATTGTTGCGATACTTGGCAATCATGGCTCCGTCCACTGCGGCGTCGAGATCGGCGTCGTCGAAGACGATGAAGGGGGCGTTCCCGCCAAGTTCCAGCGATAGTTTCTTGATGGTGTCAGCCGACTGGCTCATCAGGATGCGGCCTACGCGGGTCGAGCCGGTGAAGGTGATCTTGGCAACCTTCGGGTTGGCGCACAGCTCCTTGCCGATGGCGGCGCTGTCGGAGCTTGGGATCACGTTGAACACACCTTTGGGCACGCCAGCGCGTTCGGCGAGCACGGCCATCGCGAGCGCAGAGAGCGGCGTCAATTCGGCTGGCCGGGCAACGAACGTGCATCCGGCGGCAAGTGCGGGCGCGACCTTGCGTGCGATCATGGCATTAGGGAAGTTCCACGGCGTGATGGACCCCACGACGCCCACGGGCTGTTTCAGCACGACGATTCGCTTGTCGGGTTGGTGGCCGGGGATGACATCGCCATAGACTCGTTTGGCTTCTTCGCCGAACCATTCGATGAAGGATGCGCCGTAGAGGATCTCGCCGCGGGCCTCGGCGAAAGGTTTGCCCATCTCGGCGGTCAGAATTGTGGCAAGGTCATCCGCGTTTTCCACCATCAGGTCGAACCATTTGCGCAAGATGCCGGCACGCTCCTTGCCTGTTCTCGCGGCCCATTCCGGTTTGGCGGCATAGGCCGCGTCAATGGCGGCAGAGGTATCGGCCACGGTCAGGTCACTCACATTGGCGATCAGTGCGCTGGTCGATGGGTTGTGGACGGGGAACGTGCTTTCTGCGTCGATCCATTCACCGTTGACATAGGCCTTGCCGGTCAGCAGGGATGGGTCGTTCAGCTTGAGCTTTGCGGTGGGAGCTTCGTTGTCCATCATGGCGGTTGTCCTTTCACCAAAGAGGGCGTGTACCAGGCGCCGATTGCGCGTCGGCGTCACCATAGGCGTGTCCAAACGGCCCTGCCAAGCGCTATCGTTTAGCGGTGGTTGATCTGCCCAAGCAGTGCTTCCACTTGCGGACCGATGGCGTTGATGGCGATTTTGACGCCGCCCTTATTGGGGTGAAGCCCGTCAGGTTGAAAAAGTTCCTGTTTGGGCCCGTCGGGGTTGCGCAGGGGAGCCAGGTAGTCCTCGACCAGAAGCGCGTCATGCGTTTCGGCCAACTCCGTCCACATTGCAGCAAAGGCCTGCTGGTAATCGGGGCCGTAATTGGCAGGCGCAGGGACGCCCAGCAGTAGCACCGGCAGGTCACGGTTCCCAGCCGCGGCCAGGATCGCGTCAAGATTTCCGCGTGTGGTCGTCGGATCGATTCCCCTCAGTGCGTCATTGCCGCCAAGCAAGATGATCAAGGCGTCGGTCTCCGGTGTCAGAGTCCAGTCGAGCCGTGACAGCCCGCCCGCGCTGGTGTCGCCCGATACGCCTGCATTGGTCAGGGTGATGTCATGGCCGCGTTCTGCCAGCCAGACCTGCAACTGGGGTACGAAGCCATCTTCCTGTGGCAGCCCGTAGCCCTGGACGAGACTGTCGCCCAAGGCTGTCACCTGTAACGGTTCGGCGGTGATGGGGGTGGTAAGTAACAAGCCGGTCATAACTGCCGCTACGTGCTTGCGTGTCAGGCTCGATACCCCATATCCCAATGATGCGCCGGCCGTCTGGAGACAGTGAATGACCGACCCTGTAATGCGCCTTGACCAGGTGAACCTCGTGCTGAAGGGCCATGCGGGTCCGGTGCATATCCTCCACGACATCAGCCTGACTGTGGCTGCGGGTGATACGGTGGGGCTGATCGGGCCGTCGGGTTCCGGCAAATCGTCGCTCCTCATGTTGATGGGCGGATTGGAAACCGCCAGTTCGGGCCGTGTCGCGTTGCTCGGGCGGGACCTGACGCGAATGTCCGAAGATCAGCTCGCCCGGTTTCGCCGTCATCATATGGGCGTTGTGTTCCAGTCTTTCCACCTCATTCCGACGATGACCGCGCTTGAAAACGTGGCAACGCCGCTTGAACTGGCTGGTGTGTCGGATGCGTTCGCGCGCGCGGCGGCAGAACTGGATGCGGTGGGCCTGTCGCACCGGTCCGGGCACTATCCGGCGCAGCTGTCGGGAGGCGAGCAACAGCGTGTCGCGCTGGCGCGGGCAGTTGCGCCGCGCCCCGAGATATTGCTGGCCGACGAGCCGACGGGCAATCTGGACGAAGACAATGGCCGGACCATCCTGAAGCTGCTTTTCGATCTGCGGGATCGGGACGGTTCAACACTGGTGTTGGTCACGCATGCGGATGAGGTTGTGCGGCGGTGCAGCCGCGTGATCCGGCTGCGTGACGGACGTTTGTCCGACGATCAACAGGCGCGGGCGGCGGAATGAAACCGATGGTTGCTGCCCGCATCGCGGCGAGGGAGCTACGCGGCGGTCGTACCGGCGTTCGCATCTTCGTGCTGTGCCTGATGCTGGGCGTGGCAGCGATTGCCGCCGTCGGCACGCTGCGCGCAGCGATCGAGGCCGGGTTGGTGCGTGAAGGCGCGGCGCTTTTGGGCGGTGATGCGGAGATGGAGTTTACCTATCGCTTCGCCAATGATGCCGAGCGTGACTGGATGGACATGAAAGCCGACCGTGTCTCGGAGATCGCGGATTTCCGGTCGCTCGCGGTGGCAGGAAGTGGAGAGGATGCGCAGCGCGGGCTGACCCAGGTAAAGGCGGTGGATACGGCCTATCCCCTGGCGGGGTCGGTTGTTCTGGACCCGCCCATGCCGCTGGCAGATGCTTTGAGGGGTGTCGATGGCACACCCGGCGCGGTGATGCATACCGCGCTGATCGACCGGATGGGGCTGGGCATTGGCGAAACATTCCGGCTGGGCACGCAGGATTTTGTGCTGAGCGCCGAATTGGTCCTTGAGCCGGATGCGGGATCGGCTGGCTTCAGTCTGGGGCCGCGCGCAATTGTCTATCTCGACGATCTTTCGCAAAGTGGTCTGCTAAGCCCCGGCACGCTGTTCGAAAGCAAATACAGGCTGGATCTACCGCCTGATGCTGATCTTGCCGAGCTGGAAGCGCAGGCCGAGGGCCTGTTCCGCGAGGGCGGATTTCGCTGGCGGGACAGCCGCGACGGAGCGCCCGGCATACGCGACTTCGTGGAACGCACCAGCGCGTTCCTGGTGCTGGTCGGCCTTGCAGGGCTCGCGGTTGGGGGCGTCGGCATCTCGGCGTCGGTGAGGGCTTATCTGGACGGCAAGATTGCCACGATCGCGACGCTGAAGACGTTGGGCGCGGAGCGGCGGACGATTTTCGCGGTCTATCTGTTGCAGATTGCCGTGCTGACTTTGGTTGGGACAGCGCTGGGTCTGGTACTGGGCGCTGGCCTTCCGCTGCTGTTGTCGCCGGTGCTGGAGGCGCGATTGCCAGTGCCTGCGGAGTTCACGATCTTCCCGGTGCCTTTGTTGAAGGCGGCCGCGTTCGGAGTGCTGACGGCGGCGATCTTTGCGCTTTGGCCGCTGGCGCGAACGGATCACATCCGGCCCGCAGACTTGTTCCGCGATGCGGTGAATGACCGGCTGGTTTGGCCGCGCCCGATTTTTCTGGGGTGTCTGGTTGCCTTGGTGGCTGTGCTGGTGACGCTGGTCATCTTCACGTCGCGGACGGAAACCTTGGCGGCGTGGACGCTGATCAGCCTTGCCGGCGCGATGCTGGTTCTGAGCATTGCAGCGATGGGGGTACGCCGTGCCGCGCTTTGGTTGTCGGCGCGAGCGGTTCTGCGGGGGCGCCCCGTGTTACGCACAGCTTTTGCGGCGATTGCCGGTCCGGGCGAGGGGGCAGGGCCTGCCATGATCTCTCTTGGGCTGGGTCTAAGCGTGCTGGCGGCGGTCGGACAAATTAACGCCAATCTCAGATATGCCATCGAAGGCGAACTGCCGGACATTGCGCCGTCCTATTTCTTCGTCGATATTCAGCCCGATCAGATCGACGGTTATCTGCAACGGGTTGAAGGCGACGCGGGTGTCGCGAAGGTCGAAACGGCACCGATGCTGCGGGGGGTGATCACTCAGATCAACGGCAGGCCTGCGGTCGACGTGGCGGGCCCGCATTGGGTGCTGCGCGGTGACCGCGGTGTGACTTATTCCGATATGCCGCCCGACGATACCGTCGTCACAGCGGGCGAATGGTGGCCTGCCGATTACGACGGGCCGCCACAGATCAGCTTTGCCGCCGATGAAGCGACGGAGATGGGCCTGGTTCTCGGCGACAGCCTGACGGTCAACATTCTGGGGCGTGAGATCACGGGCGAGATCACGAGTTTCCGCGAGGTCGATTTCTCGACAGCGGGAATAGGCTTTATCCTGTCGATGAATCCCTCTGCGCTGCGCGGTGCGCCGCATTCCTTCATTTCCACGGTCTATGCCGACCGTGAGGCCGAGGCCGCAATCCTGCGCGATGTCGCGGATACCTATCCGAATGTGACCGGGATACGTGTGCGGGATGCGATCGAGAATGTCTCGGGCCTGCTTGGTGGACTTGCAACGGTAATATCCTACGGGGCAGGCGTGACCTTGTTGACAGGGTTCGTCGTCTTGATCGGATCGGCGCTGGCGGGTGAACGCAGCCGCACCTATGAGGCTGCGATCCTGAAGACGATCGGCGCAACCCGCGGCCAGATACTGACCAGTTTTGCATTGCGATCCAGTGTTCTGGGGATTGCGGCCGGAGCCTTGGCATTTGCCGCCGGAAGCGCGTCGGCATGGGCCGTGATCACCTATATCATGGACGTGGAGTATGTCCTGTTCATGGCACCTTCGGTCGGGATCGTCATGGGCGGATTGTTACTGACGCTTGGTGCTGGCCTTGCATTTGCATGGCGCCCATTGAGTGCGAGACCCGCAAAAATTCTGCGCGCCCGCGAATAAGATACCTGTCTCGCCTGATGGACTACAATGCACAAATTGTGGCCTGAGCCGCGACAATCAATACGCTTTCGCAAAGTATTGACCACGAGTTTAACTAAATAAATTGACAAACCGAGGGTTTGTGCGCAACGTTGTTAACGATTTATTAATGTTTATTTAACGAGTTTTCAAATGGGTATTTTATCTATTGATTCCGCACGTGCATTTTTTCATGGTGGCCGGCTGACCAAGTACAAGGGGACGGTCGCGAGCATTGCGCCAGCCCTTGGCATCGTCATCGCGGTTTCCCCGACAGCATCACAAGCCGGAGCCTGCCTCCCCAACGCGACCGAATTTGTGTGCAGTGGCCCATCCGCTGGACCGGGCTTGGATCCCAAGATCGAGGAATCGGCAGATTCCCCGACATTCGTTACCGAGAGCGGGTTCGCAAATGACGTGGACACTGAGACGTCGATCTCGATCACCGCGACCGGGAGCGGCGGCGCGAGCTTCTCGGACGCGTATGGCGCTTATGTGAAGGGCGGTGTCGGCGGGCTGTTCATCCGGAACGAAGAGGGCGGCTCTGTCAACGTGGATGTGACGGGCACATTCATCGGCCAGACAACTGACAACACATCGACTGAACATGCGGGCATCGGCGTTTACAATGACGCGGCCGGCCAAGACATTACGATTACATCAAGCGGAGAGGCGCGGGGCGGGGCCCACGGAATCTACGCGAACAACAATGGAAGCGGAAGTATTTCGGTCACCTCGACGGGAGACGCTATCGGAACCGGCGGCTCCTACAGCTATGGCATCCGCGCACAAGGCGGCGTGACGAGCACTACGATCGACATACAAACAGAAGGACTGTCGTCGGGCGGGGGATATGGCGTGTCGGCCTACAGTTTGGGGTCGGGCGACATAACAATAACGACCGACGGGCAGTCCGTATCTTCGGACGGGATGGCGGTCAGGGCGCGCCACGAGGGCGACGGAAATATCTTTATTACAACCAATGCGGTCAGCACAGGCGGGTCTCAAGGCGTTCGCGCGGAGGCGCGGGGTGACGGAGATATTGTCATCAAGACCAATGCGGATGCGACTAGCTCTGCTTCACTCAGCGCAACCGACGCAAGCATCGGCATCTATGGTTACAGCACCGGGCTTGGATCAATCTCAGTTACGCAGACTGGTTCGACGACAACAGCGAGCGGTGCGGAGTTCGGTATCTATGCCGGCAACCAGGGCGGCGGTCATATCAGCATTTCCGCAGAGGGAGAGGTCGAGGCGACGGACCCGGCATCCGGCATCGGCATATACGCCCAGAACCAGGATATGGATGGCGATGTTTCCGTGGCCGTGAGCGGAGCGGTTTCAGGTATCTCCGGGGTTCAACTAACCAATCTCGGGACGGGTGACGGGCGTGTTGACCTGTCTGGCACGGCAACAGGAAGCGGAGGCACCGCGCTCGATTTCCTGAATGTGAGCGGGAAAAGCCATTTGGTTTTGCGCGATGGGTGGATGCTTGACGGACAGGCCCTGGCGCAGCTTGGAGACACCGACGACCTACTGGAAATAACCGGTCCCGACGATTCCAGTATAGACCTGTCAATGCTCGGCGACGATATGGCGTCGAGCGGCATCATCGGTTTCGAGAATTTTCTGAAATCCGGTGATGTGGTGTGGACCGCGACGGGCACCCAAACCGGCGGTGGTTTCCTGACGGGTCAGATTGCTGCCGGGGAACTCATTCTGGATGATGCCACGCTCCTGATGGATGCCGAGGCTACACCGTTTGAGGTCGCTGCCGGGGCGATCTTGCGGGCCACGGGGGAATCCCGGATCAGCGGCAGCTTGCACAATGGCGGTACGGTCACCATGCAGGATCGCACGCCGGGCGATCGGTTGTTCGTCGACGGTGATTACAGCGCGGGGTCCGCGCTGAATGTCGATGCGGTGCTGGGCGATGATAGCTCGGCGTCGGATATTCTTGACGTTGCCGGTAACACCAGTGGGACAACGGATGTTTTTGTCACCAACAACGGTGGTGTGGGGGCGTTGACTCAACAGGGTATCCCCGTTGTGCTGGTTGCCGGGCAGTCTGATGGCGAGTTCCTGCTGGGAGCGGGAGATTATCAGGATTCGGGTGAAAACGTGCTCGTTGCGGGCGCGTTCAGCTATCGTTTGATGCAAAACGATGATGGTGGCTGGTACCTTAAATCGGCCGCGACTCCGCTATCTTCGCCGCCCCTCCCGACACCGACAGATGACACTCCTGACAATAAGCCAGATGACACTCCTGACGATAAGCCAGATGACACCCCCGACGATAAGCCAGACGATCGAGGCACACCGGGTGGCAGCGTAGGGGGGACGCCACCGCCGCCCGAGTTCCAGCCGGGCGCGCCGGTTTACGAGGTCTATCCGCAGGTGCTGTGGGCGCTGAATGACCTGCCAACGCTCTACCAGCGCGTTGGTGCGCGGCATGAGAGCCAGTTCGGTCTAGGGCCGGCTGAACTGACTGGAAGTGACTTTGCGGATAAGGTTTGGGTGCGCCTGGAAGGTGAACATCTGGACCTGGAGCCCGACGATTCAACAACATTGACAGAATTCGACATTGACACCACCAAGCTGCAATTCGGGGCCGATTTCGCGTCCGACGAGAATTCCGAGGTCGTGTTTGTTCTGGGTGTAAACGGCTATGTGGGTCAGGCCTTTGCAGATACAAAGTCCAGCTATGGCGATGGCAGCATTGATGCGACGGGCTACGGAATCGGAATAACCGGGACGTGGTATGGTGACGCTGGTGGTTATATCGACCTGCAAGGCCAGTACAGCGTGTTCGACAGTGAACTGAAGTCGGATGTCGTAGGGTCTCTGAGTTCAGACTCTGACGGTGAGGGCTATGCAGTCTCGATCGAGGCAGGCAAGCTTCTCTCTGATCTGAATTGGACCGGCGAATGGGATCTGACCCCTCAAGCTCAGTTGATCTATGCGCGTGCTAGTTTTGACGACTTCGAAGGTCCGTTTGGTGAAACAGTCAGTACAAACCAGACCGATAGCTTGAGATTGCGTCTCGGGACTTCGATTGACCGTGTCCGTCAGGCCGAGAACGGGGAAGACTGGTCGCATTATTACGGGCTGGCCAATCTGTACTACGAGTTCCTGGATAGGCCGGGCGTCATCGTTGATGGCATCGAGTTGATTGGCGAGGCTGATCGGCTCTGGGGTGAGCTTGCTCTGGGCGGCAATTATGCCTGGGATGACGGCCGTTACGCGATCTATGGCGAGGCTGGGTTCGGCATGGGGCTCGACAACCCAGCCGATCAGTTCAGCGTTCAAGCGACGCTGGGCTTCCGGATGCGGTGGTGAGGTTCTAGCGATTTTGAAATGAGGGGCATGGATTGACTCCATACTTGCCTCAACGTCAAGAAAAAGTTATTATTAACGAATTGTTAAGGTTTTTGTGAGTGAGTGATATGTCGATTCGATTTGGATTATTGTTTTCTGCTGCTCTGTTTGCTTCGCCGTTCGCGGCAGGTGTTGCAGACGCTGCCATTGTTAGTTTTTCAGGACCGAATTCATCGTTGAATGTGGCCCCGGAAATTATTGACGCGCCAGACAAGGCTCTGGACTCGGAGATCACCAATAAAGGTGCTCAGGCTTTCAACGAACGTCAGTTTGTGACTTTAACCGACGATGTCCTTGTCGATGGAGGTTCCATTGCGGCGGGCTCCCGCGTCGACAGCCACATGATTTTCTTCAATCTGAGTAATGCGGATAGTGGCATCAGCCGTACGCATGGGTCTTCGAACAACAAGGATTTGGCGCTGAAGATCACCTTCACTGGTGATATTCTGGGAATTATGACGGATTCTGATGGCGCGCTCGAATACGCGTCAACGGGCCAGTTGGGATCTCCAACGACCGAGTATCCCGCAGGGACATTCGCCCGCCGCGGACTGGAAAGCGGGACGCCAGACAAGATTTGGGGCTTCGAGGGTAATACCCTGTGGTTCAGCATGCACGTGAAACAGCCGGGCGACTGGATCCGTGTAGTAACGGCGTCGGTCCCCGTTCCTGCCGCTGGCTGGCTGTTCATGGCAGCGCTGGGTGGTCTAGGTGCGCTCCGCGTGGGCCGCAAGTCGAACGGGTAGATCGACCGGGCAGAACTGCGTCGCGCTGATGTTGCTATGGTGACCGCGAAAGCCAGAGAAAAATGCGTGAAATGTCGCCTATACGACAGATTCGAAGCAACGCTCAAAGTACTCCATGACGTGTTAATTCAGGGTATTGTGTACGAGTATCTAAGGGGGTGGCGGTAAGCGCGGCCCCCTTATTTTTTGGCTGTCCAAGAAGGGGCGGGACCGAGCCGATATTTGGTTGCCCGCTGGTGCCTCGCCATTGGTTCATTTTGCGTGTTGTCCGTACCTGTAAAAATTTGGCCAGTCGTACAACAATGGGCCTTGGTTCATGATCGCATTCTGACGGCCAGCCAGAGGCGCGGTCCCAAGAAGCCGCGCACGGCGCCATTGGCGCAACGTAGCGCGGCTGGTGGCGGTCGCCGTCTTCTTCGCTTTGGTTCGTACGACTCGGTGCATGGAGCGAGAAGTGGAAGCACGGACCGCAGCGGTAAAAGCGAGCGTTCGCGGCCGTGCGAAGTCCATCTGTTTGGATACCCAGAGGGGGATTGGGATATGCGTTCCGGACGGATTGCGCTCGAGATATCGAAACTGTGCGAGGGCAGCTACCTTACACGTTTTCTTGAGCCACGTCGGTTGACCCAGAAGGCTCTCATAGCCAGCGTGCTATGCCGAAACCTTTCGCGACAAGCGGTCGCTACTTAGTGCGAACCCGGCTTGTGCCGTAAATGTCGTAACCCGTTACCACCAATGATCGAACGACAGCCCTGATACTCATCAGGCCATAGCCAGAGGAGGACATAATGGCGAAGATCTTGATGATTACGGGAGACTATACCGAAGACTATGAAACTATGGTGCCATTTCAGACGTTGCTGGCCTGTGGCCATTCGGTGGATGCCGTCTGCCCGAACAAGGCGGCGGGCGAGACGGTACCGACGGCCATTCATGATTTCGAAGGCGCGCAGACCTATTCCGAGAAACCTGGCCACAATTTTACCCTGAACGCGACATTTTCAGACGTGGTGCCCGATAGCTACGATGCATTGGTAATACCCGGTGGGCGCGCGCCGGAATACCTGCGCCTCAATGAAGAGGTTCTGAACATGGTTCGGCATTTTTTCGAGGCAAGCAAACCCGTCGCTGCAATCTGCCATGGTGCGCAGATACTGACGGCAGCTGGTGTGTTGAAGGGGCGCAAATGCTCTGCCTACCCGGCCTGCGCCCCCGAGGTTCGCGCGAGCGGTGGCACCTATGCCGAGATTGAGGTGACAGACGCTGTAACCGATGGCAAACTGGTGACGGCACCCGCTTGGCCGGCGCATCCGGCTTGGCTGAGCCAGTTTATGGCGCTGCTGTAGTAAGACAGGGAAAAGAGGCAATGTGCAGATTATTCATCGGCGCCGATCAGAAATTGTGGGCGAGCCGCACAAAGTCTCTGCGGATTGACGGCGTGGCAACGTCGATCCGAATGGAGAAGTATTTCTGGGCCACGTTGGAAGAAATCGCCGTGCGTGACGACATGACTGTGAACCAGTTGATCACGAAGCTGTATTTAGAGGCGATGGATGCCGATCATGATCTGGGAAATTTCACCTCTTTTCTCCGCGTCTGTTGTGCGCGCTATTTGGGGCTCATCGCTGCACGCGAGATATCGGATGATCTTCTGACCCCGTTGAGCGTTCCCGATCCGGACGCGATTGCTATTCTTGACCGTGAACAGAAGCGGCAGTCCGGATCGGTGAGGGCCTCCAACAGCGCGCCTAAGGCGACCGTCTTTAATTGATTGCGGTACATTCGAATGAAAACAACGCGTGCGCTGGCCCCGTTGCAGCAAGCTGTTCGGCATCGGAAAGCGTCAAGATGTCTCGACTGAACTATCGCGACTTTTGGTGCATTGACATCTTCAGAACCTGAGAAGGCGTGTCTGCCACATGGGCGATTAATCGTGAAAGGAATGATTGAATACGCCGAAGGCAGTCGCCTACAGATGTGAAAACAACCGGGAACCGGATTGCTCCTCATGATCGCACTAACAAACAGCGGCGTCCGCTGGGGTATCCTCGGCTGCGGTGAAGTCACCGAGGTAAAGAGCGGACCAGCTTTGCAGAAAGCTCACCGGTCGCATGTTGATTGTGTGATGCGCCGTGACGCCGAAAAAGCGGCTGACTATGCCGAGCGCCACGGGATCAACCGCTGGACATCAAGTGCGGAGAAGCTGCTCGCCGATCCGGCTCTGACCGCCATCTACATCGCCACCCCGCCCGCGTCGCACGCGAAATATGCAATCGAAGCCCTTGAAGCGGGAAAGGATGTGTTGGTCGAAAAGCCGATGGCGCTTACGACTGCGGACTGCGACGCCATGATCGCTGCGTCCCGCGAAACCGGCAAAAAACTTTGCATCGCCTATTATCGCCGCGCGCTCCCCCGGTTCCAGAAGTTTCGCCAGATCATCGACGACGGGCTGATCGGCGCACCCAGACTGGTGGAAGTCCGAGACTTTCGGACTTTGGATGCCGGACCCAGCCAATCATGGAAACTGGATCCGGCCATTGGCGGCGGCGGGCTATTTGCTGATACGCAAAGCCACACGCTTGATTGGTTGGCGCATGTGTTCGGAGATCCCCTATCCGTCAGCGGGATCACCAAGCGGCAATCCGGTGCCTATGCCGCTGAAGATTTCGTCAGCTTCCAGATCGAATTCGATGGCGTTGCCGCTGTTGGTCTGTGCGCCTACGCGTCTGCCGAGAGCCACGAAACCGTCATCATTCATGGCAGCGAAGGGCGCGCTGAAATGAGCTTCTTTCGTCCTTCTCGCATAGCGCTGAGCTGCGGCGATCGAACAGAGCTGATCGACCATTCCGATCCGGCCCATGTTCATCAACCGCTTGTTCAGCAGGTGGTCAATCATTTCCTCGGCGAGGGACCGAACCCCTGCGACGGACAGGTGGGGCGTCGGGTAACAGTGATGCTCGAAGACATTTACAGAGCGGCGGGTGGCGCCCAAGGTCGGGGCGAAAGACGTCAGTTGTCACGGTAGGGTTACGCGATCAAGGCGCGGGACCGCGCACCTTTCTTCGTCAAACCACATTGGCTGCCGCTATGCGGGTATTGAATGCTTCCGTCCAAAGACCTCTGCATGAGGTTCTGCCTGTTTGTGACGCGGTGACGGTTCCATCCCACTGGTCCGCCGATGTTCCGGCGGCTGCGATGCGAGCGTGTTTTGGGCTATGTGATGCCGGGGTTTCCCGCGATCCGCACACCGACGCCTTGGGTTTTGACGAAGATGTCTTGGCTTTGATCGTAAGCCTCCGAGGGTGGCCATCCTGTCTCGGGATCGATGCGATGGTAAATCTGCCCTTATGTTCGACTTGATCAACCGTCCTCAAATCGAAGTTCTTTCCGCTGCCGATGGTGAGCGCACGCGCTGACCTCGCCGTGGTATTCGCCGGAGGGTTACGCTTTGACACTTGAAGGCTATGAACCGCAATTCGGATCAAGCGAGCCTCGCCGCAACGGCTCAGCGGTTGTTGATCCAGCAGCCGTCTGCAACCCCGCATATCTGGATCACTGGAAAACCAGCCTTCCGTGGCAGAAAATGAAACAGTCCCCCGCGCGTGGGAGCATCCGGTTCACGCACGAGAGGCCTCCTTGGCTTCAGGCTTCCTTGCGTGTCACAAGACGTGTTTCCAGATAGGCTTCGATGGCTTCGGTCCCGCCTTCGGTGCCATAGCCGGAATCTTTCGTGCCTCCGAAGGGCAGTTCCGGCAGGCCGAAACCATTGTGGTTCACCGCAACGATGCCAGCTTCCAGGTCTTCCGAAAGGCGATCCGCTGTGTTGTTCGATCCAGTGAAGCCATAAGCCGCAAGACCGTAGGGCAGTCGGTTTGCCTCTGAAATGGCGTCATCAATGGTCGAGAAGCGGTTGATGATCGCAAGCGGGCCGAACGGTTCTTCATTCATCACGCGCGCCGCGGTGGGGACGTCGGTCAACACCGTGGGCTCAAAAAACCAGCCCTTGTTGCCGATACGCCGCCCGCCGGTCGCCAGCTTGGCACCAGATTGAACAGCGTCTTCGATGAGTTCTTCGAGTGCGGGGATACGGCGATCATTGGCGAGCGGTCCCATTTCCGTTCCCGGTTCCATCCCGTTCCCGATTTTTGTCTGCCCGACGATCGTGGCAAAGTCTTTCGCAAACTGATCGGCAACTTCGTCTTCAACAAGAAACCTCGTTGGCGAAACGCAAATCTGGCCCGCGTTCCGGATTTTCGTTTTTGCGAGAAGCGAGGTGACGTTTTCCAGATCGGCGTCCTTGGTGATAACCACGGGCCCATGACCACCAAGTTCCATCGTCACGGGTTTCATATGCTGCCCGGCTAGGGCTGCGAGATGTTTGCCCACGGGAGTGGAACCGGTGAAAGACACCTTGCGAATGACGGGATGCGGGATGAGGTACTCGGAAATCTCTGCTGGCACGCCAAACACCAGATTGACGACGCCAACGGGCACACCTGCGTCATGAAATGCCTGGATCAGCTGCGCGGGAGCGGCCGGCGTTTCTTCGGGTGCTTTCACAATGATTGAGCAGCCGGCGGCGAGTGCTCCGGACAGTTTCCGCACCACCTGATTGATCGGAAAGTTCCATGGGGTGAATGCTGCAACCGGGCCGACCGGTTTTTTCACCGCGACTTGGGTGATGCCGGCTGCACGGGCGGGAATGATCTTGCTGGTGACCCGGCGTCCCTCTTCTGCGAACCAGTCGATCATGTCTGCGGCGGCTGCGGCCTCGCCGATCGCCTGGTCGAGCGGTTTGCCTTGTTCCATCGTGAGGAGCGGCCCGATGGCCTCTGCACGTTCCCGCATCAGCCCAGCGGCGCGGCGCATGATCTGGTAGCGTTCGAAAGCAGGGGTGCGCCGCCAGATATCGAAGCCACTTCTTGCCGCTTCGAGCGCCTCATCAAGATCGTCAATTCCGGCATGGGCAACCGTTCCGATCACTTCTTCAGTGGCGGGGTTGATCACGTCGATGGTGCGTCCGCGTGTTGCGTCTCGCCAGACACCCGCGATGAAGAGTTTCGTGCTTGGATAGGATGTCATGGAAGGCCTCTCTTCAGTTGAGTAAGCGCGCTCGGTTTGCCATGTGATTGTGGCCCAGGTGCGGCATAATCTGTGATCCAGTTTGGTGAAGTCGATTATAACGATTGTTTTTCCTTCTTCTACCGGTGGCTGACCAAGTTTGGAACATTAATATAAGTTTTATCAAATTAATAATTGCGTTGTCTGTGTTGTTAGATGCACGGCTGGCATTGCTATTTTAAACGATTGAGCATATCATCATGCGAACTGTAAGGGGACAGGGATGATGCAGGTCAACGGAGGTGCTCGACCGACGCAGCGTACCATCGCCGAACGCGCTGGCGTGTCCGTGGCGGCTGTATCGCGCGCGCTGGCGGACGATCCGAAGATTGCCGAACACACCCGTGCACAGATCAAGGAGATTGCGGCACAGATTGGCTATATCCCCGACCGCGCCGCGCAGCGGCTGCGCACGGGTCGCACGCAGGTCATCAATTTGATCCTGCCGCCGCATGAAGAGATTTTCGGGTTCGGAACGTCGTTGATCAGCGGTATCTCCCGTGCGCTTTCTGCGACGTCATATCACCTGGTCGTGACACCGGATTTCGGGCTGGAAGAACAGGGAAACGTGATCGAAAGGGTCGTGCAGAACCGGCTTGCTGACGGGATTATTTTCTCCCGGACGGCGCCGCACGATCGACGGGTGCGGTATTTGCTCGAAGCGGATTTTCCATTCATCTGCCATGGACGCACAGAACTTGCCACGCCACATCCATATGTCGATTTTGATAATTTCGAGTTTGCACGGCAGGCCACAGAACAACTGGTTGGATCGGGCGCGGAACGATTGGCCATCGTGCTGCCGCCCGAAAACCTGACGTTTCGGCAACATCTTTTGCACGGTTTCATGACGGCGGTGCGTGCTGTCGGCGTCGCTCATGAGATTGTAGACAGTGTTTCACTGGATAGTGATGCCGCTGCGCTTAAGTCCGCGATGCAGGACCGCTTTCACGCTGGGTCTCCGCCGGACGGGCTCGTGTGCCCGGGCGAAATGGCTGGGCTCGCGGCGCTTGCGGCGGTTCAGGATACGGGGCTGGTGCCGGGTCGGGATGTCAAACTGGTGATCAAACAAGCATCTGGAGTTTTTGATTTGGTGCGCCCCAAGGTCGGTAGCCTTTATGAAGATCTCGAAGGCGCGGGATTTGAACTCGCCACCCGGCTACTACGCCGGATCGCTGGCGAACCCGTAGAGTCGCTTCAACACGTTCAACGGGTCCTTGGGGCGCCGGGTCGTTAGAAACATTTCAAGCAAGGGCAGGGAACATGAGAAAGCCAGCACTCGGGCCGAATGAGAGTGATACACCATGGCTTCAGGCGGAGCAGCATCGCGCGTATCTGCGCGTGGATGCGCAGCGACAGGTCGAATTTTTCCGCAGCTCGTTTCGTTCTGAAGGCGGATTCCATAGCTTGGACAGGATTGGCCGTCCGCTTCCGGAGTTGCCTCAATATCTGCATTCAAACGCACGCATGGTTCATTCCTTCGTGCTGGCCAAGCTGGCAGGGTTTGATGACTGTGACCGCTTCATCGACCACGGGATGCAGTATATCCGTCAGTGTCATCACGATCCCGATCATGGTGGATATCTTTGGGCGGTGAATGACCGTGACGTGTGCGATGATCGCAAACTGGCCTATGGTCATGTGTTTGTGCTGCTGGCCGCCGCCAGCGCGCACGCGGCCGGTCATCCCGATGCGATGGCGTTGCTTGATGACGTCGATGGTATTCTGGACCGATACTTCTGGGAAGACGACGTGGGGCGTTTTTGCGACGAGTGGAACCGTGACTGGGCACCGTTTTCCACCTATCGCGGCATGAACGCCAATATGCACGGCACGGAAGCGCTGCTCGCGGCCTTTGAGGCTACCGGGCGCGAGAAGTACCTGAAGCGTGCCGGACGGATTCTCGATTTCTTCATCAATACCATCGCGCGTTCCGAGAACTGGCGTTTGCCCGAGCACTACGACGCGTCCTGGCAGATCGACCGGAACTATAGTGAAGATCCGATGTTTCGGCCGCCCGGAACCACGCCTGGCCATTCCTTTGAACTGGCGCGGTTGCTTTTGCAGTACGGGGAGTTGGTTGGCAGACCCGCCGGAGAACATTTGCAATCAGCGCGCAATCTTGCCTATCGCGCGTTGGAAGATGCGTGGGACCACGAACGCGGCGGGTTTGTCTACACCCTCGATTTCAGCGGCACACCTGACATCCGGGACCGCTATTGGTGGCCCGTGACCGAGGCCATCGGCGTTTTGGCGGCATTCCTGAAATCCGATCCTACGCCGGAAGACGAAATCTGGTATCGCCGCGTCTGGGCATTCGCTGATGCCCATCTTGTTGACCATGAATACGGCGGGTGGTTCCACGAGCTAGATGCGGACAATCACCCTTCTGATGGGCAGTTCGTCGGAAAGCCGGACATCTATCACTCATTGCAAGCGGCGTTGCTGCCACTGACGCGGAATGTGTCCGGCTGCTACCGGGGAGAAATATGCTAGGCTTGGAGGCCGGGTGCTGGTCGAGGTGAAGGAACCGACCAATGAACACATGTTGAAGATAGCCAAAATTAGCTGACGGTGAGACACCCCCTGCAGAGATCATTCTTACCGCGCCGTTGACAAGGCTGGATCGCGAGCAATGGGAACGAACACGCCGCGGTGGGCAATCTCGGTAGAAGCGGGATGATGGCTCTGCGTTGTTGAAGACCGTTGAGTGTGTTGGCCGTCCATACGGGTCAACCCGGAGCAAGTTTTGCCTATAGCGACACCAGCCCTCGGGTCATGGCCAAGGCCAACGCTTGTTCCTGCTGATGTGTCCCCATTGCCTTGCAGGCGCGATCCAGGAGATGACGAACCTGAGCGTCTTGCAGAATCATGTGATCCGCGATCTGCTGTGTACTCATCCCAAGCCCCATATAGCTGAGCACATCCTTTTCCCGTGAAGACAGGCTGTCATAGGGAAAGCCCCAGACCCAGCCCTGCGTCGGGTGCTCTCCGGGCGGATCAAGGTTTTGGGACAGCAGGGCGGAAACGACCGAAAAGGCCCGTGCCGTCCCTGCGCCGAACAGATGGGTGGGATCGTCCTCGGTACTGAGAACCACGCATTTCTCGACGCCGTTGTCGCGCCAGTTCTGGCTCATGAAGTAGCGATACCGGTAGGATATCAGGCTGTCATGTAACTGGGCTGACTGCGGGTCGCCAATATGACTGCGCCGGGCCTTCTCCACCGAGTAGAGCTTGGTCCGGCGTCTCGCCAGCGCCGCATGGAGGATGGGATCGACCGTATAGAGGCCTGCGTCTTCGTATTCTACCAACCAGCTCATCTCCATTGAGCTACGCATCCACGCGACATTGTTGGTGCCTTCAAGTAAAGCCCCGGCATTCACGGCTTTCGCCCCGATCTTGTGTGCGACCTTGACCACGCCCGGCCAGGTATCCCCCAGAGCGCGGGCATCGGTCAGAAGATCAACGGAATCAATTAACAGATTGGCAAAGCGGGTACGAAACATGGAAACCGGTTACTGTGGCGGCGGATGTATCCTTACCACAAGACGCTTGCGTGGCACAGCGGAAGTATGTCCCCTCAATCTTGGATATATCTTTGAGCATCGCAGTTACCCGAGGGCAGGTCGATTCGTCCTAGGGCAGCGCGAAATGAGCCAGCCGTTTCGTTCAGTTTGGCAATCCCATTTGCTCGACCGCATATTGGCATAATCGTTGGCCGCTACGTCTATGAAACTGAGAACCGACATCTTCGGCGGCAAGGTGGGGTGTTTATTACTTGGCAGGGCTGTTTGCCGAGTGATGTGCGCGTGTGTCCAGTGCGGAAGGGTTGCGAATGACTATCTGTTTTTGCCTTACTTCAACGATACCGGCTTTGCGCAGCTCACCAAGTACCTTGTTGATCGTCTGTCGTGAGCACCCGACGACTTGGGCAAGGTAAGTTTGGCTCTCATGTATCGTCGGTCCGTTGAGTGACAACTGCCGTAAATAGCTGCAAATTCGTTGTTCAACCGGTTGTAGCGTGTCCACCGACTTGAACATGCTGTCACGCGACATGGTCGCCGCGAAGGAACGAGCTACATTTCGGATGAACAATCTGTGCTGCATCATCTGATAGAGATGTTCAGTGGTCGTATGGAGTACCGTGGTATTCGACTGCGCGACGCAGGTCGCAGCGCAGGACACTTCTGCCAGTGCCTCGGCTTCACCGACTGTTTCACCCTTTCGCGCGTGGTGGATGATTGCACGTTCACCATCAGCGGTGAGATAGGAAATCTCGACGATTCCTTCGGCCACCAGAAACATGCCTGCGAACGGGTGCCCCTGAGAGATCACCTCTTTGGCAGTCTGGTAGTTGCGAACCGTGCAGCGGTTCAGGAACTCTTTGCGAACATCAACAGGTAAATCACTGAGCAGGTCACATTTGAGTAGATTTGGAAACCGTTGTGAGTTGTGCATTATGTTCATCCGGCCGGTATCTCTATGGATACAAGCAAGCTTCGAACTTGGCAAATGCTTAGCTTTTGGGCTGGACGCGCTGCAGAACAGACTGGGTCCAGGACCGCCACCGGACGGAGTTTTGACCGACAGTTGGCTATCTCGAAGATCTTAGGCGACGGCCTTGCGATAGAGGTGCCATGTCGCGTGCCCCAATACAGGCAGCGCCACGATCAGACCAAGAAGAGCCGGGATGGAGCCGATCAGAAGCGAGGCAGCAACAATCAGCCCCCACGCCGCGGCGGGGCCGGGATTGCGCATGACGACCTTGCTGGAGGTGACGACCGCCATTGGAAGTCCGACCTTGCGATCCAGCAGAAGCGGGAAGGAAACGAAGCTGATCATCAGCACAGCGACCGCGAAGCAGAATCCGACAGCCGTGCCAGCAATGATCATCCACCATCCAGCACCTGTGCTCAGTGTGTCGAACAGGAACGCGCCCAGAGATGGCGGCGGGCGTAAACCGATGGTTTGTGCATAGATGGCGTTGGCGGCGAACAGCCAAGCCACGAATATCGCGAACAGCCAAAGGCCCAAAGCGAGGATCGCGCCGAAGCTTGGCGACCTGATGACGTCAAAAACGGCAAACCAGCTGGTGGGTTCGTCAGCTTCGCGGCGACGGCTCATTTCGTACATGCCGACCGCGGCGACAGGACCGACCAAGGCGAAGCCCGAGATAACGGGAAAAATCAGGTGGAAAAGGTTTCCCTGGAATGCCAAGAACGCTAGGCATATGCCGATGATCGGGTACAGCACGCAAATCGTGATCACATCGGACCGGAAGGACTTGAAGTCCTCGTATCCCAACCGCAATGCGTCGCGCAGGTCATCCATGCAAAGCGTTTTGACTTCGGGCGGGGCACGCTCGATGTCGCTGCCCACGCTTTGCGCCATTTCGCCAAGATGGCTTCCCGTGGCCGATACGTGGCTCGCGGTCCATGACAGCGGATTTCCGATCGTCTTGTTGGCCATGCCTTGCCCTCCGAGAGATGAGGGCCCGGACCTGTTCGGTCGTTCGCCGCAGGTCTGGCCCGGGCCGATAAACAAAGACTAGCAGAGAAGAGGCGGTTGCAGGATCACAATTTCTTGCAATCGTGGAGGGAGGCGACGGTAATGTCGCCTCCCTCCAGTTATTATTCGTGTCCGACCAATGCGAAACGCAGCACAAACAGACCGGCGACGATCCATGTGGCCGGGTGCACGTCACGCGCGCGGCCCGTCAGGGTCTTGATTGCGGCGTAACTGATGAACCCGAAGGCCAGACCGTTCGCGATGGAGTAGGTAAACGGCATCATCAGCGCGGTCAGCGCCGCAGGGGTAGATTCCGTGATGTCGTCCCACTGCACTTCGGTCAATTCGCGCATCATCAGGCCCGCGACATAGAGCAGCGCAGGAGCGGTTGCGACCGAGGGAACCGATCCGGCCAGCGGCGCAAAGAACAGCGCGGCGAGGAACAGCGCGGCGATGACCAGAGCGGTCAGCCCCGTCCGACCGCCGGCCTGAACACCTGACGCGCTTTCGACATAGGCGGTGGTGGAGGACGTTCCAAGCATTGAGCCGGCTACGATCGCGGTCGAGTCGGCCATCAGTGCCTTGCCAAGCTGCGGGTTGGTGTGATCCGGTCCTTCCTCCATCAGTCCTGCACGTTTGGCCACGCCGATCAGTGTGCCGGTAGCATCGAATACCTCGACCAGCACGAAGACAAGCACGACCTGAAACAGCCCGACATGCAGGATGCCGACCAGATCGAGCTGCATGAAGGTGGGTGCGATGCTGGGTGGTGCGGATACGATGCCGTTGAACTCGCTATACCCCAAAAGCATGGAAACGATGGTGACGACGACAATGCCAATCAGGATTGCGCCGCGCACCTTCAGCACGTCCAGCGCGGCGATCAGGAAAAACCCGCCGATGGCCAGAAGCGGGCCGGGCTGGGATACATCGCCTAGTGCAACGAATGTGGCAGGACTGGCAACGACGATGCCTGCGCTTTTCAACGCGATGATGGCCAAAAACAACCCGATACCCGCCGCAATGGCGCTGCGCATTGATGCGGGGATTCCGCTGATCAGCCAGCGCCGGATGCCGGTAACGGTCAGGATTAGGAAGATGACACCTGAGACGAAGACCGCACCCAGCGCCTCTTGCCATGTGAAACCCATCGCACCGACCACGGTGAAGGCGAAGAAGGCGTTCAGCCCCATGCCTGGTGCCATACCAATGGGCCAGCGTGCCCAAAGCGCCATGACCAGCGTGCCGATGGCGGCTGCAAGACAGGTGGCGACGAAGACCGCGTCCCTGTCCATGCCGGTCGTGGACAGGATGTCAGGGTTTACGAAGATGATATAGGCCATCGTCAGGAACGTGGTGATCCCTGCGATGACCTCTGTCCGCACGGATGTTCCGTGCTTTTCCAGCTGGAAGTATTTCTCGAACATTGCCCCTCCCGACAAGTTTTCGGCACAGTGGTCATGCCGTTCGACTGATACAGGCGTCACGGATGCAGGTCACTGGCTTTATAGGGGAAGCGGCCCGGTATCGGCCCTCCGGCCGTGGTTTACGGCGCCGATACGGGTGGGTGTCGCCTGCCCGTCATACCAGCGGCACGATCCGATGCCGCTGGCGTCGGACCCTAACGAGACCATCTCGCGGAAATAAGAGCCCTGCTGCGGAGACTGTTTCAAAGGAATGTCGAAAATCCGGCGCATTTCACAAACTTTGCCTTAAGGCGGATTCGCAAATGTGCAGCCACATGCAGACGTTGGAGATTCGATGGGAGACACGCCGCATGTGGCTGCGCTGCAAATTCGGGCAGCATGATGAAACTAGCGGCAGGCGGGGCGAGTTATTATCTATGATGTGTTGAAATTGTTTAGCAACTGGCCCGCATTTTCTGAAACTGCCTGTGCGGTTAGTCTGCCGAAATCGTTAGTCACGATCGAGCACGCGCTGCTAGAATTGACGCGGCCAGTGAGGGAGCCAGCCAATGACGACACCCCGCCGAGACATTCGGTTCATACTCAACGACCGAGAGGTCCGCCTAAGCGATGTGAAATCCAGCGATAGCCTGCTGGACCATCTGCGCATCGCCCAGAACTTGCGTGGCACCAAGGAAGGCTGCGCCGAAGGTGATTGCGGGGCCTGCACTGTACTTGTCGGGCGGCGTGCCGAAGGCGGGATTGTCTATGAAACGGTCAATGCCTGTATCCGTCTGCTGGCGTCCGTCGATCTGTGCCATGTTGTGACCATTGAGCATCTGCGCGGTCGCGATGGCGGTTTGCACCCTGTGCAACAGGCCATGGTAGACTTTCATGGCAGCCAGTGTGGGTTCTGCACACCGGGTTTCGTCATGTCGCTTTATGCGCTGCTGATGGGCAACCCGAGCCCGACCAAGCATGAGATCGAGGTCGCACTTCAGGGCAATCTGTGTCGCTGCACCGGCTACAGCCCGATCATCCGCGCGGCGCAGGCAGCGGCCGAAGAGGGGGCGTTTGACGACGCGATTGTCACCGAGCGCGATAGCGTTTTGGCAAAGCTTGCGGCGCTGGATGACGGTGCGCGGGTTGAACTGACCGTTGGTGAGGATCGCGTTTATCTGCCATCCTCTGTCGCTGATTTTGCGGAGTTGCTGGCTGGGAACCCGGAGGCAACCATCGTCGCCGGATCGACGGATGTAGGGCTGTGGGTCACGAAATTCATGCGCGACATTTCTCCGGTGATCTTCATCAATCATCTGGAAGAGTTGCGGAGGATCGAGGTCACCGAGGCGGGCATCACGCTCGGTGCCGGTGTCAGCTATTCAGATGCCGAGCCATTGATCGTTGAACATTTCCCGATGCTGTCGACGTTCTGGCGACGGATCGGCGGTTGGCAAGTGCGCAACATGGGCACGGTCGGGGGCAACGTTGCGAATGGCTCGCCCATCGGGGACACGCCGCCCATGCTGATCGCGTTGAGTGCACAGATGACGCTGCGCAGTTCGAAGGGCAGCCGGGTCATAGCTGTCGAGGATTTTTTCATCGACTACGGTAAGCAGGACCGCGCGAAGGATGAATTCGTCGAGTCGATTTTCATTCCCGCGCCGGAACGGGGCGCAATGATTGCCACCCACAAGCTGTCGAAACGCCGGGATGAGGATATCTCGTCGGTGTGCGGGGCGTTCTATGTTACGCTTGATGGCGACAAGATCGCGACGGCACGGATTGCCTATGGCGGCATGGCTGCTACGCCCAAACGCGCGAAGGCGGTTGAAGCTGCGCTGATCGGCCAGGAGTGGACGGAGCAGACGATTGCTGATGCGCTGTCTGCCTATGCCGAGGACTATCAACCGCTGACCGACTGGCGGGCCTCCAAGGAATACCGCGCCACCGCTGCGGCGAACCTGCTGCGCCGCTTCTATCTGGAGAACACCGGAACACCTGCAACCGTGATCCGGGGGACGGCCGCATGAGGGATGAAATGACCGAACAACCCACGATCCGCGGTGGTGTCCACACTGACGAACGCCACGACTCCGCGCATAAGCATGTGACGGGGCAGGCGGTCTACACAGATGACATTCTGGAACCACATGGAACCCTTCACGCCTGCCTGGGCTTGTCGACTGTGCCGCATGGCAAGATCATCTCGATGGATCTTGCTCCGGTACTGGCTGCACCGGGGGTTCTGGGTGTATTGACCAAGGAAGATATTCCCGGCCACAACGATGTCAGCCCAACGGGACTGAATGACGAGCCGATCTTTGCGGATGGCGAGGTGCAGTTCCACGGCCAGCCCGTGTTCGGGGTGATTGCCGAGACGCGCGAAGCCGCCCGCCGCGCCGCGCATCTGGCAAAGGTCGAGTATGACGAGTTGCCTTTCGTCACCGATGTGAGGGCCGCCATGGATGCAGGCTATCCGCATGTCACGGCGCCGCTGAAGCTGGAACGTGGCGATGTTAAGTCCGGGTTCGATACTGGCAAGAACCGGATCACGAACACGATGCGGGTGGGTGGTCAGGATCACTTCTACCTTGAGGGGCAGATCGCATTCGCCATTCCGGGTGAGGATCGCGACGTGACCGTCTGGTCCTCGACGCAGCACCCGAGCGAGGTGCAGCATATGGTCGCGCATGTGCTGGGCGTGCCGTCCAACGCGGTGACGATCAATGTGCGCCGGATGGGGGGTGGTTTTGGCGGCAAGGAAACCCAGCCGAACCTGTTCGCAGCGGTGGCAGCGGTCGCCGCGCAGAAATTCGGTCGCCCTGTGAAGATCCGTCCGGACCGCGATGATGACATGGTCGCGACCGGAAAGCGCCATGACTTCCTGATCAGCTACGACGTGGCCTATGATGATGACGGGCGCATTCAGGCGGTCGAAGGGGAGTTCGCGGCGCGGTGTGGTTTCTCGTCCGATTTGTCGGGACCTGTGACGGACCGCGCGCTGTTCCATGCCGACAACGCCTACTTCTATCCCCATGTGCGCCTGACCTCGCGCCCGATGAAGACGAACACCGTGTCCAACACTGCCTTCAGGGGCTTTGGTGGCCCGCAAGGTGTGGTCGCGGCGGAACGGATCATGGAAGAGATCGGCTATGCGTTGGGCAAGGACCCGCTGGATGTGCGCAAGGCCAATTTCTATGGCGGCGAGGGTCGTGACCTGACGCCCTACCACCAGCAGGTAACCGACAACATTCTCGACCGGATCGTGGGCGAGCTTGAGGAAAGCGCCGATTACCGTGCGCGGCGTGAGGCCGTGAAAGCCTTCAATGCGCAAGGTGGTGTGATCCGCAAGGGCATAGCGTTGACGCCGGTGAAGTTCGGTATTTCCTTCACGGCGACGCACTACAATCAGGCCGGTGCGCTGGTGCATGTCTATAATGATGGCTCGGTTCATCTGAACCATGGCGGCACCGAGATGGGCCAGGGCCTGAATACCAAGGTCGCGCAGGTGGTCGCCGATACGCTCCAGATCGATCTTGACCATGTGAAGATCACCGGAACGACCACGGGCAAGGTGCCGAATACCTCGGCCACGGCGGCGAGCTCTGGCTCCGACTTGAATGGTATGGCGGCAGCGAACGCAGCCGAGCAGATCCGCGACCGTCTGATCAAATTCGCGGCGGAAAAGTATTCCCTGCCCGAGGACCAGATCGTGTTTGAGCCGAACACTGTTCTTCTGGGCAACGAACGCAAGCCTTGGGCCGTGTTTATCAAAGAAGCTTACATGGCACGGGTGCATCTGTCGGCGGCGGGCTTTTACAAGACGCCGGGTATTCACTGGGACCGCGCGGCGGGCAAAGGGCGGCCATTCTACTACTACGCGTATGGTGCGGCCTGCGCCGAGGTCAGCGTGGATACGCTGACGGGTGAATACGTCGTGGACCGCGTGGATGTGCTGCATGATGTGGGCAAATCGCTGAACCCGGCGCTGGATAAGGGGCAGGTCGAGGGTGGCTTCATCCAGGGGATGGGCTGGCTGACGACCGAAGAGCTGTGGTGGGACGACAAGGGCCGGTTGCGAACCCATGCGCCGTCCACCTACAAGATTCCTGTCGCGTCCGATGTGCCGGAAGAGTTCAACGTCAATCTGGCGTCTTGGTCGGTGAATGCGGAGCCCACCATCCGCCGGTCCAAGGCCGTAGGTGAGCCACCCTTCATGTTGGCGCTGTGCGTGCCGGAGGCCCTGTCCATGGCCGTGGCGAGCCTGAAGGGTTATCGCGAATGCCCGCGGCTCGACCTGCCCGCGACGCCCGAGCGGGTGTTGCTGGCGGCGGAAAGACTGCGTCAGGGATGACCTGGCTGCCCGCCGATATCGATGCCTTCCTCGCGGATGCGGGGCCGGTAGCCTGTGTGAAAATCACGAAGGTTGCCGGTTCTTCTCCGCGAGAGGTCGGCGCGTGGATGCTCGTGTCACAGAGCGGCATGATCGGTACGATCGGTGGCGGGCAACTGGAATACATGGCGATTGACGAAGCGCGTGCGCAATTGCAGCGTGACGAGGATCATGGTGTCATGGACATCCCCTTGGGGCCAGAGATCGGGCAGTGCTGCGGCGGCCGGGTAGGCTTGTCGATCACCCGTCTGGGTGGAGAAGAACGCCAGGTGCTTCTGCGGCGGGTCGCGGGCGAGCGCGAGCAGTTTCCCATGGTCTACATCTTCGGCGCGGGTCATGTCGGGCGGGCGCTTGCCAAGGCCTTGACCTTGCTGCCGGTGCGCCTATTGCTGGTCGACAGCCGCGCAGACGAGCTCAAGCTTGCCGACGACGCGATCCCAAGAATGCACACACCGTTACCCGAAGCGGTTGTGCGTGACGCCGAACCCAACAGTGCCTTCGTCGTTCTGACCCATGATCATTCGCTCGACTTTCTGATTTGCCGCGAGGCCTTGCTGCGCGGCGATGCCGCCTATGTGGGCATGATCGGATCGAAAACGAAACGGGCAAGCTTTCGTCGTTGGTGTGCGTCCTTGAAGAACGACGTGCCATCAAATGATACGGAGTTGGTCTGTCCCATCGGTGCGGGCTTCAGCACAGATAAGCGACCAGAGGTGATCGCCTCCTTTGTCGCGGCAGAGATCATGGGGCGATTGACAGCAGATGTTGTCAAACCACCCTCGGTGCAAGCGGAGGGCAAGACGGCATCCAGCCGTTGAGTTCGCGGTTCATCCGCCTATGTTCAACAGGGTTCTTTGAGAATCTGGGAGTTGATCAGTTCTGTCCACTGTGTGAAAGCGACAGGGCCATCGGTTACACCCATTTCAAACAGATCGGGCGAAAATTTCTCTCCTGCGGCGCTGGACGAATGTTTCGCTAAGGTTAAAACTTCACCGCGCTATGGCTGGCTCCCATCGAAAGCGGCCCGCCAATGGGAGAGAAAATATCCAGATGTCGGATGATGAGTCTTATGCGTTGCGATTAACGAATGTGTCTCGCCGTTTTGGCAGCCGGGATGTGTTGTCGAATGTCACGCTATCGGTTCCTGCCGGCAAGATCACCTGTCTTCTGGGCGAGTCGGGCTGCGGTAAGTCGACATTGCTCCGGCTGATTTCGGGTGTGGACCGGCCCGATCGCGGTATGATCGAGATGGCTGGGGTCGAGATCGCCGGGCCCAGCCGGTTTGTCGAGCCCGAAGACCGCAAGATCGGGTTCATGTTTCAGGATTTCGCGCTGTTCCCGCATCTTGATGTGACCGACAATCTGTCATTTGGGTTGCGTGCATTGTCGCGTTCGGAACAGGACGTTCGTGTCACTGACGTCGTCGAACGGATAGGAATAGAGCATCTTGCTGACCGCTTCCCCCATTCTCTTTCGGGTGGTGAACAGCAGCGTGTGGCGCTTGCTCGGGCGCTTGCGCCGGAGCCGGACATCCTGCTGATGGATGAGCCGTTTTCCAATCTGGACCAGGGATTGCGCGAGCGTGTCCGGAAGGAAACCGTCGATACGCTTCGGAAGATCGAGACGACGGCAATCATGGTTACACATGATCCGCAGGAGGCGTTGGCCGTTGGCGATCTGATCGTGTTGATGCGAAATGGGGCGATCGAGCAGATCGGGTCACCTTTTGATATATACGATCGCCCTGCCTCGCCCTATGCAGCGGAGTTTATGGGGCCGTGCAACAGGTTGACGGGGATATGGAGCGAGGGCGCGATATCCACACCAATCGGCAGGTTTCATGCCGATCTGGATATTCCGGATGGCTCCATGGCGATGGCGTGCATCCGCCCGCAAGCGCTGACGCTGGGTCCGGACGGTGACGGTATTTCAGCGCGCATCATCGGCAAGACTTTCATGGGCGAAAGCGAACAGATCGACATCAGCGTGCATCCGCTGGCCGAACCGCTGCGGGTTCACCACCATGAACGCATCGCCATGGCGGTGGGTGAAAAAGTGGGTTTGCGTCTGAACGGTGCGCAGGTGCATGTATTTGCCGATTTTAATCCCCTGTCGCAATCCTGACTGTTCTTGGCGCCGAAAACTTGACGAAAAAACTCAGCCAAGCTAACCAGATCGCGTAAGGTTAGTTCGCTTGGCGTTGGGCCGGGCAAAAGGGGGTAATATCCATGGGTAATTCGATGACCAAAGGCCGGATGTGGATCGCGGGCGCAGCAGTGGCCATGACCGCAAGCGGCGTTAACGCGCAAGAGGTCAATTTGTATACCTCGCGCGAACCTGGCTTGGTCGAGCCGCTGTTGCAGGCCTTCACCGATGAGACAGGCGTCGAGGTCAACACGGTCTTTCTGAAGGATGGCCTAGCTGAGCGCGTTGCGTCGGAGGGAGAGAGCTCACCCGCTGACATCCTGATGGCCGTTGATGTTGGCAATCTGGCCGATCTGGTGGATAAGGGGCTGACACAGACGGTTGATTCCGATGTGCTGACTGCCGCGATCCCGGAAAACCTGCGAGGGCCCAACAACGACTGGTTCACCCTGTCGATGCGCGCCCGTGTGGTTTACGCCGCAAATGATCTGGATCTCGATGCGATCACCTATGAACAACTCGCCGATCCAGAATGGGAAGGCAAGGTTTGCATCCGTTCGGGCCAGCACCCGTACAACACCGGCTTGTTCTCCGCGTTTCTAGCGCACCACGATGCTGCGGAAACCGAAGCATGGCTGCAAGGACTGAAAAGCAACCTTGCGCGCAAGGCTGGTGGCGGAGACCGTGATGGGGCGAAAGATATCCTCGGAGGTATCTGCGACATCGCGATTGCAAATTCCTACTATGTCGGCCTGATGCGGTCCGGAAAAGGCGGCGAGGAGCAGGAAGCCTGGGGTGATGCGATCAAGGTGATCCTGCCAACCTTCGAGGATGGCGGAACTCATGTGAATATCAGTGGCGCTGCGGTCGCCAAACATGCGCCGAACCGCGATGAAGCCGTGCAACTGCTCGAATTCCTTGTGTCCGACGAGGCGCAGAAGATTTATGGCGAAGCCAATTACGAATACCCTGTCAAACCGGGGGTGGAAATTGACCCGATTGTCGCGTCTTTCGGCGAGCTCCAAGTGGATTCCGTGCCGCTGACCGAGATCGTCACCCACCGCAAGGAAGCCAGTGAACTGGTCGACAAGGTCGGTTTTGACAACTAGTGGCCGCTGACGCCAGAGAAGTGGAGCCTCTGGGGCCGGCGGGAGAGCGTTTTTCCCGCCGTGCCTCCGTTTGGTCTTATCGTGATATCTTCCGGTTAAACGGGCGCATCTGGGTGATTGCCGGCACGGTTATTGCTGCGCTGGTGCTCGTACCATTGTTGGCGCTGGTTTGGCAGGCCGCGCAGGGGTCGGAGGGGCTATGGTCGCATATCGTGACCTATGTGTTGCCGCATGCGCTTGGTCAAACGGCGATTCTTCTGGCGGGCGTCGGAGTGCTTGTGGGGGCCATCGGAACATCGACGGCCTGGCTGGTGACTGCTTACGACTTTCGGGGTCGACGGGTGCTGGAATGGGCGCTGCTGCTGCCCTTGGCCGTACCTACCTATATCGTCGCGTATGCCTATCTCGACCTTTTGCATCCGCTTGGACCGGTCCAAGCGCTTATCCGCGCCGTTCTCGGCTATGACAGCCCACGCGATTTTCGGCTGCCCGACATCAGGTCAATGACGGGAGCGATCTTTCTGTTGAGCTTTGTACTGTATCCCTATGTCTATCTGCCGACGCGGGCGATGTTCATGACACAGGCCGCCAATCTGGTAGAGGTGTCCCGCACGCTTGGCATTTCTCGACGGCAGGTGTTCTTGCGCGTCGCGTTGCCCTTGGCACGCCCGGCAATTGCCGTGGGTATCAGCTTGGCACTGATGGAGACGCTGAACGACATCGGAGCGTCGGAGTTTCTGGGCGTCCGGTCCCTGACTATTTCGATTTACACGACTTGGGTGACGCGCACCGATCTGCCCGGTGCTGCGCAGATCTCGTTGGCGATGATTTTGCTCGTTGTCGCGCTGGTTTCGCTGGAGCGTTGGGCGCGCAGACGACAACGCTATACAGTCAGCGCACAACGATCCCGAAGTTTTGAGCCGCGTCGCCTATCAGGACGGGCGGGTTTCGTGGCATTGGCCCTTGGCCTTTTGCCCGTTGCGCTCGGCTTCCTGGCGCCGGCCTTGCACCTTGCGGTAGAGGCATGGAAGCGGTTCCAGTTCGCTGGCGTCTCCGGACGGCTGCTGGTCGAGGCACGAAACACGCTGATCCTGTCTGCGACCGCTACGTTGGCCGTGCTGATCTGCGGTATGATCATTGCCTATGCTGCCCGGGTTTTCCCGCAGCGAGGGATCGTCATAATGCAGCGTGTCTCCACCATCGGATATGCGATGCCGGGGACGGTGCTGGCGCTGGGTATTCTGATTGCAATGGGCAGTTTGGACCGGTTCATCGACCGAAGCATGCAGGACATTCTTGGTGTCTCGACCGGGTTGATATTTATCGGATCCGGGGCGGCTCTTGGTTATGCTTATCTGGTCCGGTTTCTTGCGATTTCGGTTGGCTCGCTGGAGGCGGGTTTCACGCGGATTCCACGTAGCTATGACTTCACCTCGCGCACATTGGGACAGGGGGTCGGCGGGACGCTCTGGCGCGTACATTTACCGCTTTCCAAGGCCGCGCTTGGTGCGGCGGGATTGTTGGTGTTCGTGGATTGCATGAAGGAATTGTCAGCGACGCTCCTGTTGCGCCCGCTAAACTTTGAGACGCTGGCAACCCATCTATATGGCGAAGCCGCTCGCGGTACGTATGAAGAAGCTGCACTTGCGGCCTTGGCCATCGTCGTTGTCGGGCTGCTGCCGGTCGTTTTGCTCGCAAGGCTGGGGCGTCCGGAGCACACCGCGCATTGATTGCGGCAGATCGGGCGTCAGTGCCTTGCCCACGCACGAGCCTTATTCCTAAGCTTGCACATATCGATGAGTCCGTTCTACGCGTGAGCTACATGGACGTCGGCACGGAGGCGGAGCTGCAGCTTGCGAATGCCAGTGGTTCAACCAGGGAGTTCCAGCTTTGCAAGATGATGGGTTCTTCGACGAGGCAGTGGCGGCGACCTACGATGATGATGAAGCGAGCAATGATCCCGCCGAGATCGAACGTATCGTTGCCTGGCTGGCTGAGTTGGCCGGGAATGGACCTGCGTTGGAGTTCGCTATAGGAACCGGACGCATTGCCTTGCCGCTCGCCCGGGCAGGGGTCGAGGTGGTTGGAATTGATCTGTCCCGTCCGATGCTGCGACGCCTAAGATCAAAGCCGGGAGGAGACGCGGTGCGGGCCACGATCGGCGACATGACGTCAACACGATTGGGTCAAACCTTCTCGCTCGTCTATCTGGTGTTCAATACGATTAACAATCTGACAACACAGGCGGCGCAGGTTGCTTGCTTCGAGAATGCCGCGGCGCATCTCGAACCCGGTGGGGCGTTCCTGATCGAGGTGGGTGTTCCGCCCCTACAACGACTGCCGGAAGGTGAGACCCTGATCGCGTTCGAGTTGAACGCGACACACTGGGGCGTCGATGAGATCGATGTCGTGTCGCAGCGCTTCAGTTCGCACCATATGCAAATCAGCGGAAAGGGAATCGAACACCGATCCATTCCCTTCCGCTATGTCTGGCCGTCAGAATTGGACCTGATGGCACGCTTGGCGGGCCTGACGCTGTTTCATCGATGGGGTGGTTGGCAACAAGAACCCTTTACGGCACGAAGCCGCAGTCATGTTTCCGTATGGCGTAAATCCGACTGACGTCTGAGCGCCCTTACGAGAGGATTGTTCGCACGGGAGCGACCAAGCCTGAACCAATGGCACGGGTATTGACGGGGTCGAGGTGTACGCCATCGGCAGAGCTGGCTTCCGCGACCGTGGCCGCATCAAAGAAACCGCAGCCTTCAAGTTCAGCAAGCGAGAGATAGGCCGGTGCCAGTTTCCGTGATTCCGCGATGCTTCGCCCGGAAAGCGGGCTGTCACCATTCGCGCAGTCACACAGATGCGGAGGCGCGACCAACAGCACCTCGGGGACGGCCATGCGGTAGCGATAGGGGAAGTGCCGAATGATCTCGACCAGCCGGCCCATACCCGCGACCGCGCCGTGGATCGTGGGGGAAATGAAGCCCTTGAGATCGTTGGTGCCAAGCATGATTATTACCAGATCCAGCGGCGAATGCGTTGCCAGTAGCGTAGGCAGAACGCGTGCGCCGTTCAGATCGACCGCTGATGTGTAATCGTCGAACGCGGTGGTGCGCCCGCCAAGACCTTCCGGGATCACGTGATAGCCTTCGCCCAGCCCCGCCTGAAGAACGCTTGGCCAGCGGTCAGCAAAATCATGTCGGCCACGCCCTTCCGGATCGCTTCCCCAGGTAAGGCTGTCGCCGAAGGCCAGGATTGTCTTGGTCATGGAACTGCTCGTATGTTGTACGGTGCCGATAACCCTATAATTTCCGCGCGGTGTCAATTGCATGGCTTGTTAGCGGAATCCGGAAACAAACCGACACCGATTTGTCGGGTCGGAGTAACCGTCAGTCCGTGACTGCGCCTTCCTCGTCCTTGCGCATGTGTATCCGCCGCTTGACGATCTTCCCAAACAGGATGGGCAGGACGAAACCCACGGCAGCGATGATCCAGAGGGTAGCCGACAGTGGCGTGTCCACGAGAGTCCACCAGTTGCCATTATCGATGGTGATCGCGCGGCGCAGCGCCCAGCCCATCACGCCGAAGGCGATCATCGCGACGATCGGGCATCAGGATACGCGGCGGCACCAGCAGGACGCGGGCGAACAGCCCCACCATCGCGATGTTCATGGCCAGAAGCATGATGTTACCGATGAAAAGCGCGGCGATCAGGCCCCAGACAACATTGGGGTTCTGCGGAACAGCAGCGGACCTGGTGTGATGTTGCGGGTAGCGTCGCGGATGGTCGGGCATTCTGGATGTTCAGAGTTATGATCTGGTGATCCTTGATATCAATTTGCCCGACGGGGATGGAACGGAGCAGCTGCGGGATATGCGGGGGCAGGGTCTCGCTACGCCTGTCATGATGCTGACGGCCGAATATCAAGTCACAGACCGGGTAAATGCGCTGGATCTGGGCGCTGACGACTATCTTGTGAAACCCTTTGACTTGCGTGAACTGGAGGCTCGCGCCCGGGCGCTGATCAGCAGGCAACCCCCCGCAGATGCACGGTGATCGAGCTAGGTGCCATGACCTTCGACCGACGGGCAAGACGCATGAAGGACGAGGGACAGGACGTTGTCCTGACCCTCCGGGAACTTGCTCTGCTGAACCTGCTGTTGACACATGAAAGCGAAGTGTTGTCCAAGACGCGGCTGTTCGAAGGGCTATTCAGTTTTGCGGCCGATTGAGCTATCGCCTGTGCTGCTCGTGATGCTGGACCGGATGAAACGCAATTCGTGCAGCGCTGGCGCGAAACCTTTGCGACCGTAAATACGGACCTGCAATAAAGTCACGATCGAAATAGACGCGTGTGAGAAAACATCGCTTCCAACTGTTCGATCCGGCTGCGGCTTTCTTCCAGTCGGGCGGCTTGAACTTCAGCGATCAGCGCCTCAAGGATCAGCATGATCGAGATCGTAGAGTCCCAGCTGGAAGGTGCCTCGACAAGCGCGTGAAACACGTTCTGCGCGACTTTACAGATGGGAGACCCCCATTGGTCGGTGAACAGCACGATCTGGCACCCGCGCTCTGCCGCGAGGGTGGCGAGGCGTGCCATGTCCCCTTCGTAGCGTCGGATGTCAAACAGCACGAGAATGGACGATTCATCCATATCCAGCAGATACTGAGGCCACACATTCGGCGATGATCCAAGCTGCGTGACGCCGGGTCGGATGATTTGCAAGTGGTTGAACAGGTAATCGGCATTGGACCGCGTGATCCGGCCGCCGGACACATAAACATGGCGTGTCGGGTCGGCCAACAAAGTCGCCACGGCGTCGAACTGTTGCGTAGGCAGCCGGTCTAACGTGTGACGGATGTTTTCGGCCACGGCTTCTGCAAACCGGGTCAGGATGTGCTCTGCCGGGGCGCCGTCCGACCAGGCCTCGCGCTTGGAAATCGGGTTGCGGATGCGCTCAGCGACTTCATCGCGCAGGGCATCTTGCAGGTCAGGGAAGCCCTCAAATCCCAGTTTACGTGCCATACGAATCACGGTGGGGGTGGATACTTCCGCTGCAAATGCCAGCTTGGTGATCGATTGCAGCCCAGCAATGGGATAGTCCTGAAGAAGCACATTTGCCAGTTGCCTTTCGGACCGGGTCAAGCCTTCAAGGCGGTCCTGGATAATCTGCTTCACGATCTGGGATCTTGGGGGCAAGGCGGGCCTGAATTTGCAGCAAAGTTTACAGAATGATTTATAACTGAAGCATTACTTACAGAAATTTTGTTGACAAGAGCGAAGTCGATACCGTCAATTCGGCCCATGACGTTTAGTAACGATTCAGTCACGGTCAGCGCGCCAAACGAAGCCGTATCCGTCCTTAACGCTGACGGTGACAGTCGGATACTTTTGGTATGCGAGCATGCAAGCCGGCACATCCCGGCGGAACTTGACGGGTTGGGGTTGAGTGATGAGACGGCCCTGTCACATGCCGCGTGGGATATCGGGGCGCTGGAGCTGGCAAAGGCGATGTCCACCGAACTGGACGCGCCGCTGGTAATGTCGAATGTGTCCCGCTTGGTCTATGACTGTAATCGGCCGCCGCATGCGCGGGGCGCGATGCCCGATAAGGTGGAGCAATTCATTATCCCGGGTAACGAAAACCTGACCGATGACGCGCGGGCCTGGCGGGTGGCGCATGTCTATGAGCCCTTCCGCGCCGCTTTGACTGCAGCGCTGGACGGATCTGCTGAGCGGAATGTCCTCGTGACGGTCCACAGCTTCACGCCGATATATTTCGGGCAACATCGATCTGTGGAACTCGGCCTGCTGCATGACAGTGACGCGCGATTAGCGGAAGCGATGAATGGAGGCGCAGCCCGTCATACGACACTGAAAACCGCACTCAACCAACCCTACGGGCCGGAGGACGGTGTGACCCATACGCTACGTGAACATGCTCTCCCGAGAGGGCTGCTTAATGTAATGATCGAGGTACGAAACGACATGCTTGCTGATCCGGTGGGTCGGGCAGTGGAATTGGTCGGCTTGCTGGGCGAGGCGCTCGAATCAATTGACGCTGCGCACAAAGACGGGGCTGCAAAGGCATGATGCGGATCACGCGGCGTTATATCAGAACTGTTGACGGGCTGAACCGGGTCATCGGTCGGATCGTCATGTTCGGAATTTTCGTGATGATGGGAATCCTGCTGTGGTCGTCGGTTTCCAAGACCTTCTTCCTGCCGTCTCTATGGACACTGGAAATGGCTCAATTCGCCATGGTGACTTACTACATGCTGGGTGGGCCCTATTCGATTCAGATGGGATCGAACGTGCGGATGGACTTGCTGTACGGTGAGTGGAGTGACCGCCGCAAGGCGCAGGTGGATGCGCTCACGGTGTTCTTTCTGATTGTCTATCTGGGGTTTCTGCTTTGGGGGGGCATCGGCAGCACGATTTATTCCTTCCAGTACGGGGGCGAGCGTAGCCCGACCGCTTGGCGCCCCTATCTGTGGCCGATCAAGGTGATCATGTGCCTGGGCATTTCGCTCATGTTGCTGCAGGCCATTTCCGAATTGCTCAAGGACATCTTGCGTTTGAAGGGCGAAGACATTCCGCACGAGGTTGACGCCTGATGTCTTATGACATGATTGCTATCCTGATGTTTTCGTCAATGATGCTGATGCTGCTGACAGGCCAGCGGGTGTTCGGGGCCATTGGCTTTGTTGCCGTGATCGCCGCGTTTCTGTTGTGGGGCGACCGGGGCGGCTATGACATCGGGTTCTCTGCCGCGATGAAGTTGATGAAATGGTATCCGCTGCTGACGCTGCCGATGTTTATCTTCATGGGTTATGTGCTGTCGGAATCGAAGATCGCCGACGACCTCTATCGAATGTTCCACGTCTGGATGGGCGGGCTGTCGGGCGGGTTGGCTATCGGGACAATCGGGTTGATGGTGCTCATTTCGGCGATGAACGGGCTGTCGGTGGCTGGAATGGCCATAGGTGCTACGATTGCGCTGCCGGAGTTGCTGAAACGTGGCTATGACAAGCGGATGGTGACCGGGGTCATACAGGCCGGATCGTCACTGGGCATTCTCGTGCCGCCCTCCGTCGTGCTGGTTCTCTACGCGATGATCGCGCGGCAGCCGGTCGGGCAACTTTGGCTGGCCGGCGTCATTCCGGGACTGATGATGGCCGGGATGTTCGTGCTCTACATAGCGATACGCTGCCGGATCAATCCCGCACTTGGCCCCGTGCTGCCCAAGGAAGAACGCGATCTGCCGATGGGCGAGAAACTGGCTCTTCTGCGCGCCGGCGCTTTGCCGCTGATCATCTTTGCCGCAATGATGGTGCCGTTCATCAACGGTTGGACGTCACTTGTCGAAAGCTCGGCAATTGGCGCACTGGCCGCATTTCTGGCCGCGATCCTGAAACGGCGCATGACTTGGACGGTGTTTGAAACCTCCGTGCGGAAGACATTGGGTATCACCTGCATGTTCATGTGGATCATCCTCGCGGCGCTCGCCTTCGGTGCAGTCTTTGACGGGCTTGGTGCGGTCAAGGCCATCGAAAACGTGTTCACCGAGAAGCTGGGCCTTTCCCCTTGGATGATCCTCATCCTGATGCAGCTCAGCTTCATCCTGATGGGGACGTTTCTGGATGACACCGCGATGCTGGTGATCGTTGCGCCGCTCTACGTGCCGTTGGTCGGTGCGTTGGGTTTCGACCTGATCTGGTACGGGGTGCTCTACACGATCACCACGCAGATCGCCTACATGACGCCGCCCTTCGGCTATAACCTGTTCCTGATGCGCGCCATGGCGCCGCCGGAGATCCGGCTGCGGGATATCTACCGCTCCATTGTGCCCTTTGTTCTGGTGATGGCGCTGGCGCTGGCGCTGGTGATGGTCTTCCCGCAGATTGCGCTGTGGCTGCCCGAAAGCGTGTATAACAAATAAGCATGAGACCCCTTCGAATGGGGCGGTAACGACAGACCAATAGGAGAGAGACATGACGACACGACGCAAATTCCTACAAGGCTCCGCCGCACTTGCGCCCGGGGCGGCGCTGGCTGCTCCAGCGCTCGCACAATCGACCATCCGTTGGCGGATGCAGACCTATGCCGGTCCTGCGTTGGCCGAGCACGTGATTGATCCGGCTATCGAGATGTTCAACCAGATCGCTGGCGACCGGATGCAGATCGAGCTGTTCTATGCCGATCAGCTGGTGCCCACGGGCGAATTGTTCCAGGCGCTTCAGCGCGGCACGATCGACGCGGTGCAATCCGACGACGACAGCATGGCCTCGCCGACCGAGGTCACCGTCTTCGGCGGCTATTTCCCCTTCGGCTCGCGCTACAGCCTGGATGTGCCGGTGCTGTTCAACCAGTACGGGCTGGATGAGATCTGGAAGGAAGAATACGCCAAGGTTGGCGTGCAGCATATCTCCGCCGGTGCGTGGGACCCCTGCCATTTCGCAACGAAGGACCCGATCCGTAGCCTTGCCGACCTCCAGGGCAAGCGCGTCTTCACCTTCCCGACCGCCGGGCGGTTCCTGTCGCAATTCGGCGTGGTGCCGGTGACCCTGCCATGGGAAGACATCGAGGTGGCCGTGCAGACAGGCGAGCTGGACGGCATCGCGTGGTCCGGGATCACCGAGGACTACACCGTCGGCTGGGCGGACGTAACCAACTACTTCCTGACCAACAATATCTCGGGCGCCTGGATCGGCCATTTCTTTGCCAACCAGGAGCGCTGGAATGAGGTGCCGGAAGACCTGAAGACGCTGTTCAAGGTGTGCTGTGAGCAGTCACACTACTATCGCCAATGGTGGTATTGGGGCGGCGAAGCCGCGCTCCGCGTAAACGGTCCGAAAATGGAGCTCACCTCGATTCCCGACGCGGAATGGGACACGGTAGAACGGGCCGCTCAAGCTTTCTGGGACGAAATCGCTGCAGAGTCAGAGACCAAAGCCAAGGTGGTTGAAATCTTTAAGCAATACAATGCGGACATGCAAAAAGCCGGGCGGCCTTATCGCTACACGAACGCTTAAGCCTGCTTGAACATGGCTGCGCCCGACCAGTGGCCGGACGCAGTTCCTGCCCCAGAATCCGGACAACCAGATGCAATATCCCCTTACGCTCGACGCCCTGACAGCTCACGCAAAGGATGGGACAGTCGATACCGTTCTTGTCTGCCTTGTCGATATGCAGGGCCGCCTTATGGGCAAGCGGTTCCATGTACAGAATTTCCTCGATCATGGGCATCAGGAAACACATTGCTGCAACTACCTGCTGGCTACGGACCTGGAAATGGCAACGCCGGACGGCTACGCATCGACCAGTTGGGCTGCCGGATATGGTGACTATGTGATGAAGCCCGACCTGTCCACGCTGCGGCCCGTGCCGTGGCTGGAAGGCACAGCGATGGTCCTGTGCGACGTGTTGGATCACCAGACGCACGCACCCGTGCCACATTCGCCTCGCGAGGTACTGAAGCGGCAGATTGCACGGGTAGAGGCCAAGGGCCTGAAGCCCATGATGGCAACCGAGCTGGAATTCTTCCTGTTTGAGAAGACCGTGGACGAGATTCGCAAGACCGGTTTCCGCGATCTGGCTCCGATCAGCGGGTACAACGAGGACTACCACATCCTGCAGACCACAAAGGAAGAAGGAGTCATGCGCCCGCTGCGCAACCATTTGTTCGCGGCAGGTATCCCGATAGAGAACTCGAAAGGAGAGGCGGAAGCGGGGCAAGAGGAGTTGAACATTCGCTTTGCCGACGCGCTGACATGCGCCGATCATCACACGATTGCCAAGCATGCTACCAAGGAAATCGCCTGGGCACAGGGGCGTGCCGCCACTTTCCTTCCGAAATGGCACCATGACCGTGTGGGCAGTGCCAGTCATGTCCATGTGTCCTGCTGGAAAGATGATGCGCCGGCATTTTATGACGCGGATGCGGATCACGGGATGTCCGACCTGATGCGGTCTTTCTGCGCCGGCATGATTGCTCACGCGCCTGATTATACGTTTTTCCTGGCGCCATACGTCAACAGCTATAAACGCTTCGTAAAAGGCACTTTTGCACCGACAAAGTCCGTCTGGTCCGTCGACAACCGAACCGCCGGTTTCCGGTTGTGCGGCGAGGGCACCAAGGGCGTCCGGATGGAATGCCGGATCGGTGGTGCCGACCTGAATCCCTATCTCGCGCAGGCGGCGATGCTGGCGGCAGGGATTGACGGGATAGAGAAGGGCATGGAATTGGAGCCACCGACGAAGGGCGATGTCTACGAAGCCGCTCAGGCTGGTGAGATTCCGCAGACATTGCGCGATGCGACGGAAACCTTGCGGGGCTCAGCCATGCTGCGGGCGGCTATGGGTGATGATGTGGTCGATCACTACACGCGCTGTGCGGAGTTCGAGCAGGAAGAATTCGACCGGATTGTCACCGATTGGGAAGTTGCGCGCGGATTTGAGCGCGCCTGAATGCAACACCGGCTGAAACGGGACTGGCCATGACCAACACAGTGAAATGCATCTCGCCGATCGACGGATCGGTTTATGCCGAACGGGCGCTCTTCAGCGAGGCGGAGGCGTTCGCAGCAGCCGCTCGGGCGCGCGGCGCGCAGCCTGCCTGGGCCGCACGTCCACTCTCTGAACGGATCGACCTTGTCCTGAAAGCCGTTGAATTTGTGGGGCAGTCGACGGACCGGATGGCCGAAGAACTTGCCTGGCAGATGGGTCGTCCGATCCGATACGGAGGCGAATTCGGCGGGTTCGAGGAGCGTGCCAAATACATGGCCGAGATCGCGGAAACGGCACTCTCGGCCGAGGTGATCGAGGAAAGCGACCGTTTCATTCGCAGGATCGAACGGGAACCGCAGGGCGTCGTGCTGGTCGTGGCACCGTGGAACTACCCCTACATGACAGCGATCAACACCATTGCGCCCGCACTGATCGCCGGAAATACGGTGGTGCTGAAACACGCGGCACAAACGCTGCTTGTCGGCGAACGGCTAACCGAAGCGTTTCATCAGGCGGGCGTTCCAGAAGATGTCTTCCAGAATGTCTTTCTAAGCCATGAGACGACCGCCGATCTGATTGCCGGGCGCATGTTCGATTTCGTGAACTTCACTGGATCTGTGGCGGGGGGGCAGGCTATGGAACGTGCCGCAGCCGGGACCTTTACCGCCGTGGCAACGGAGCTTGGCGGCAAGGATCCGGGCTATGTCCGGGCCGATGCCGATCCGGTAATGGCGGCTGAGGGGCTGATCGACGGCGCGATGTTCAATTCGGGCCAGTGCTGCTGTGGAATCGAACGGATCTATGTCCATGAAAGCCTTTTCGACGCATTCCTCGCGAAAGCCGTGGAGATTGTGACGGGCTACACCCTGGGAAATCCGCTTGAGCAGGAAACCACGATCGGCCCCATGGCACATGCCCGCTTCGCCGCCGAAGTTCGCGCGCAGGTTTCAGAAGCGCTGGAGGCTGGCGCGAAGGCACATATCGCGACATTTCCGCAAGATGATGGCGGCAGCTATCTCAGTCCGCAGATTCTAACCGGCGTAACCCATGAGATGCGCGTGATGCGCGACGAAAGTTTCGGCCCGGTGGTGGGCATCATGGCTGTCAAGGATGACAAAGAAGCCGTCAAACTGATGAATGACAGCCGGTTTGGGCTGACGGCGTCGATCTGGACGAATGATGCTGTGGCGGCGGAAAAGATCGGGCGGCAATTACGCACCGGCACGGTCTTCATGAACCGCTGCGATTATCTTGATCCCGCATTGTGCTGGACCGGCTGCAAGGATACCGGACGCGGTGCGGGGCTGTCGATCCTTGGTTTCCATGCACTTACGCGTCCGAAATCCTACCATCTGAAGAAGGCCTGAGCGATGAAGCTGTTTGGCAACTGGAACTACCCCAACCCTATCCGTTTCGGCGCGGGACGGATAAATGAACTTGCCGAGGCGTGCCGTGCTGCGGGCATGGCCAAACCCTTGCTGGTTACAGATCGCGGTCTTGCCAAGCTGGAGATCACCAGCCGTGCGCTCGATATACTCGACGAAGCCGGGTTGGGACGCGCGATATTTTCCGAGGTTGATCCCAACCCCAATGAGCAGAATGTCGAGGCTGGTCTGAAAATCTATCGTGACGGCGGGTTTGACGGGGTCGTCGCATTCGGCGGCGGGTCGGGCCTGGACTTGGGCAAGACGCTTGCCTTCATGGCCGGTCAGACGCGCCCGATCTGGGATTTTGAGGATATCGGTGATTGGTGGACGCGTGCCGATCCGGCGGGCATCCATCCGATTGTGGCCGTTCCCACCACGGCGGGCACGGGATCGGAGGTTGGTCGCGCAGGAGTTATCACCAATTCGGAAACACACGAGAAGAAAATCATCTTCCATCCCAAGATGCTGCCGACGGTGGTGATCTGCGACCCGGAACTTACCGTGGGTATGCCCAAGGCGATCACGGCGGGAACCGGGCTGGATGCCTTCGCGCATTGCGTCGAGGCGTATTCGTCACCGCATTACCATCCGATGAGCCAGGGTGTCGCGCTGGAAGGGATGCGTCTGGTGAAAGACTTTCTGCCGCGCGCCTACGCTGACCCGTCCGACCTTGAGGCGCGGGCGCATATGATGTCCGCGGCAGCAATGGGGGCCACGGCGTTCCAGAAAGGGCTGGGAGCGATCCACGCGCTGAGTCATCCTATCGGCGCGGTCCATCACACTCATCACGGCACGACGAACGCGGTTTGCATGCCGGCCGTGCTTCAGTTCAACCGGCCAGCAATTGAAGGGCGTTTCGGCGACGCGGCGGCGTATCTAGGGATCACGGGCGGCTTCGATGGTTTCTGTGCTTTCGTTGACGAGTTGAACGCATCGCTCGGCATCCCCAAGAACTTGACGGAGTTGGGCGTGAACGATGCCGATATAGATTCTCTTGTTCAGGCGGCGCTTAAGGATCCCTCGACGGGCGGTAACCCCGTTGAAATGACCTATGAGAACACCCGGATCTTGCTGGAACGGATACTCTAAAAGAGTATTCCAAGGGACGCGGTTGCCGCGGAAGCGCCCTCAGGAGGAACTTACACGCGCAGGGCGGGCAGCCCCACGCCGGTGCTTTCGAAGCCACCATCGGCAGAGATGATTTGACCTGTGACGTAGCTTGCCTTGTCCGAGCACAGAAACACGATGACTTCGGCAATTTCCTGTTCAGTTCCGTAGCGGTTCAACGGGATCGCGTCGTGATAGGCTGCCCGGATTTCTGGCGAATGAACGGCCAGCGCGAGTTTGGTATCAACGGGGCCGGGGCAAACGCAGTTAGCGCGAATTCCCTGTTCACCCCATTCTGCGGCTTGTTGTTTGGTTAACTGAATAACGGCGGCTTTGGATGTGCCGTATGCCACGCGCAGGGTGCTGGCACGCAGACCGGAGATCGAGGCGATGTTGACGACAGCCCCCTTGGCTTGGGCGAGCGCCGGGGCCAGTTCTTGCGAGCATAGGAATACACCGTCTAGATTTGTCTCCATAACGCGTCGCCAACGCGCGAAATCGGTTTCTGCAATGGGGCCGAAGTCAGCGACTCCCGCATTGTTGACTAACGCGTCCACGCGACCGAGCCTGTCTTGCGCGGTTTCTGCCATCTTTGTGACCTGATCTTGCACAGCCACGTCGCACACGATCGGAACCGCACCTTCAAGGCCTTCGGCTGCTATGTCCAGCGCCTCCACGTCGCGGTCCACCATCGCGACTTTGCGTCCTTCGGCGAGAAACAGCTTAACGGTAGCAAGTCCGATTCCTCGTGCAGCACCTGTCACGACGGCGGTTTTCTGTGTCATGTTTTTGTCCTTCCGTTTGCGATCATCAAAGACACCGTGACGTGGGGGTCAAGGGCAAACTCTTGGTTTCCCAGGTGTATGTTCAACACTGTTGAAAGTTGTTGAACATGGTGTATGCTCAACGGGCAGATTTCTTGTTGAGCACACCATGGAGCATCATAGCAACGTCGCGCATGCGGCCTATATCGATCTGCGGCGCTCGCTCATGGACAGCGCCGTGTCGGATATTCAAGGGACGCCCACTCTGGTGGTGAGAGGCCGTCGCAAATACTGGTATGACAGTTACCGCGTGGGGACCGAGGTCAAAAAACGGTATATCGGCGAAGACAGCGATGACCTGAGGCAACGGCTGGATCGGTATCGCGACATCAAAGCCGAAGAAGAAGCGCGCAGAAAAAGCCGGACCCGTTTGGTCCGTATTCTGCGGGCGGAAGGTTTCATGGGCATCGACGCCGGTACGGGGAGTATTCTCAATGCAATGGCTGGCGCCGGGGTCTTCCGCTTGGGAGGTACTGTTGTGGGTACCCATGCATTCCGTTTGTATGAGGGCGAACTTGGTGTGCGCTATGGCTTCGATGAAACTGCGCAAACCGGCGATGTGGATATTGCCAGCTTTGAACGATTGTCGCTCGCGCTTGATGATCAGGTTGATCCGCCGTTGGAAGAGGTGTTGTCGGATTTTTCGTTCACCCCGGCACCCACACTGGACAAGCATCGCAGTTTCCGCTGGCAACAAAGCCGAAAGGATCTGTTGGTAGAATTCCTGACCCCCTCGTTTTCCGCCGAAGAAGGGCTGCGGCGGTTGGAGGCGTTAGGGGTTGATGCTCAGGCGTTGCATCATCTCAACTACCTGATCGCCGAGCCGATTAAAGCAGTCGCGCTGTATCGGTCGGGCGTGCTCGTGCAGGTTCCCAGACCGGAACGCTTCGCAATCCACAAGCTGATAGTGGCTGACCGTCGGCGGGATGGCATTGATGGATTAAAGTCGCGCAAAGATGTTGCGCAGGCAAAATTCCTGGTCGGTGTCCTGGCACATGACCGCCCGGACGAGTTGTCCGAAGCACTTGAAGATGCCCGGTCGCGGGGGCCGCGCTGGCGGGATCGGATCAGCGCGACCTTGGAGCGAGAGCCGGAGATAGCCCAGACGCTGTCTGAATTGGCCTGACCGACTGTCGCGCCAACCAACCGAGATAGCCATCAAATGGCATGCGGACGCGACACCTAACGTTCGAGCGTTTCGAGCAACTTTCGCCAACGACCTGCCGCGTCGGGAAGATAGGTCGTGTGATACCACGCCTGCGATCGGTCACATAAGCTCTGTAACTCGGTCGGCGAATTCAAGAGTTGCTTTGCCTTTCTGACCAACTGATCGGTGCGGGCTATAGCCGCGCATGATGGTGGCATGAGCGTATCCAGCCCAAAACTTGGCTCGGTAAGAACCGGTGTGCCGCTGGCCAATGCTCCAAGAATTCGCGGTGTTTCAAGGTGATTTGACCGATAGGCGTGAATGTTCAGGCATAGTCTCGATTTAGCGGCTTCTTCTTCGAAAACCACCTTTGAGTTCGGGGACAGGGAAAGCCCCTCCGCGCTCAGATCGGCCAGCACAGTTTCACGTCTTGGCGACATACCGCCGACAAAACAAAGATCATATTCACGAGCCGCGAGCGGTTTCGTGTTACTCGCTGCGCCCAGATCGACCCCGACGGCAAAGCCAAAAACGGGGACAGCCAGGCGGCGTTCCAAGATGCGGGTCTGCGGCGGAAAGTAATCCAGAACAGCGTCATACGCGCCGATCTTTTCCTGAAGCATGCGCTTTTTCCGGCGTATGGCTGACCAACCGATGCGGCTGAGTTTGAACGGGCTGCCCATCACTTCGACGACCGAGAAGTTTAGATAGATGTATTTGCATCCGGGTTTGCGCTGATGCGTCCGAAAGTTTTCGCCGATTACGAAAACGATAGAGCCGTCAGCATAGCGGACATCATCAATCTCTGAGGTAAGCACAAGTGCTGCGCTGTCGCCGAAATAGGATCGAAGCTGCCGGTGAATGTAGCGTGTGACATTCTGCACGTAGCGAAAGCTTACATCCTGAACGATTAGATATGCCTGTGTCGTCGGCACCTCGGAATCGACCCTCATATCGAAAGGGCGATGTGAATCCGGCGTTGAACCCATGAGAAAATGTCCATCAGAGGTATTTCTGGAAAGCTAAGTCACTGAAAGATAAGGGCCGAGATCATGGAAAACCAGCCTAAGGCCGAGAGTTGACCATTTCACCCGTAGAAAATGACCATTGACAGTTCAAAAAAATGCCGCCCGAAGGCGGCATGGTCTGGTTTTCCGCTGAAGAAAAGATCCTGAAGGTCAATCTATCAAGAAATACGAATCCTGGGAAAGACTTGGCGCTAGAGGGACGAGCAGAGACTCGGTGTCGTCCAGATCGACGACCATCGCCGCAAAGCCGTATTCACCAGCCACGCGGTAAACTTGCGTCAGATGGCCGAGGAACATCAGCTCCAGGAAGTCCTTCACGCGTGCCTGGGATTCCTCCGCCGACTTCAACAAATGGATGAAGCCTTCGGGCACCTTGTCGACGGTCGGAGAACATGTCCCCAAGAACCGCAGGATCAGTTGCATTCCACGACCATCCACTGCCTTTCCAATCTTGCATTCGAGAACCCGGAGATCCTGCACGCGGTGCGGTGGCCCCATCTCGATAAGGGCAGCGGGAGATGTCACATAAACTCCGCATTCTTCTCGTTTGATCGAGCGTGATATAGAGACATTGTATGGTCAGCCCCTCAATCAGTTACAAACGCCACCGCTTTCCACGTCAGATCAATTCCCACGCGATCTGGCTGTACGCCCGCTTCAACTTGAGCCTGCGCGAAGTGGAGGAAGTGCCACTCGAGCGCGGCATCGACGTCTCCTACGAGACCATACGGCGTTGGGTGGCCTAGTTCGGGCCGCAGATCGCGCGCAACCTGCGCAGGCGGCAGGCTCTGCCCGGCGACGTCTGGCACCTTGATGAGGTTGCCGTGAAGATTGCCGGGCGGTCATTCTGGCTGTGGCGTGCGGTTGACCAGAACGGTGTCGTTCTGGAAGAGATCCTTCAGCGGCGACGCGACAAGCGCGCTGCAAAGAAGCTGCTGGTACGGTTGATCAAGCGTCATGGCGACCTGCCCAGGCGCATCGTGACCGACAAGCTGCGCTCCTATGGCGCGGCCTTGCGAGATGTCGCATCCGGGCTCGACCACTGGTCACATAAGGGATTAAACAATCGCGGCGAAAACAGCCACCTGCCGTTCCGAAAACGCGAACGAACAATGCAGGGCTTTCGTTCGCCGGGTGGGCTACAGCGGTTCATTTCGCTCGATTCCGCCACTCGCAACTGTTTCTTCATTCCACGCTATCGCCGAACCGCACTGACAACCCGCTATCACCGAATGGAAGCATTCGATACATGGAAGGTGGCAAGTGCCGTCTGACGACCAAGCGTCCAGTCACAGCCGTGGCCTTCGAAGGTTAAAGTGACAATTCCGTTGTGGGATATGCACTTGGCGGCACAGCGGCTCTGGCCCTGACCGGCGGCAGGCTGGACGTCGATGCGTTTGCCCCGGCCTGCGCAGCCGACGCTGACGCCGCGGATTGTGCCTGGTACGCGGCGCAGGGTGTCTCTTTGGCCGACGTCGATCAAGAGATGCTCGAGCATGCGCATCGCGATACCCGGATCAGTGCCGCCATTGCCATAGATCCCGAATATGCCGATGTCTTCCTTGCTCCGAGCCTAAAAAACCATACCACGGATATTCGGGTAATCAGGCTTGGTGACCCGGATTATCCGCAGTTCGCCCACATCGGCTTGCCGGAGATGGTGATCGAAACTGCAACAGGTTATGACGCCTTCCCGCGTTGCACGCCCAAGGGAGAAAATATTCTGGCAGAAGACGGTGGCGATGCTTCCCTTTGCGACGGAGATGCCGCCGAACGCGCGCGCATCCACGATGAAATTGCGGAGCGTATCAGCGCGGCCATCGGCTGGTAGACTTGTCGGCATGACCTATCCAGGTAGACCAGATTCCGGGACTGCACACTTGCTAACACTTAAGCTTGTATCTCAGCGGACATTGGAACTGGCCGCAGTAAGCGCAGTTTGGGTTTAGAGCGGCACCGCAGCAATAGCAGCGTATTCTGACCCAACCAAGGACGCGTCCGGCCCACAGCCGCCCTCGATGCTTCAAGCGGCGACCGGCTGCTTTGGCCCCGTGCCCGACCTCGGATCGCCTTAGAACCGGGTGATGACCGTGGCGCCGACGGACTGGAACTTGTCCATGTTCATCAGGGCCCCGGGAGCATCTGCAAGGCTGATCCGATCCCCCACCAGGCGCGCCGGATCAAGCTTCCCGCTGGCCACCATGTCAAGCATTGCGCCATAGCGGTGCGCCTGCATGCCGTGTGAGCCGAGCAGTTCGATCTCCTGACCAACGATCCTGGGCATCGGCACGGCGGGAGCGGCGTGCTCGCCGAGCATCAGGCCCACCTGGATGTGCTTGCCCCGCGGCCGCAGGCAGAGAATCGAGTTGGTCATGGTCACGGTGTGCCCGAGCGCATCAAGGGAGACATGCGCACCACCCCGCGTGGTGTCCCTGATCGCCGCGGGCACATCAGCCTCCCGGCCGTCGATCACCTCCACCGCGCCGAGTGCCCGGGCCAAGTCCAGCTTCGCGGGGTCGAGATCCACGCCGATGACATTCGCGCCCGCAGCCGCAGCGATCATCACAGCGGACAGTCCGACACCGCCACAGCCATGAACCGCCACCCATTGACCCGCGCTGACCTTGCCCTGGTCGATGACAGCCCGGAAGGAGGTCGCGAACCGGCATCCGAGACTGGCCGCGGTGGCGAACTCCATGCTCTCGGGCAAGGCCACGAGGTTCAGATCGGCCTGATGGATGGCGACGTAGTTGGCGAAGGACCCCCAATGGGTGAAGCCTGGCTGCTCCTGGTGCAGGCAGACCTGCTGGTGTCCGGCATGGCACTCGGAACAGCTGCCGCAGCCGCAGATGAACGGCACGGTGACCTTGTCGCCTACCTTCCAGTTGGTCACGTCCTTGCCCACGGCCTCGACCACGCCGGCCAGCTCGTGGCCCGGGACATGCGGCAGCTCGATGTCGCTGTCGTGACCCATCCAGCCGTGCCAGTCGCTGCGGCATACGCCAGTCGCCTCGACCTTGAGAACGACGCCATGCGGCTCGGGCGTCGCGTCGGGAACGGTGACGAGCTTGGGGGACTCCTGAAACTTCTCGAATAGCACGGCCTTCATGGCATCATCTCCTCGCGGGGGCAGGAACGGTTGGTGACATCCTACCGATGTCTGGGAAAAGAACTTTGCCAATTTTACCGCTTTTCGAGATATTGCGGGAAGACCCTGCTCATACCGCTCGATTATGAAGGAAAGTCTGCCCCATGACAAAGATCGATGCTGTCAACGCCGAGATACTGGAACTGCTTCAGGACGACGGCCGCATGACCAACGCCAAGCTGGCTGAGCATCTGTCGATGAGCGACACACCCTGCTGGCGGCGCCTGAAGCGGCTGGAAGAGAGCGGCATCATCGAGGGCTACCAGGCGCGGCTGAACCGCCGGAAGATCGGGCTTGGGGTCATGGCCTTTGTGCAGCTGCGCTGCTCCGAGCACGACGCCGCGGCCACGACCGAGTTCCAGCGCATCATCGAGACCTCGCCCAATATCTTGGCCTGCCACAACACGACCGGAGCCGACGACTTCCTGCTCATCGCCGTCGCGCGGGACCTCGACGACTACAGTGCCTTCGTGGAGACCACCCTGCGCAGGCTGCCCGGGGTGACCAGCATCCGTTCGAACCTGTCGCTGCGGGAGATGAAATCCTTGAGCAGGCTGCCGATTTTACGCGGAGGAAGCTGAGGGCTACCTCTCCCGGCGGCCTTGAAAGCGGACATTCGCTCCATGTGCAGCGAACTTCTGCTTTCCTGAAGGTTTTTTGATGTGGGCCGCGGCGTGACGGTGGCGGCCATGAGGTGGTGGCCCACGTTGACAAACCTCGGAAGGAGGAAGCCGCGGGGTCTTGGATCATCCTATGGGGAAAGTACGCTGGTGGTTGGGGTGACGGCTGCGTCTGGGGTGCGGCTGAAGGGGCGCATGTCGCCTGAGACGGAGACAAACGCGCTTGATGTTCGCGGAAACGCTGAGCGATTTGGCGTGAGAGCTATCATGTTTCGCGCCGAAGGAGGACGGGCGCAGCCTGTCGTGACCGGGTCTACAGGGAGCAGCCGGTGTCATTCTGTAAAAGATGATAGATGGCAAGCGGTGTGTCATGCGGCCTGCTCCCTGGGTGGTGCCCGCGACATCGGTTTCTGTCCGCGACGAAAGACCTCGATGAGGCGCATTGGTCCACCGCAGCAGGGGCATGGTTCGCGCAGGGCGAGCGGGATGATCTCGGCTGCGGGTTCTGACACGGTGGCCTGATCCGGGCGCTGGACATACAGCAAGGTACGTATCTTTGTGATGTTGGCCTTGCGCGTCGCGCTGGCCAGCAGGCCGTAATGCCGGATGCGGTGGAAGCCGTCGGGCAGGACGTGGATCAGGAAGCGACGAATGAACTTGGGCGTGGCAAGCCGCATGACCTTTTGGCGGTCGCCGGATTTGATGCGGTAATCCTTCCAGCGGAAGGCCACGGTGTCGGCGTCGGCGCTGATCAGGCGATGGTTCGAGATCGCCACGCGGTGGGTGTATCGGCTCAGATAGGCGAGCACGGCCTCCGGGCCGCCGAAGGGTGGCTTGGCATAGACCACCCATTCGGATTTGCGGAACGGAGCGAGCCAGGTGGCAAAGGCATCTGCATGCGCCAGCCGTTTGAGATCGCCGAAGAAGGCCAGCTGTCCGACGCGGTGCAGATCCATCAGCCCTTCCAGAAACAGGCGCCGGAACAGCCGCGACAGCACCCGCACATGCAGGAAGAACCCAAGCTTGCAGGCCACCCATTTGGTGCCGTCCGGCGATAGCCCGCCGCCGGGAACAATCATATGGACGTGGGGATGATGGGTCAGAGCTGAGCCCCATGTGTGCAGATCGCTGGTCATACCCACCTTCGCGCCCATGTGTTTGGGATCGGTGGCGATGGTCATCACCGTTTCCGCCGACGCCTTGAATAGCAGGCCGTAGACGGCCTTCTTGTTCCAATAGGCGATTTGCGCGATCTCCGCCGGTAGCGTAAAGACCACGTGGAAATACTCCACGGGTAACAGGTCTTCCGCGCTCGCCTCCATCCAGTCTCGCGCTGCTGGCCCTTGGCACTTCGGGCAATGGCGGTTCTTGCAACTGTTGTAGGCGATGTGATGGTGGCCGCACTTGGTGCAGCCCGCCACATGCCCGCCGAGCGCCTCAGTCCGGCAGGCTTCTATCGCCGACATCACCTTGAACTGAGAGAGGCTGACATGCCCCGCATTGGCCTGCCGCCACGCAGGTCCGTATCGTCGAAAAATGTCAGCGATCTCCAGCTTTGGTCGAGCCACTGGTCCCGGGCGCTATTGCATCCCTCGTCGCAGGGTCTCGTCTTGCAGCAGCTTGATTTGCTCATAGGGGCTGACAGTGCTGCGGATCGTCTTGGTGGCCACATGGGCATAACGCGCAGTGGTCGTCAGCTTGGCGTGGCCGAGAAGCACCTGAATGACCCGCACGTCTGTGTTCGCCTCAAGCAGATGGGTCGCGAAGCTGTGGCGGAGCGTGTGCAGCGTTGCCGCTTTCTTTATGCCCGCCACGTGCTTGGCCGAGGTGAACGCCCGGTTTAACTGGCGTGGCGACAGCGGATTGATCTTGGGTTTGCCCGGGAACAGCCATCCCTCCGGACGGGATTCGCACCAATAGTCGCGCAACAACGCCAGCAGATTGGGCGACAGCATCGCCTTGCGATCGCGTCCGCCCTTGCCGTCATCGAAATGGATCAGCATCCGATCGCTATCGATGTCTGTTACCTTGAGGTGGCATACCTCCGAAGCGCGCAGCCCTGCGCCATAGCTGATGCCGAGGGCAGCGCGATACTTGAGCCCGGGTCCGGGAACGGCGGCCAACAAGTCGGCCACCTCCTCGACGCTGAGCACAATGGGCAGCTTGCGGGGCTTGCGGTGGAACTGCATGAAGCGTTTCATCTCTTCGCGTCCGCAGGTCACGCCGAAGAAGAACCGCAAGGAAATGATACGCACGTTGAAGGTGCTGACCGATACCCCGTCCTCGGTCATCTTCAACTGATACGATCGCAGGTCCTCGGGTGTCGCCGTATCCGGGGGTCGACCGAGAAAAGCCGAGAAGTGCTTCACATTGCGACTATGGGCCTTTTGGGTCTTCTCGCCTAAACTCCGGATGTTCATGTCTTCGATCATCCGCTGGCGCAGCGGGGTCACTCTCTCCTCTGTCATGGGAGCCTCCTGTCTGATGAGTGAGAAGGCCCCAATCGTCAGGCAGGTCAGGAAGATCGCAAAACGCACCCCGCTACGGGCGGTTTACACCATCAGCCAAGAGCGCCAATGCCGCAGAGCGGCTTAGTCCCCCCGCCCGAACTTTCCGATGCACTTTAGGATCGAGCAAGGGCCGCACCTGCGCGTGGGATGTCTGCGAAGGGTCGAGGCGTCCGTTCCCCAGCTGAGAACAGGCAAGACGCCAGTCTACCTCCCCAGCTGTTCCAAGCGTACCATACACTGAAACAGCTGGTCCGTAGGTCCGAGACACAATGGTTGCTCGACCGCGCGAACCCTTGCCTCGTTTGGAACATCAGGCAGGTGTTCCCGGTTCAGTGTAGAAGCGAACCTGCTGCCAAGGTCTCGGCCCTGGTAATCATCCGGGTGATATGCCTCAAGTTGAGCTCGTGCGGCTCTGCCACCAGATCGATGACCTCGATGATCGCGTCGATGGATGTATCGCTCAATCCCCGACGTCGGCCTTCGCGTTCTGCAAATGCAATCAGATCAATCTTGCCCGGTGCGGTCAGGTGGATAACTTCCAGACGGCTCAGAAACGGAGCCGACAGACCGACGAGGCTGTTCGATGTCAGGATCCAGCTGATCCAGGACATGTCGAAGCCGACCTGATAGTAGGGACATTTCCAGGCGGCTGCGGACGACCGCTCCAGAAAGGGCAAAAGCCCGTCTGTCAAGCTGTAGTTCTGCCCCTTGTTTGACATCGTATCCCCGGCTTTCTCGATTTCGTCGATCACGACCAATGGGTTCGCGTAATTGTGCTACAGAATTGTTTGAAGCGGGCGCCCGGGGAAGGCGGAGCCCCATCCACGTTGTGAACCACTTACTGCGAACGAGGCCTATTCGGCGATCCCTTCGATCCCACAGCGCGGGATCCCGATATGGCGGTTCACCTCACGCGCCCACATGCTTTTGCCGATGCCCGGCGGACCGTTCAACAGAACGGGCGGCAGGCGGAAACCTCGCTCACCTGAACGTACGGATTGGCGCATTGCCTTCCAGAGGTGATCGGTCGCCTGCGCCATCCATGGCATCTCCGTGTGAATGGCCGCCGCGATTTCGTCGGCTTGATCCTCGTTTTTGATGCGGGCCAGCCGGGCGCCGTCCCTGAGCCCATCCAGCGCGCGCCGATCATCGGCGGATAGATGGCCCAGACCAGACATCTTCATGCGCGCCCGGATCACGCGTCGGGCACGCCGTTGCAGTTTCGTCCGGTCCTTTTCCCTGATGTGCAGCGCGTACAAGTCTTCGTTCCAGCGCAGTTCGTCTTCAAGGTCATCGGGCACAAGAGGAGAAACGCCGTCCTTTACTGCCCGGAGCTTGCGCAGGTGCCACTCAAAGCGGCGCTCGATGTCGAGTTCGGTCTCGCCGGGTTCCAGGAAGCTGGCAGCAATGAACTTGATCTTTGTCATGGAGGTCCTTTCTGGCGCGTCGCACCAAACCCTCAGGCAGCTGTTCTGCAAGAGGGACGTGTTGGAAAGAACCCGGCCGGGGTGGAGGTGAGGGATGCCGAAAGCGCCCATAGTCGTCAATGGAGACACTCAAAGGTGAGCCTGTGCAACTGGGCTTGAAGGCTCCCAAACCCATAACGCGCCAAGCTATTGAAATTAAACGCAACTGCTGACCGCAGCGCGACTAATGGTCATTAATCCTGTGCCGGAATGGTCAAATTACCCCCGAAATGGACATTATATGGTGGGTCCAACTGTGGGACTAACCAATTATTGGCCATTGAATTCCAAGTAACGAAACGAAAGCGTTAAAAAATAGGGGTCCTGGATATAGGCTCTGCCTCTCGGGCGGCCACTTTGTCCATAATGCACAGGTTTAGTGACCATCGATTTTGCAAGAAAAATGCCGCCAAATGGCGGCATCCCTTCAAAACGTGTGCTTTGGCTCGTCAGATTCCAGGTAAGTCGGCTTTTCTATAGATTGCTGCCCCGAACTTGCGTGCATCCCAGACCGGTGTGATTCCGTGTTCTCGGAGCATGTTCTCCGCCACGCGCGGACGACAGCCCATCTCCAGCGGTAGCCGTTTCCGTGTCACGTATTGTTGTCGAAATCGTTCGATGGCTTCGGGTGTTACCCAGACATCTTCCCCAAGCGGCAGGGACGAGATCAACGGTTGCTGTTCCGGGCGTTCGAATACTCGGCGACCGATGACAGTATCGAAGCCCAGGATCATGAGGGCAAGTTCTCCTGCCATGCCGGGACGCGGATGTGCGCGCAAGGATTGCACCTCCAGCGGATCCAGGAAGACAGCCGCCAGCCCATGACCGCCAGCAAGTCGGCATGCACGTTTCAATTCGCCTTGCCGGAGGAGCGCAAGGATAGCGGGCAGGGTCATCCATCCATTTTCGACTGCCTGGGCCAGGGTGATTGAAGATCGCGGCGCCTCGTCAACCTCTGGAATCCGTGTGTTCAGATCGTCCAGAAACGCGGCCACCTCCAGTTCATCGACCACCTTGCCAATCGTACTCGACAGTTTTTCCACGGATGTCAGGGACGTAAGCAGATCAGATTCGAGAAGGGCGTCGACCATCCGGGATGACGTGCCCATCAGGTCAGGAAGGTGGCTGACCGGAACGGAATGCTTCAACTGACGAGCGGCTGGCATTGCTTCCTCGTAGCGAAGGACAATATGCTGGTAAGGCCTCTTGAGATCTGAGGCCGGGATGACACCTTGAGCCGCGAGCAGTTCGCGAAGGGGCATGGGATGGACCAACTCGGCCGCCGCAATCTTTGCGACAGTGCTCACCCTGGGTTCCTGTACCGGGCTACCCAGCAATGTCTGTCCCTTGGTAAGCGGGGTGGTGTCGATGACATGCTCCCGAAGTAGCTGACAAATTGGACCAGGGTTGCTTGAGCGAGTCGACGCGGCCAGCCATCGGTAAAGCATGCCATAGGCTCTTCGGGGGCTCGGCGTTTCCGGCTTGGCTTCAGCTTGGCGCAGCAGACGGATGAATGTATCGCGGATCTTCGCCGGTCCCTGGCTCACGGTCAGCCAGCCGGAACGACCCGCCTGATCCCACATGTCTTCAGTCATCTCGGAAGCTTTCTGTTCCGGTCCATATTCGAGGACCGCACCCAGCATCTCGGCCGCTCGCACAACTTGATCGAGATCCTGTCCATCCGGCCACGACGGACCAGCTGCACCTTCCAATCTGGCGATCACGTAGTTTTGCAAAGGCGACGGGGGACGCGCGGCCATGCGATCATGATCCGGATCCTTGCAGGTGCAAGGAATAGCTTGCAGTTCATGTACTCCGTCATCCCAGCTTCCGCTGCGATGACTGACCAGAGGGGTGTGATGCACAGGACAGGTTCTGACAACGGTCGGGGTCCAGAGCAACCGGTGCCGCCAGAAGACTGCGGGTCGACCAGCACCTTGAGCATCCTCAGCCAGACAATGAGAGCAGAAGCGCGTTACAGGGCTGCTAAGAAAATTCGCCGAGAAGGATTCTTTGCGCAAGCGATAGCGGCGATCCTTGCGCAGCTTGATGGCATTGTGGGCGACAGGAGCAGGATCCTGCCCGACAGCGGAACATAGCCGAGACATTGCCTCATCTTCGCCACGTTTCAAAGCCCACAGATCAACGCCAAGATCATGCAGGAAGGGGACCAGCCGGCCTCCGGTATGAAAGGCCGCGCTGCGCGCGGCCCAGGAGAGAGGTGTTTCATCCGGGTGAAACGGCAGATAGGGGAAAATTGTCGCCATTGCTCACCCCCTCCGCCGTTTCCGGACTGGCTGCGCGTCCTCGAGGTCCTGATCCAAACGCAGCAGCTGATACTGTTCGGCGTAGAACACGTTCTGGTCGGGGGAACAGCCCTCATGCATCGCCCAGGCGCGTGCGAAGTGATCAATGGTCAGTTCGCTCGCCTCAGCGTACAGCGCCACCTCAATGCCGCGCACGATCAACTCGATCGCCCGCCCGAACCGGTAGCGGGCACCATGAAACACCCGACCCACCAGATCGGCCTCGATCGGGGCGCCGAGGTTGGCCCGACGACAGTAGTCATCGATGATCTGGCGGAAGAGGTCGCCCTGCAGCTCGGGAACGAGCGCGGGAAAGGCGACCGTCGAAAACCGCCGTTGGACCTGCGGATCCGTCCGGATGACCTGTGCAAGCTCCTCCGTGCCTGAGAGAATAACGATTACGGAATCGTCGCCCTGCATCAGCGCCTTTAACGCTCGCAGAATGAGCTTGCGGTCGGCACAGAAAAGATCGTGTGCCTCGTCGATCCACAGGACGACAGTTCCGGTGGTGGACATGCGCGCGCGAAGCATCTGCACGAGCGACCAGACCTGGCGGTTCGAGGACACCTCCGGATACCCGCTCTTTTCCAGCATTTCCAGGACCATGCTTTTGAGGGTCGCCGGGCTTGGAACGGAGCATTCCAGAAACCGACGGCGACCGAGTTCGCCCTCGGCCAGTACCGGAAACTTCATCAGGGCCCGGTGGACGAGGTGGGACTTGCCGCTGCCGGCGCCTCCCACCACCATGATGCCGCGCGTCTCATTGGTCCGGGTGAAGCGGATCGGCTCGGCACAAAGCTCGCCGGCCTCATCCCGTTTCAGCAGACGTGCGAGCTGGTCGGTGATCTGTGCATCCATGTCGGAGCCGATGTGAAGGCTCCGAAGGTGCTCGAGGATGCGCGCCGTTTGTGCGTGTTGCGACATGATCAGTCCTCCTCCACATTCAGGGTTGCCGTAGGATTGGCCGCGTCGTTCTCATGTTTGCCGGTGTGACGCGGGGCCTTGGGCGATGCATCAGAGGGCTCCACGTGGTCGGGAACGGCACGTCCAAGCTCATTGTCATTCTGGGGGGTGGAGGCGCGCTCGCGGAATTCAACACCAGCGAGGACGTTCTTCTCGGCACGAGCGAAGGCCTCTTCAGACCAGTCTTCAAGGTTCAGGCTCGCAGCGGCCATGGCGGCCTCGTTGCGTGCTGCGATCGCCTTAATGGCTTGACGCACTGCGACAAGATCCAGACGATTGGACGTGGGGTTGGCGGCTTTAATCCTACGGGTCGCCGTGAGCCAGGTTTGTGCCGAGACACCCTCAAGGCTGGCATCCACGGAAGGCACCTCGTACCACTGATCCCCCAGCTGAACCGACACCGCGCTGATATCCTTGGGATGCCAGCGTACATTGACGGTGCAGCTGTCCTGACGGCGCAGCCAGTTCGCCAGAAGCTCGGAGTGATAGCGGACCTTGAGGATCGTGATCCCGGTCTTGTCGAGGGTGGCCGTCTTGTGCTGTCCGAACACCGTGCGCGCTGTGTGCATGTCCGGCGGCGGCATCACGCCCCACTTCTTGCTCAGGTGCCGCCAGCAGTCGATCGGGGTCGAGCCGCCAAGCCCACGGTGGGGTGTATTGTGTTAGATGTCGACGACCCAACGGATCAGCGCGAAGGTCAGATCATCGACAGTCAGGGCAGCACGATCCGCAGGGTTTGCATCGCCTTTCTCGACGATGCTCGAGAAGGTGCGGCCGGAGAGTCGCGGCATCAGGTCTTTCACAAATGTAGCGAACACACGTTCGATCGTTCCGCGAACTTCGGGAACCCCATTGATGGCAATCTCGGTCGCGACCCTGCTGTCTGCGCATGCAAAACGGAAGCGTTCGGATTTGAACGCGGCGCCGCCATCCGTGACAACGAGTTCAGGCGTGCCATGCATGTCCCAGGCGGTAAGCGCGCCAACGGCATCGGCACACTTGCCTTTGTTGGTCATGACCATCTGCAAAGCCTGCGTCGCGGCCTCACCGCCAGGTTCCCGGCTCAGCACCATGGAAAGGATGCACCGGGTGGTGCAGCAGATTGCAACCGTAAGCCACCAACGGGCCTTTTTCTTGTCGAGGCCCATCGCGGTCCGCTCTTCCACCGTCAGAAGGTCGAACATTCCGGAACTTTTCATGAGCGTGATCAGATCGATTTTCCATTCGTCGATCTCCACCCGTTGCAGCGGCCGGGTGAGGTCCAGGCCATTGAGCACCGGGCGATACTTCTTCCGTGCCGCCGCTTCGCCCTCACGAGCCAAGACAACCTGAAAGGGATCGAGTTCACGAATAGCACGGCGAACCGTTTCCCTGCTGGGCGTGATTAACGCGCCGAGTCCATCCTCGGCGCGTTCGGCATTGCGTTCGGCGAACGCCAACTGAACCTCGTCGTGGATCATCTTGATGGTCGGCTTTTCGGGGGAGAGGTACTTGCGGACCTGGGTCATGAGCAGACCTAACTCGTCAGGTCCCATCATCCGAGTATGATTGCCGCGACGATGCATGGTATCGGCCAGCCCGATCAACCCGAGTTCTTCCTTCGCGGCCAGCCAACGACGCAAAGAACGAGGAGAGGGTGCAGTGCCGAAGTCCAGAGAAATGTCGACCGTGCGGTCACCAATGCGGGCGTCTTGGCCCGCATAGTCCATGGCTTTGCCCTTGATCAGCGCCATGTTGGCTTTCAAGCTGCCATCGGTCATCTTGATCATGCCCTGACGCCGCAGCTCGAGGAGCGCCTCGCAATAGGCGTCCTTTTTCGAAAGACGCGCGCGGGTCTTCGAGGGTAGATCTGCCACCGCCCCTGCGGTCTGGATCAGACGTTTGCGGGCAGAATCCGTGTCGTAGTAGCCGGGCTCAACCTTAATACGGCCTTTCGCGCCCAGGCGGCTCAGCTGTTCATGCGAGTAGCCTTGGGCGAGCCCCACACTGTCATCAGCGCCGAAGACATATCCCTCTTCCGAGTGGTGAATGACCTTGCAGGCAGTTCCATTAATATGCACGCGGTCGAGCTTGCCGAAGGCATAACGTACGTTGTCGGTGTTGAAGCTGAGTTCCATAGTGTTTCCTTTGATGTCGTCCGGCGGTCCCGGAATTTTGAGCGAGCGGAGAGAACCCACTGCCAATGCGCAGTCGGATTGCCCGCGGAGATTGGTGGGCAGTGTTTGTTGTTGGGGCAGCGAAAGCCCGCGGGTTAATGCAGGGCCATCACCTTGATGACCTGGGAGGCGTCGCTGATCCTCTCATGACGCAGGAGCTGGAGGTGCCGTGATGCGATCAAGCGCACCAGCGCGCGCAACCCGGTACCATCCATGCCGATCTGCTCGCTCAGCATCCCGATCGTTTCGACGCCGCGCATGGCACCGACGACTTTTGCTGCTGCCTGATCGGCCTCGGGTTCTGCGACACGTACCGCATGAAGGTGCGTGGCATTGTGCAGGGCGATCGGGCACACATCCTGTTCGGTGAAAAGGCGAAAGTCATCGAACACCCCTTGCGACGCGGATTGATATTTGATCCGCGCAAGCTTGTCCTGATACTCGTCGCTGACACGATGGACGGGACGTACCGCGTATCCGATGCGACGACCGTCGCGCGTCTGCCGCACCAGGTCTACGTAGTGCGTATGGTACTCCCCATGGGAATCGTACCATTCGAACGCCCGCTGCTCGACGAGATCGACCGTGTCCGGCGCATAGCGAAGAAGGAGCGCAACCTTTTTCTCGAGATTGCTTTCCAGGCCAAGGCCACGCCCATGGTCGTCGCCAAAGGTGATATGCCCCGTGAAATGGGCTTTCGATGCGACCTGCGTGTCGCGGTTTCCTGCACTTTCCTCGGGCAAGCGGACGCCGCCCGGAAAAAATGGATAAGACATGAGTTCTCCGGCCCGGAGGACAGCGGACCTCGGGCTATGATTGACTTCGAGTATGCGCGGAGCTCACCTTGTCCAGGCGGTAGCGGCATGCTAACCGTCCCTCGCAACACAGGTGTCGGGCTCTCGCACGATTAAAGTCGGCGCTATGCGCCTATTTCTGGTTTTGGGTTTTCAAGCCTCTTTGGACATTTGCTTCCGTCGAGCGCCTGCTGCCTGATTGGAACTGAGAGATCAGATCCGGTTCAGGATGTCAGACGCATATTCGGGAAGTGTCCGTAGAATACGCTTGAGCCGGGAGTCCAGACGGCCGGTTTTGCGGATGTCGGAATGCCGATTTTTCGCAGATTCCGGCCTCAAGATCGAAGAAGGGTTTTCCTTCGATTTCGAACAGGACGGCACCATTTTGCGAAAACAGGATGACAGCATCTGTCGTATCGCCCGAGAGGGGTGTCGCTTCTACTTTAAGCTGATTTGACGGATGCAGTTTCATCTGGATAAACCTGTGGGTAACTGAAGTGGCTGCTCAGCGCGGCCGCTGGAAAGAAGAAATCATCAGCATTTTGCGATGCTGATTCGCTAAATCACCAAACTTGGTAGCGTGATTCTGAAGCCTTTCTGACATCACGAACGACTTCCCTCTGCGAGTACGGCCAGCCTGCGAAACAGTTTGTCGGACAGGCTGATACGCCGCTCCCATTCGGGCTCGCTCAGTTCTCCGGGGGGCGTCCCGAACCAAACCTTCAGATCACCATCCTCGGATTGGTGCGAGAACACCGCATGCGGTCCGTTCGAGCTGATCTCAACAGAAACGCTGCACGAGGCGAAACCCTCTGACGGCGCATTGAACCCTTGCTCAAGCCAATGCCCGCAGAAAGCCCCAAAGCTACGCGCCATTTCCAGGCCAGCGACAGGCAACCGCTGTAACGCATCAAGCAGCTCGCTCGCATCCTGCGTTGTTTCCCACTGGATATGGCCGTCGCGGATCAGGTCCCCGCAGACAAGTGGCAGTTGCGAGAGCTCCGATACAATATCGGTCGCATCCTTGGTCTCAAGGTTCATGACCAGGGCCAGGGTGAGGTGAAAGATGTCTTCGCCACTCATATGCGTCGCGGCCCGGCCACGACCGCCAGGGCTGCGGAGGCCCTTACGTGCCATGGCGCGCGTCATCGCATCGACCTTGTTCGGGTTCAGGTCGAATTGCGCTGCAAGAGCACGAACCATTTCCCCTTTCGTCGCCATGGAAATTATCCTCAAGAAGTGTCGATGGGGGAGTTATACTCGCGCTGCATAATACATGTCAATAATACGGAAAAACTTTTACCGAAAAATAATACCAGGTTATGTCCAGCGTGCTACAGAACTTGCTTTCGTGGCCCGAGCCGCAATAGGTCGGGCGCAGCCTATTGCCGACAGGTTCGTTCACAATGGTCGTTTCTCAACAGGTGCAATTGCATCGAGATGCTGTGTTGAGGGCGTTCCGTCCATCGACCTTCGTATCATCGGGCAATGTTGCGCACACCAGGTTCGAGGGTGAATGCGCCCTTTCCCGGCTGAGTTCAGGCGACGGCTTCGATTTTGGCCCTGCCGAGGGCCGAGAAAGTGTTCATGATTGCGATGCGGATGTGGATTTCGGCGGTTTGGCGGTCGGGGGTGAGCCATGTCACGCCACCGGTTCGAGTGACCATGGCGAACGGACATGATCCTGTCTCCGAAAGCCTTCAGGCAGTTCATTCTGGCCTCGACCCTGCTTCGGACATGGTGGCGCGCCATTGACCTGAAATCTACCAGGCCGACGGCCAGCGGCAGCATGGATTTGATGAAGGCATCGCCGAAAATCACCGGCTGCTCAATGGCTACGAGCGTCTCGGATATGAAGCGGTCATCCTTCCGAAAATCGGAGTCGCCGCGCCGGCGGACTTCGTCGTGCAGAGGTTTGCTCGGCATGGAAGCTACTAGCTGCTATTCGCCTAGAAGTATTTGAGCGGTAGGCGGCCTTGTTATTTCACCTTCCGGCTGTTGGCGTCCCGGGTTTTCAACCGTAGCCCGACGACGATCACGGCCGGGTACATATGATTGAATCTATCGTGACAGTTCTAGCTGAAGGAACCCCAGCAACTCGCGGATCATGGTAATCAGGTCATCGACGGACATCTTCTCGGCATGCCCCCACGCGATTGACCCCTCCGCAACCGCTTTCATCAATACCGTCGCGAGGAAAAACCTCTGAGGTGAAGATGCAGGCTGCCTTGGCTGCAAAGCTGCGGCAAGTTGATCGGTCATCTTTTCAAGTGATCTGGCGAATGCCGCTTGCAGGGCAGGATTGGCGCCCAGAACCTTGTCGATGGCCTGGATCACGTCCTTCCTTGGCTGGGAGATCTCGAACTGCGCTGTCACGAGTGAGACAAAGTCATCAACCAACGTTCCATTCATGGCCCCAAAATCCGCAAGCAGCCCATCATCAAACCCTGCTTGTGGACCGACAATCGCCGCTTCCTTGTTCGGGTAGTAGTTGAAGAAGGTTCGAATGCTGATGCTAGCCGCATCTGCGATCATTTCCGTGGTGACGCCATCGAATCCGTGCTGATAGGTCAGCGCAAGTGCTGCATCCTGAATATCACGCTCCGTCTGCATCCGTCGCCGATCACGAAGTGTAATGTTTGCGTCCATTGCCGTCTTCTCTCGGTTGCCTTTTGTGTAACTAGTGCATAGTATGCAAATTATACACTTGTTGCAGCCATCAACAAGGCTGTTGTCATCGAAACTAGCAATACGAGCCGAGCATGTCATATCGAGGTGATCAGTGATTCATGTATGCGCGCGCCAACTCATGTTGGTGATGGTCGGATTAGTTGCTGCGGGATCAGCAGCGACCGCCCAGGACCAAATGCCACCCAAACAGGTTGGCGTTGTCGAAATGAAGCTGGAGAAAGTGCCGCGGATCATCACCTTGCCCGGGCGCGCCGTTGCAGCGGAAGAGGCCGCCATTCGCCCGCGCGTCGGCGGTATCGTGACCGATATTCTGTATCAGCCCGGTGAAATGCTGACGGCGGGAACGCCGATGTTCCGCATCGACGCAACGACTTATGAAGCCGCAGTCGTCAGCGCCGAAGCGGAGGTGGTTGCGGCAGAAGCAGCGCTTACCCAAGCCACCCTCGCGTATAATCGCGCTGAGAAGCTCGCCGGATCCGGAAGCACCATAGCCGATGTCGAAACGGCTCAGTCCACGATGAAGCAGGCAGAGGCGCGCCTGAATACGGCGAAAGCCGACCTGAAAGTCGCCAAGGCCGAACTGAACTGGACCACCATCACCAGCCCCATCAAGGGCTATGCCAGCGTTGCGGGGGTTTCGGTAGGGGATCTTGTGACCGCGGCGCAGTCCGACGCGCTGGCGACGGTCACGCTACTCGATCCGATCGATGTCGACATGTATGAGCCGTCGGTCCGGATTCTGAACGTGATCAAGGATGTCCAGTCCGGGCGCCTGGAAATCAGCAATCCGATCAAGATGACGCTTACCCTCGAGGACGGGACGACCTACGAGGCATCTGGAGAACTGCTGGCATCGGGCTTCAGGGTCTCTACCTCGACAGGGTCGGTAACCAGCCGGTTCCGTTTCGAGAACCATGGCCGCCGCCTGCTGCCTGGCATGTTTCTGCGTGGCCAGATCGAGCTTGGAACCATTGATGCATTTCTCGTCTCGCACTCTGCCACAACTCGCGACCGCACGGGCCAGTTGACCGCTTGGGTCGCCGAAAACGGCGAGGCAATGCGGCGCGAACTGACCGATGTGGGCTCCTGGAAAAACAGTTGGATCGTGACCGATGGCGTCGAGGTCGGCGATCTGGTGATTGCCGATGGGTTCTCGGGCCTGACGTCTGGTGCCACCGTTACAATGGTGCCGGTAGAATATGATGCGTCGGGCGTCGTCCGCAACGTCGTGCCTGCTTCGAACGAAGAACCGGCTGCGACCAGCAACCCAGCTTCAGCGGAGTAAACCGGGATGGCGCGCTTTTTCATTCATCGCCCGGTTTTTGCCTGGGTCATCGCATTCGTGACCATGATGGCAGGCGGGCTTGGCCTGATGAGCCTGCCGATCGAGCAGTATCCCCAGGTCGCTCCCACCACCGTCTCGATCCGCGCAAGCTATACTGGGGCATCGGCGGAGATTGTTGAATCCTCGGTGACAACGGTCGTCGAGGACGCAATGACGGGTATCGAGGGGCTGGTCTATATGACTTCGTCTTCGTCGCCTGGTTCTGCCTCGATTACCCTGACCTTTGATGACAGCATCGATCCGGACATCGCGCAGGTCCAGGTGCAGAACAAGCTACAACTGGTCACCTCACAGTTGCCGTCCGTTGTGCAACAGAACGGTGTGAACGTCTCGCGCTCGACCTCGTCCATCCTGCTCGTCGGCGCGCTCACATCTACGGACGGCCAGTTGAATTCCCTTGAGTTGGGTGACATGGTCACGCAGCGTCTGGAAGACCCGGTCAAGCGGACTCCGGGCGTCGGCTCGATAAGCAGTTTCGGTTCCGGGTACGCAATGCGGATCTGGCTGGATCCCATGAAACTGGTGCAATATCAGGTCACACCGGCCAACGTGATCAGCGCCGTGTCGGACCAGAACACCAATGTGACTGTGGGCAGCCTCGGCAGCCAGCCATCGCCGGAAGGCCAGCGGATGACGCTGTCTGTCTCGGCTCAGTCGCAATTCGCATCCGTGGAAGAGTTTGAGCGTATCCTGTTGCGCGTCGATCCAGATGGCTCCACCGTTTTCCTGGGCGACGTTGCGCGCATCGAGATCGGCGAGGAGAACTACGGGTCTTCGTCGCGTTTCAACGGCAATCCGGCTGCAGGGTTTGCCGTCAATCTGGCTACCGGCGCCAATGCGGTCTCGACCGCCGAAGCCGTGCGCGCGACGGTTGCGGACATCACCGCCTCGCTGCCCGAAGGGGTGGAGGTTGTCTATCCCTACGACACCTCGCCCTTCGTCGAAAAGTCGATCACTCAGGTCTACAAGACGCTCGCCGAGGCCGTTCTATTGGTCTTCCTTGTGATTCTCGTCTTCCTGCAGAGCTGGCGCGCAACGCTGATCCCGGTCATGGCCATCCCGGTCGTGTTGCTGGGTACGTTCGGTGTACTGACCGTGGCAGGATTCACCATCAACACGCTGACCATGTTCGCCATGGTGCTTGCGATCGGCCTTCTCGTCGATGATGCGATCGTCGTCGTTGAGAACGTCGAACGCGTGATGGAGGAAGATGGGCTCGACCCGGTTTCCGCCACCGAGAAGAGTATGGAGGAAATCACCTCGGCGCTGGTCGGCATCGTGTTGGTCCTGTCGGCCGTGTTCCTGCCTATGGCCTTCATGGGCGGATCTACCGGGGTGATCTATCGTCAGTTTTCGCTGACGATCATCACCGCGATGATACTGTCGCTGGGCGTGGCGATCATCCTGACCCCGGCAATGTGCGCGAGCCTGCTGAAACCGCGTGCTCATGGCAGTGGCATCGCGCCCGCGCGTTGGTTCAACCGCAATCTTGATCGTGTGACCGCGGGGTATGGCGCTGCAGTTTCACGTTTCGTGAAACGGCCGTTTCGCATGCTGATCGTTCTGGCGGCGATCGGCGCGGGGGCGCTCGCGCTCTATGAAAAGCTGCCCGGGTCGTTCCTGCCTGCCGAGGATCAGGGCGTGCTGATGGTGATCGTCGAGACCCCTGATGGCTCAACCACAGCGCAGACCGAGGCATTGGTTGAGCAGGTCGAGACCTATCTTCTGGAAAACGAGAAGGACACGGTGGGGTCCGCCTTCTCCGCGCTTGGTTTCGGTTTTTCCGGGTCGGGCCAGAACACTGCGATGATCTTCGTCAAGCTGAAGGACTATAAAGATCGCGAGGGCTTCGATGCCGCTTCGCTGGTGGACCGGGCAAATGCCCATTTCTATATGACGGGCCGTGCCGGTCAGGTCTATCTTCTGCAGCCTCCGGCGATCCAGGGCATGGGTGCATCCTCGGGCTTCTCCATGTACCTGGTGGATCAGTCCGGCAATGGTCAGGAAGAGCTATCCGCGACCGCCAGCGATCTGGTTGCGAGGACACAGGCCGATGGCCGCGTCACCAACCTACGCGGGAACGAGGCACCGTTTCAAACCTCGCTCAGACTCGATGTTGATCAGCAGAAGGCTGCGGCCTTCGGGCTTTCGATCGGCGAGATCAACGATATGCTTTCCGTCATCTTCTCGGGGCGAGAAGTTAACGACTTCGCCTTGGGCACCGAGTTGCGTCCGGTTATCGTCCAGGGTGAAGGCAACGCACGCTCGCAGCCGGAAGATATCGACCAATGGCATGCGCGCAACGCGGAAGGCGAAATGGTATCCTTCGGCGCCTTTACCACTCAGGCTTGGGATCAGGAACCGCAGGCGCTCGCGCGCTATGGTGGCACCCGCGCCATGGAACTGAGCGGCTCGGCGGCACTTGGACTGTCTTCGGGGGCCGCAATGGAAGCCATGGAACAGATGGTCGGAGAGATGCCTGGTGGGTACAGCGCCGCATGGACCGGGATGTCCTACCAGGAACGGCTTTCGGGCAATCAGGCGCCGATGCTGTTCGCGCTGTCCGCGCTTGTGGTGTTCTTCGCGCTGGCTGCCCTCTATGAGAGCTGGGCGGTGCCCCTCGCCGTAATGATGACAGTGCCAATTGGTGTGCTTGGCGCGCTGGCGGCGGCCCTGGTCTTCGGCCAGTCGAATGATGTCTACTTCAAGGTTGGCCTGCTTACGACCATAGGGCTCGCTGCGCGCAACGCGATTCTGATAGTCGAGTTCGCCCAGATCCTTGTGAAGGAGGGCAAGCCTTTGCTCGAAGTGGCCATCACTGCCTCGAAAATGCGGCTGCGTCCTATCCTGATGACGACCTTCGCTTTCATGCTTGGTGTGCTGCCGTTGGCACTCGCCTCGGGCGCAGGTGCCGCGGCGCAACATTCTATCGGCATCGGCGTCCTGGGCGGGATGATCTCTTCGGCGGTGATCGGGATCTTCTTGGTGCCGGTCTTTTACGTGGCGGTGCTCAAAGCTGTCCAGCTCTTTGCTGGCAAGAAGCGGCAAGCAGCATGATCCGATCAGCTAGTCTGACAGCGCTGGTTTTCGGGAACAAGCACCACGAGAGCGACGCTTTCGAGATGGCGTCTCGCAAGTTGGACCGGATTGAGAACCCACCCCTTGCCGGTGAGACTGCCTCAGAGGAAACTCTGCGTCGAAAGGAGCCAGTGTGTGGGAAGGGTAGGTCGTGCCCGAAGACTTCTGACGCCCAGACGTCCTGGAGCCGGTTTTTTTGATCGAAGATGAGAGTGGGCACGCGCTGGAATGCCTCCTCCGTGAGGCCGTCGCGGAAGCGCAGAGCAACGAGGTCGGGGCCTCCCTAGATCCAGCGCAGTTCAGCAGCTCTGTCGATCCTACTCGGCCCACTCCTGCCATTGAACGCGCGGCCCCGCGCCGCGGGACTGCATCACCTTACCAGCCATTCGCTGCGCTTGCGAAGCTGGGCACAGGGCAGTTTTGACCAAGCCAGCGCATCGTCCATGAACTCGTGGAAACCCACTGGCACACCAAGTTCGTCGTCCAGAGACTTGCGCGTTGAAGGGGAAGGACACGTCAGGCGATGTGCGACGGTGCGCTCGATCCCCGTGCTGGCCGTGTCAGGTTCCATCCTCAAGCCGCGACCAAAGTGCCGTCGCCACCGGCCCCGGGGCCTGATCCCGGCGGCGGATGGCAAAAATCTCGGACCGGCGCGGGGGGAAGCCTTCGACGACCAACGGGACGAGCGTGCCCTCCAGAATATCGCTGCAGATCAGGTGATCCGGCAGCCCACCCCAGCCCTGACCGGCGAGGATTACTTGCTTCTTGGCTGCAAAATCCGAAACCGTCCATTTGCGTCCGCCAGGCAGCAGGTCACGGCTCTGATTGTCCTCGGGCCCTCCGGTGCCTGCCACAATAATCTGCGGGATCGACTGCATCACCGACATCGGCAGCGCGTCCGGGCCGAGCCGCGCGGCCATCTCGAGGCAGGCCACAGGGCGGATCGTGACCTCGGTCAGGCGACGCGTCTCGACCTCGTCCACCGGAACGCCGTCAAGAGTCGCGATCGCCAGGTCGGCCCGCCCCTCCATCAGCCGTGCGATCGGGCCGCCCATCATTTCCGTCGACAGGCGCAGGTGTGTCGCCGGGAATTCCTGCCCGATCTCCGCCAGAACTGACAGCAAGTGACCCAATGGCAGGGTCGCGGTTACGGCAAGGCGTAGCTCTGGTTCCTCCCGCGCGCGGAGGCGTGCAGCCGTTGCGCCCAGTTCGCGCATCTGCGCCAGAACGCGGCTGGCCTCGCGGAAAAAGACCTGCCCCTCGGCAGTCAGGCTGGGCCGGTAGCTGTCGCGGGAGAAGAGCGTCAGTTCGAGCTCCTCTTCCAGCTGCCGGATCGTATGGCTGATGGCGCTTTGCGACTTGTTGAGACGTTCCGCCGCGCCGCGGAAGGTGCCGGTGGTGACAATGGCCTCGAAGGCAAGGAGCTGTTCGTGCTTCATGATGATCGATAAACAAGATCGTTTATGTGAAAACTCGATATTATCAGTAGGTCAAAAATCGGAGTAGCGAAAGGCATACCTCAACCCGGAGACCTCAGGATGAAACTCTACTACAAACCCGGCGCCTGCCCACTCGCCAGCCACATCGCCCTCTACGAGACCGGTGCGGTCTTCGAAATCGAGGCCGTGGATACTCATGCGGGCCGCACCGAAACCGGCGACGACTTCCGCGCGATCAACCCCAATGGTTACGTGCCTGCCCTGCGGCTCGATGACGGGGCGATTCTGACTGAAGGCGCGGCGGTGCTTCAGTTGATCGCGGACCGCCACCCCGAGGCTGGGCTCGCGCCTGAAGCCGGGACCTTCGACCGGACCCGCCTGCACGAGGCACTTAACTGGATCTCGGCCGAACTGCACAAGGCCTTTGGCCCGCTCTTCCGCAGTAGCGCCACAAAAGACGAACAGGCTGCTGCCCGCATTGCCGTGGCCACAAAGTTTGACCGGGTCGAGTCCCAATTTTCGGACGGCCGCACCTGGATGGTGGCGGACCGCTTCTCGGTTGCCGATGCCTATCTTTTCGCAGTGGCCAACTGGGCCAACTTTATCGGCATCGACCTCGCCCGCTGGCCAAACCTTGCCGCCTTTGTCGCCCGCGTCGCCGAGCGGCCCGCGACGCAGAATGCGATGAAAGCGGAAGGGTTGATCCAATGACACCCACCGGTCAAGCCGAGGTCGTCGCGTTAATGGAAGCCTATTTTGAAGGCCTTCATCAAGCCAACAGCACCATGCTCCGCCGGGTCTTCCATCCTCGTCTCTCCTATGTCTGCGCGACGGAGGGAGATGAGCTGTACTTCGATCTCGATACCTACATGGCGCGTGTCGACGGACGCGAGTCACCTGCCAAACGCGGCGACCCACGGGACGATGCGATCCTGGAAATCGCCTTCGGCAGCGACCGCATAGCTCGAGTCACTGCGCGGATGAGCATGATGGGGCGCGACTACCTCGATTTCCTGACGTTGGTGCCGCATGGTGGCAACTGGCGCATCGTAACCAAGGTTTTCACCTATCTTCCAAGGAAGAACTGAACCATGCCCTATGTGAACATCAAGATCACCCGCGAAGGCGGGCCGGACGGCACCGGCCCTTCAGCGGACGACAAGTCCAGACTCATCGCGGGCGTGACCGACCTTCTCCACACGGTGCTGGACAAGAACCCCGCTACCACCTTCGTCGTAATCGAAGAAGTCGAGCTTGAGAACTGGGGGGTCGGCGGGTTGACCGTGGAAGACTACAGGGCGCGGCAATGAGAACCCGGCTGACCGATGCGTTCGGCCTCAAAGTGCCGATAATTCAGGCGCCCATGGCCTTCGTCGCGGGCGGGACCCTGGCCGCTGCCGTGTCGCTTGCTGGTGGGCTTGGCCTGATTGGCGGGGGGTATGGCGATGCGGATTGGATCGAAGAACAGTTCGATATCGCGGGCGATGCGCCGGTGGGCCTCGGCCTCATCTCCTTCGTGCTGGACGATCAACCCGCTCTTCTGGATCGGGTCCTGGCGCGCAGTCCCCGGGCACTGTTCCTGTCGTTCGCCGACCCGGCGCCGTTTCTCGACAAGGCCCGCAAGGTTGGTGTTCCGGTAATCTGCCAGGTTCAGACATTTCGGGATGCCTGCCACGCCATCGACTTGGGCGTCGACGTGGTCGTTGCACAAGGTGGCGACGCCGGCGGCCACGGTCAGAGCCGGGGCACAATGGCCTTCGTCCCTGAAGTGGCCGACGAGATCGCTCGCCGGGGGAGCGAAAGCGTTCTATGTGCGGCGGGCGGCATCGCCGATGCAAGGGGCGTCCTTGCTGCACTTGCCCTTGGTGCTGACGGCGCGGTGATCGGAACGCGGTTCTGGGGCGCACGAGAGTCGCTCGTGGATCGGCGGCTGGTCGATCCGACGCTGGCCCACACCGGTGATGACACGATCCGCACGCGCGTCATCGACTCAGTCCGTCGCATCGATTGGCCCGAGCGCTATTCCGGTCGCGTCCTGCGAACAACCTTCGTGGATCGCTGGAATGATGATGACGCCGGGCTCAGAAGTGACCTTCCTGCGCAGGAAAAGCTGTGGCAGGCCGCAATCGAGACGGCAGATACATCCGTTTTGGCCCCTTTCGTCGGGGAGGCCATCGGACTGGTTGGGGCCGCGGACGATGCGGCTGGCGTCATCGCCATGATCCAGGCAGATATGCAAGAAGTCTTCGGCCACCTAACCGGACTTACCTCCCCTGCCTGACGGGACTCTCATGGGACATCGAATGCCGACTCTGAGAGGACATTCGTCGATCTCGCAGCGAAAGTCCGCTCCCGCCCGACCTGCATGTGCCGCCTCACCGGACTGATCGTCAGGCGTGGGTCCGCTCCGGGCTGACACCGGTCGACTGCTCCTGCAGCATTTGAGAAGCTGGGCAGCGACCGCTCCGGGTTCGGTGCGGACTTCTGCGTTGCAGCGCGGCGGCCATGATCTGACCGAGCATCTGCGACATAAGCGGCCCAATGCTGCCCTCGAGAGCTGGCTGTGTTGCTGCGTCGCGACCCGTCGAACTTGCCATTCGGTGCATCCGCGAATTGCGAGACTTGTGAAATCGGTTTGCTGCTCTACGGAAAGATCAGTGCGATGCAGCCATCGCCAAGATGGAACGGCCACCTAGCAAGCATGGACTATCAAGGGATTTTGAATCGGGCCTAGGCGAGCGGCTCGTAGCGATTCACCACGATGCCGCATGCATATGCCTTCGAGCCAAGCAAGCGAAAATTGCCGAAGTCAGCTTGGTCGAAGATGTGCCTTCCGCCGCCAAGTGCAGCCGGATTAATGTAGAATTGAAATTCGTCCACCAGTCCAGCGGCGATCAATGCCGAGGCAAAACCCGCACCGCCGAAAACAGCGATGTTGCCACCTTCCTCGGCCTTCAACGCGCCGACCTCACGAGAAAGGTCCCCGCTCCTGACCACTGTGCGCTCCCATCGGGTCTCTTCCAGCCTATCACTCGGCACCACCTTCTGCACATCGATGATACGCTGCGCGAAGGCATAGAACGGGTCTTGCGGATATCTCTTCGCCGCATCTCCCCAATGAGACAGATAGCCTTCCTCCGCCATCTTGCGGCTCAACAAGATGGTGTCGATGGACTGGAAGTGGGCGTTAAAATCCCGCTTGAGCACCTCGTCCCAGCGGTTGTCGTCGCCCCAGCCCCAAACCTGCCAATCGTGATCGCCGCCAGCGCCAACAAAGCCGTCGACCGACATCTGCATCTGAAGAACGAGCTTTCTCATTTTGGGAATCCTCCAGTTCGATAAGTGGTTAGGTTTACCAAAGTTGTCGCGCCAAATTCACTGGTAGAGCCGGCTTTCATAAAAGCGTGCGTTTCTCCCCTCAAAGGATTCAAGCGGGTCATAAAATTCTCCTTCCTCAAAACAATGCCAACCAACTGGGTCTAAATTGCTTTACAATTGGAACTGTTGACGCCGGACAAAATAATGTCAATAGTAAAGTGATTTAAAAATGGAAGCAAAAATGTCAGGCAAGGAAAAATCGAACTGCCCCATCAACCTGTCACTCGAGGTAATCGGCGACCGATGGACATTGTTGATCATTCGCGACATGATGTTCGCTGGTAAAAAGCACTTCCGAGAGTTCTTGCAGTCGGATGAGGGTGTCTCGTCGCGCACTCTTGCTGGTCGGTTGCAAACCCTTCAGGCGGAGGGGATCGTGACGCGCCACGACGATCCCGATCACAAGCTCAAGGCGATCTACCGCCTGACGAAAGCCGGGATCGATCTTCTGCCGCTACTGGTGGAACTGGGTGTCTGGGGGAACCGCTATCGTGCTGCCGACCCTGAATTGGGGGCCATCGCGGAAGAGCTTGCAACAGGCGGGCCTGAGGCAGTTGGACGGATGAAGCGACGACTTGCATCAGAGTAACCCGGGGTTGAATGAATTCTATGACTATACCGGGGAAGGTCCCGGTGTGGAGGCTCTCCACACCCGCACCATGCGACTGTCCACGACCGAGTTCATTCGCCGGTTCCTGATGCATGTCCTCCCCGCCGGCTTCCACCGTATCCGCCACGCAGGCTTCCTAGCCAATGGCATCCGCCGCGACAGGATCAAAAAGATCAGGTGCCTGATCGATAGGGCGCTGGAGTCTGATCAGAGGGCCGGTGAAAACGGGCGCGTCGATTCCGACGAACGAGACCTGCACCGGACATGCCCCAAATGCGGTGGCGCGATGCGTGTCATCGAAACCTTTACTCGCGGCCAAACCCCGAAGTCCCGCGCGCCGCCATGGGAGGATGCCGCATGATCCAACCATCATACCCGGCCCCGCAATCCGGAAGCGCCGGACCAGTCCACGCGACCAGGACCAGACTTCATCCCGCAATGTCGCTGTTGGAAATCATCCTGCAGATCATTGCCGAGATCATCGAGGACTTCCTGTGCGCGCGGCGGTCGGAGGTTGCGCGTGATGCATCTATCGCCGCTGCGCTGGCAGGAAGTACGAACAGCCGGATGATCCGGAGATCACCGCGTTGTTCAAGAAGTATGAGTCTGGGGCCACCAATGATGTTTGAGGGTACCGGTGCAGGTGACGCCGCGATATTGCGCGACCCTTATTTCTGAACGTGCAAGTTTCATCCGCTGATCGGTTCCTGCAGTTGAATATCAATGCGTGGGGGACGCGCAGCGGAAAGAGCTGTGCTCCAATCCGGTACACGATACATTACGGATAAGCTGTCGATCCGTCCGCCTTGGTTTGGATCCGCCGTTCTCAAGGCGTTTGATCCATGATAATGCATTTTGCAATGGAAAATTTGCCAAACTGCATTAGAGCAGTCCGAACAATACATTTGCTTAGCGCACAAACATGGCCCGTGTCAGAATCTGCGCGGACCCCGGCCAAACGAAAGGCGGCCCCGCCAGCTTGCGGGGGCAACTTTCGTGGAATTCCTGGTGACGCTGTAGGACCGCCCGCCAGGTCAGCTTTCTGCAGCGGCCTTGCGCGGCTTGGCCCAAAGCGCGACCTCGGGGTCGGACTGGATTGCCGCGCCTTGATCGAGGATCGCTGCGACCCGAGTGTCCGGGAATCCAAGCTCTTGCATGATTTGGGTCGAATGCTCGCCAAGCAGGGGCGGCGGTAAGGACCCTGTCACGTCGCCCAGCAAAGGTCCCAGGGGCAGTTCGGGCGTCTGGAACTCGTACCCGGCGAAATCGAACCCGGACACCTTGTGCCCGGCTTGCGCCTGGGGCGTGTCGAGCACACGATCCAGCGGCAGCACTTCCGTATGGCCGACACCGGCGGCGTCGAGCTTTTCGACAAGCGCGTCGAATCCGAAGGTCGCTACGGCCTGACTGACGATCTTCTCTACATCGGAGCGACGCGCCCGCCGTTGGCGCAGGGTTGCAAGCTCGGGGTCGGTGGAGAGGCCGACGGCGGCGCCGAACTTGCGCCAATGGTCATCGGTCAGCATGACTAGGTAGACCCAGCGCCCGTCATGCGATTCGTAGGCGCCGTAGCCCGGGATCGAGAATTCGGCCGACGGTTCCTGCTCGGGCCGGCCCAGGAGTTGCGACTTCAGTTGCACGCCCAGCAGGTCCCGCGCTGCGATGTGCAGGCCAGTTTCATACAGGCCGATCTCGATGTTGCGCCGCTCTTCGGAGCGATCCGACTGTAACGCGGCGAGAATCGCGATTACAGCGTAACAGCCCGCGAATTGGTCATGATACGACGGCCCGAGACGCGCCGGTCGCCCATCAGGGCGGTTGTAGTACATGACACCCGTTGCGGCTTCGGCGATCGGGTTCGAGGCGATCTGTTCCTCCAACGGTCCTGCGCCATATCCCTTGATGTGGCAGAAGATGATGTCGGCATTGATCGCGTTGCAGTCTTCGAACGTCACGCCCAGCTTGCGCGCGGCCGACGGCGACAGATTCTGCAAGACGATATCCGCGCTGGCGATCAGTTTCCGAAAGGCCTCTTTCCCGTATTCCGAAGTCATGTCTAGGCAAAGGCTCCGCTTCCCCCTGTTGAACGCCAGGTAGCTCCCGCTCGGGCCGCCCCGGACGAGCTTGCGCGTGGTTTCACCTGCCGGAGGCTCGATCTTGATGACGTCTGCGCCAAGTTGATTCAGCAGATGCGCGCCATAGGGTGCGGCGATCATGCTGCCCAGTTCGACCACGGTCTTACCGGCGAGAACACCAGTTTTCATACACTTTCTCCTTGTCGAACGGCGCCAGACTGCGCCATTTTGGGGAAATTACTTTTTTACTTGCCATCCAGATAATGCATAATGCATTGTGTGAGCGTCAAGACCATTCTTGGCTTCGGGCAGGCAGGGCCACGGAGGATCAGCCATGCCTGCAGCGCAAGGTTATTTTGTCTGCGCCTGGGGGATGTTCTGGTCGGGTCACGTCCGGCTACAGCCAACAGGGAAATCAAGCACTCACGTCTCAGGGAGGGGACACGATGCTCAAGAAAATCTGGAAAAGTGCGGCGTTTACTGTAGCCACGACCGCGTCGCTATCTGCTGGGTCGGCACTCGCCGAATCCGGCGTCGACGTGGAGAACAAGGTTGTCACGATCGGGGCCTTTACCCCTGTGACGGGCCCGGTGCCGTTCTACGCGGTTCTGACTCACGCGGCTGAAGCCTATTTCAAGATGGTCAACGAATCCGGCGACGCCGAAGGATGGACATTCAACTATGTGACCAAGGATGACGGGTATGATCCGGCACGCAGCGTCGCAGTGTCCCGCAGCCTCGTCGAAGACGACGGAATCTTTGCCTTGTCCGCGTCGATCGGCACCGCGACCAATGTGGCGGTAATCCCCTATGCAAAGGAAGCAGGCATCCCAGTAATAGGTCCGGTCGGCGGATCGAGCACGTTCTTCGAAGTCCCGGCGGTCTTTCCGTTGCTGCCTGACTATGGGTGGTCAGCCGCGTCTGCAGCTGAATATGCGGCCAACGGGCTGGGACACGAGAAGATCGCCCTGCTGTGGGAAAACGACGAGCTGGGCAAATCCGCAAAGCGCGGCTTCGACCTCGTGATGAGCGATCTCGGCCTCGAACCCGCGGAATCCATCCCGTTCGACGTCAAGACGACCAGCTTCAGTGCGCATATTCGGCGCATTCGGAACTCCGGCGCCGAAACGGTGCTGCTCTACGGCTCGAACGCCAACCTGGCGGCGGCCCTCAAGGCAGCTGATCTGCAAGGGGTCAATGTTGCCTGGTTCGCGCCGTTCTTTACCGCAGACCCGTCGACGCTGAAACTAGCCGGCGACCTGCTTGAAGGTGTCTACTTCTCGTCCTGGCTGCTGCCGGTCTCAAGTGATGAACCGGAGGTGAAAGCTTACCGTGATGCTGTCGCCGAGTATTTTCCGAATGACCCTGTTGGTGTCCTGGGCCTGAACGGCTGGAGCAACGCTGCATTGTTCCACAAGGGTTTTCAGCTGCTTCTAGACAGCGGCGACGAGATCACTCGAGATAATCTCGTCAAGGCGATGAACACGATGACCGACGCGGCTGTCGGAGGCGCACGCGGTGTGACCTTCAGCGTCGAGGATCACCGCGGGACCCGTCAGGAAGGCATCATCCAGTACAAGGACGGCGACTTTGTCCTCGTTCGAGATTTTCAGCCCTATCCCGACGTCGCCTTCAATGCTGCCAAAGGCGAATAACGAAGGCGGTATCGCCCGCTGACATTCCCGTCAGCGGGCGACCGTTCTTGTCAATTTCAATAATCGGGGATCTCTATGACCACCATCCCAGTCAGCGCGCCAGCACGTCTTGATGGCAAGGTTGCGCTTGTCACCGGCGCAGCAGGGGGCATCGGCCACGCAACTACCCTCGCCCTCGCCGAAGCCGGTGCGACGGTCATCGCTACCGACATTGCGGACCATGCCGAGTTCGAGTCCGACAAGGTCATCTATCGCCGTTACGATGTGACCTCGCAGGACGACACGCGGTCGGTTATCGCCGAAACGAAAGCCGAGCACGGGGCGATCGACGCGTTGATCCTCTGCGCCGGGACAATCTCGCACAAGCACCTGGTCGACTCGACGGATGACGAATGGGCGTCGATCCTGAACGTGAACCTCATGGGGGTCGTCAACCCGGTGCGGGAAGTATTCCCGGTCATGACCGAACAGGCCATGGGCAAGATTGTCGCCTTAGGCTCGATCGCTTCCAAGATCGGCGGCGTGGCCTCGGGGCCCTCCTATGTCGCGGCGAAATCCGCGGTACACGGGCTGATGAAATGGGTCGCGAAGAACGGCGCCGACAAGGGCATCTATGCCAGTGTCATCGCCCCCGGCCCCGTGGAAACCCCGATGTGGGAAACCGTAACGCAGCGGGCCGCGCCCTCACCCAACGGCAACGTGCCGCTGGGTCGTTTCGGCCAGCCCGAGGATATCGCCCAGGCGATCCTCTTTCTCGCGTCGCCTGCCTCGAACTGGATCACCGGCACCGTTCTCGACGTGAACGGCGGCATGTTGATGGACTGAGGGGATGAAAATGACCGACACAATCGGATTTATCGGACTGGGCGTCATGGGAGGCCCGATGTGCCGCAACATCGCGACCAAGCATGCCGGCCGGGTCCTCTGCTTCGACCTGTCCGACGCGGCCCGCGCGGCCCTGGCGGACACGAAGGTCGAGCAGATGGATACCGTTGAGGCGCTGGCGAAAGAGGCCGACATTATCTGCCTGTCGCTGCCGGGTGGCACCCAGGTGCTGAAAGTGGCCGAGAGCATTGCCGGCTCTGCCCGGCAGGGAACCGTGGTGGTGGACTTGTCCACCACCACGGTGGCCGACGCCCGCGCGGCCGGTCAGCGGCTGGTAGCGCACGAGATCGGCTTTGCCGACTGCCCTGTCGCCCGCACCCGCGAGGCCGCGCAGCAAGGCAAGCTGAGCATCATGGTCGGCGCCCCCCCCGAGATCTATGACCGCATCAGGACGGTGCTCGACTACATGGCGTCCGACGTCACCCATGGCGGCGATGTCGGCGCGGGGCAGGTGCTCAAGCTGGTCAACAACATGCTGGTGTTCGCCAACACCGTGGCGCTGGCCGAGATGATCGTGCTGGGCGAGCGGGCAGGGGTGAATGCCGACACGCTGCTGGAGGCCGTCTCGAAAGGATCGGGCGACAGTTTCGTGCTACGCAACCACGGCATGAAGGCCATGGCGCCGCGCGAGTTTCCCGCGCACTCCTTCCCGGCCGAATACGTGCTCAAGGACATTTCATATGTCTTTGACCTGGCCGACCAGACCGGCACCCCGCTGCCCGCGGCCAACCAGGCCCGCGCCTATTATGCGACCGCAGTCGAGAACGGGTTCGGAGACAAGTACTTCCCCTCGGTCATTCAGCTGGTCGAGTCAGATGCGATGGAGAAAATCTGATGAGCTTCTGGGATTCGCTTCTCTACGACCTGTTTCCACTGATCTGGTCAGGCATGATCACCGGCTGCCTCTACGCGCTCGGTGCGCTTGGGCTGGTCATGATCTTCAAGTGCTCGAAGGTCGTCAATTTCAGCCACGGCAACGTCGCCGGCCTGACCGCTTTCCTTGTGTATGGCCTGTCGTCCGGAATGCTGATGTCCCTGTCCTGGGGCGCGGCCGTTCTGGTCGCTTTGGTTGCAGCCGTCGCAATCGCCTTTCTGATCTATTCCATCATCTCTCCGCTGGTCTTCGAAAGCGACCTCACTTCGACCATTGCCACGCTTGGTTTCGGGCTGATCGCCCAAGGGGTCACACTGCTGATCTTCGGAGCGGATATCGTTGCGCTCGACCTGCCGATCCCGCGGTTCGCATTCTCGGTCCTCGGCCTGCTGATCACGGGCTACGACTTGACCGTTCTGGCGGTGGCGGTGGTGACCATCGGCGCATTGTTCATAATCATCGACTACACCAAGCTGGGCATCGCTTTCCGCGCAATCTCGGAGAATCCGTTTGCCGCTGAGGTCTGCGGCCTGAACCTTCGCTCGGTGCATTACTTTGCATGGATAACCGCGTCCATCCTGGGTGTGGTGGGGGCGCTGTTGATCGTTCCGACGACCTTCCTGTCGGTGACGACCGTGGCGACCTTCATGCTCCAGGCCTTCGCGGCGGCAGTGATCGGCGGCTTCGCCTCCTTGCCCGGCGCGCTGGTCGGCGGCGTCCTGATAGGTGTCCTGATGAACCTGTTCACCTTCTACGTCTCGCCCGAGTACTCGTCGACATTCCTGCTGGCGGTCATCCTCGTGGCGTTGAACATCTTCCCCAATGGCATCTTGCAAAAGGTCGGAGGTTCCCGTGTCTGATCAAGCGACGCATATGACGTCAGACCAAACCGTCCTGTTGCGCCTTTCTGGCTTGGCCACCTCCGCACTGACGACAGCGGTCCTGGTGGCGGTTCTGATCTTCATGCCTTTCCTGCTTGGTGGGTCGTGGACCTTCACGCTCGGCCTGTGTTTTGCCAACTCGATCGGTGTTCTCGCCGTGTCGCTGCTGGTCCGCTACGGCGGAGAAGTCTCTATCGGGCACACTTTCTTTACAGCGCTCGGGGCCTATTCAGTCGGGGTCCTGGATACTCGCTACGGCATCTCGCTCTGGGCGTCGGTGCCGCTGGCGCTGCTGCTCGGCGTCACCTTCGGCATCCTCTTTGCCTGGCCCTCGCGAAACCTGCACGGCATCTACCTGGCGGTGACGACACTGGCGCTTGCGCTGGCCGTGCCCGAGATGATCAACAATTTCGACGCACTCACCGGCGGCTACGAAGGCCTCTATGTGGCGACCCCCTTCATTCCCGGCATCGACATGGGATTGCAGCGGTACTACGTGGCGCTCTTCATGCTGGTAATCGTCTGCCTGGCCGTGGTGCGCCTGCGCCTGTCGCGCCAGGGGATGGCGCTGCTGCTGGCCAAGACGCACCCGGCGGCGGCTGACGCCTTCGGCACACGGCGAGTTTGGGCGCGGATTTCCATCATGGGGATTTCGGGCGGGATCGGCGCGCTCTGCGGGGCGACGCTGGCCTTATCCGGCTCTACCGTTTCGCCCGGAGGCTTCACCTTCTGGCAGGCGATTTTCCTGCTCGTGGGCTCGGTGGTCAGCTTTTACGGCCTGTCCCTGCCTCGCGTCCTGATCGGTGGCGCCTTCGTCACCCTTGTGCCGCAGCTCTTGTCGGCATCCGGCGCCTGGATCCCTGTCTTCTACGGCTTGGCCCTGCTCGGGATGATCCTGCTTGGCCACTACATGCCACGCATCCGCAAGGCCATGGCCCGCAAATCGGAGGTAACTTGATGGACCAGATGACAAACGCCCTGCGTGGCAAAGGGATCGCGCTGTCCTTTGGCGGGATCAAGGTTCTCAAAGGACTCGACGTCGAATTTCGTGCGGGCGAGATCACCGGCTTGATCGGCCCGAACGGCGCGGGCAAGACCAGCCTCTTCAACTGCCTGACCGGAGCCTACTCGCCGCAGGAGGGGACGATTTCCTATGCCGGAGACCCGTTGAACGACCTGCCGCCCGCAGCGCGCGCGAACAAGGGTATCGTCCGCAGTTTCCAGCATGTGGCGCTCTGTCCGGACCTGACAGTACGCGAGAACGTGATGATGGGCATCGCACGCAACGGCAAGGCTGGCTGGCTGTCGGCTTTCCTGCCCCTGCCGGCCGGGCTCCGTGAACGCGAGGAGATGGCCCGTTCAGCAGACGATGCGCTTGCCGATCTCGGACTACCCGATGTCGGGGACAAGTTGCCGGCAGAGCTTCCGCCCGGTGTGCAACGCCTGGTCGAAATTGCCCGTGCCGTGGTCGGCAAGCCGTCCGTGCTGATGCTGGATGAACCGGCGGCCGGCCTCAATAACTCCGAAACCCGCGACCTGACGGCCGTACTGCGCAAACTCGCGTCGACGGACTTGGTCCTCGTCGTGGTCGAACATGACATGGATCTCGTGATGTCGATCTGTGACCGGATCTACGTGCTCAATTTCGGTGAGTTCGTCGCCATCGGGTCGCCCGATGAGGTCCGAAACAATCCGGATGTAGTCCGTATCTATCTGGGGAGCGACGACGATGAATAACCTGCTGAGCGTCGAAAACCTGTCCGTCGCCTATGGTGCTGGGGCGCCGGCGGTGAGCCGGGTGTCCTTTGCCGTCGGTGAAGGTTCGGTCGTCGCGCTGCTTGGCGCCAACGGCGCGGGAAAATCGTCGATCATGAAGGCCGTTTCCGGCCTGATGCCCTCGACCGGGGCGGTGCTGTTCAACGACGAAGACATCGGCTCGCTTCCCGCCCGCGCACGCGTCGCCAAGGGTATCGTCTACGTACCGGAAGGGCGCGAAATCGTCGGTGAGTTGACCGTTCGTGAGAACCTGGTCCTGGGTGGATACCAGAAGGCCGCGTCCGAGCGGAAACGGCGGATTGAGATGGTGCTCGACCTCTTTCCCGAGATTGCCGAAAAGGCCGACCGTCAGGCCTGGCGCCTGTCGGGGGGCGAACAGCAGATGCTGGCCATCGGTCGCGGGCTGGCCGCCGATCCGAAGCTCCTGCTCCTCGACGAACCCTCGCTTGGCCTCGCCCCCCTTCTGGTCCGCCGGGTCTTTGACCGGTTGGCAACCATCCGCGCGGAATCGGAGCTTGCCATCGTGTTGGTCGAGCAGAACCTGGCTGTAACGATGCGCCTGTGCGACGAGTTGCACTTCCTGCGCGGCGGCCGGATCGTCGGGCACCGCAGTGCCGAAGAGCTCAAGGACGAAACGGCGCGTCAAGAGGCGATCGACGCCTATCTCGGCGCTGCCGCGGCCTGAGGGAATGCCATGAAAACCTGGGAAATTTATGCCATCCGGCACGCGACAAACGTAACCCGCACCCGTGGCGTCAATTTTATCTCGGATCCCGATCCCACGGCCCCCCTGGTGCTCGACTTCTTCTGCTGGGTGCTCAAGTGCGGCCAGGAGGTGATCGTCGTCGATACCGGGATCGATCCCGAGAAGGGCGCCAGGAACGGGCATGAGCAAGTCATGTCTCCGCCCGACGGCTGGGCTGAGCTTGGGATCGACCCGGCGCAGGTCACGACCGTTCTGCTAACCCATGCCCATTACGATCACCTCGGTTACCTGGATGCGTTGCCGAACGCCCGGTTCTTTATGCAGGCCGAGGAGATGGTCTATGTCACGGGTCCCTGGATGGAGAAACCGACCTTCCGTCATGCCTACAAGTCGGACGAGATCGCACGGTTGGTGCATCTACTGCACGACGGGCGCCTGCACCTGCATGGCCGTGACTTCGAGGTGGCCGATGGACTCAGCGCCCATTGGGTCGGGGGCCACTGCGCCGGCCAGGAAATCCTGCGGATCCGGACAGGGCGTGGTTGGGTCGTTCTGGCCTCGGATGCACTGCATTATTACGAGGAGTTAGAACGCGGCATCCCTTTCACTGTCGCGTTCAATATTTCCGACATGCTGGCGGCTCATGACAGGATCCGGGAGTTGGCCGACAGCGACGATCACGTGCTTCCCGCCCATGATCCGAGGCTTCTGGACTACTATCCGTCGATTAGCCCGGATATGGCCGGGCGCATCCTCCGACTTGACCTAGCTCCGGAGACCGGGGCATGAAGGAATGCATTTTGCACTTATGCAGCACCATTCGGGGGTTAGTTGTTGATGGAAAACCAGGTCAAGCATCAGACCAAGGAAGAATACGTCGCGGATTTCCTTCGAGAGGGCATTATCTCGGGTCAGTTTCCACGTGGCTCCAAGCTCAAGCAGGCACAGATCGCCGAGATGATCGGAACCTCGATCACCCCTGTCAGAGAGGCGATCAAGCTGCTCGAGGCCGAGGGCTTCATCCTCGGCACGTCGCATCGCGGCGCGATCGTGGCGCCCTTCGACATCAACGCGACCGAAGAGATCACCGACCTCAGGATCACGCTGGAATGCAAGCTGGGGGTCAAGGCTCTCAGTCGCCTGACCTCGCAAGACATCGAGGAGTTGCGCTCGCTTCAGGATCAGATAGAGGCCGCCGCGGCGCGCAACGACAAGGAAGCGGTTCGGACGATCAACTATCGATTTCACGAATTGATCTACATCGCGGCCGAACTGCCGCAGACCCTGCGGTTCGTCCGGGCGCTCTGGGCGCGCTACCCGTTCGACCTCATCAATCGACTGGACAATCGCATCGACCGGGCCTCGCAAGAGCACCGCGATATGCTGAATGCTGTCATTTCCCGCGACGAAACCGCCTTCCTCCAGGCCTTGCGGTCCCACATCCGTTCGGCCTGGGACGAGTTCAAGGCCAGCTACACCGAATAGCCCCCCGCGTCCTTTCCGGCACGGGGTCGAATCCAAGCCTGAAAGGACTGCACAATGGCATCTGATTCTATCCTTCTTGTCATGGACATGTTGAACGACCTGGTTCATCCAGAGGGGATGGGCGGCATGAGCTATGTTCCACTCATGCAGGAACGCGGCGTTTATGACGCAACCGAACTTGCGATCAGCAAGGCCCGTGCGGCGGGCGTGATGGTCGGCTACGTCCGTGTCGGGTTTTCCCCGAATTACTCAGAATGCCCCCCGGGATCACCGGTATTCTCGAAAGCGCGCGACAACGGCGTGTTCAAGCTCGGGGAATGGGGGACCGAGGTACTAGATCGCTTCGCGCCCCAGCCCGGCGACCCGGATATTGTCAAGCACAGGGTCAGCCCCTTTTATGCGACCAAGCTTGAACCTCTGTTGCGCGCGCAGGGCATTCGGCGCCTGATCCTGTCGGGCGTGTCGACGAATGGAGTCATCTCGGCGGCGGTGCGGGAAGGTCATGATCGCGACTACGAGTGCGTGCTGCTTGAAGATTGCTGCGCCGGGGCGACCGCCGATGAACATGACCACGCCCTGTCCGGGTTGCGCCGCTTTGCGCAGGTCACCAGCGCAGCTGACGTGACCTTCTGACTGACTAGCCGTCAAGAATAATGCATCAAAGCGGCGAGCAATAGCCAGTCTGCGCAGATATACCCTGATCTCGTAAGAAAAACAGCCCTCGTTCTGGAGTATTCGTTGCTTGACCGCTTCCAAAATAATGCATTATATTAAAAACAGCCGCGCAAAGCGCGCGTTCACCACAGACACCAGATCGATAGGGAGACCCCGAAAGTGACCACCGCTGAGAAGACCAAGGAAGACGAAGCCAAGGGCATGGGCGGCGCGCCCGCCGAAGGCAAAATCACCGACGAGGCGATTGCCGCTGCTGAAAAGATGGTGGGGCTGCAACTGCGCCCCGAAGGCCCGTACCTTCAGGATGCGACCGCCGACACGCTGCGCAACTGGTGCAACGGCATCGGCGACCTCAACCCGCTCTACCGTGATCCGGGCTATGGCGCGGCATCGCGCTTCGGCACGCAGCTGGGCCATCCGATGTTCCCGATGGCGCTTGGCTGGATTGGCCGGACCCGCTGGGGCCTGCCGGGTGTGCATGGCTTCTACGCGGGCAACGACTGGGAAATCTTCCGCCACATCCGCCCCGGCGACCGGATCAACGCCATCGAGCGCGTGATCGGGATCGACGTGAAGGAAAGCAAGTTCTCGGGCCGGCTGGTGCTGCAATACGTCGAGGCGACCTACTTTAACCAGCACGGCGACATGCTGTCCCGCGCCCTGGGCACCTGCACCCGCCACGAGCGCAAGGCGGCGCGCGATGCGGGCAAGTACAAGGACATCACCACCTACGAATACACCCAGGAGGAGTTCGAGGAACTCGACGCCTGCATCATGGAAGAGCCGATGAAGATCCGCGGCTCCAAGGTGCGTTACTGGGAAGACGTCACCGAAGGCGAAAGCCTCGACACCATCGTGCGCGGCCCGCTGTCGCTGATGGACACCATGGGCTTCCTCGTCGGGTCGGGCCGCGGCCATACCCATGGCGTGGTATTCCAGAACGCAATGAAGCACCCCGGCCACTTCTTCCGCAACCCCGAGGCGGGCGGCGGCATCGAGTACACGGGCATCGGTCACCACCGCGAAAGCACGGCAAAAGAGGTCGGCGTTCCCGGTGTCTACGATTATGGCCCGCAGCGGTCGTCGTGGATGGCGTCGATGGTCACCAACTGGATGGGCGACGCTTCCTTCCTTAAACGCGTTCGCACCGAGATGCGCCGTTTTAACACCATGGGCGACAGCACTTGGTGCAAGGGCAAGGTGTCGAAGAAGTACATCAAGGATGGCCACGCCCTGGTGGATATCGAGATCTGGGGGGAGAACCAACGCGGTGAAGTCACCACACCTGGCATCGCCACCGTCGCCCTTCAGACGCGCGACCCCAACCTGCGGGTGTTCCTCGATTGCGGGAACCTCGAGCTGGACCTTCCGGTCGTTCGCTGAAGAAAGGGGGCGGCCATGATTGACAAGCCTCTAACCGGCCTTCGCGTCATAGAACGTGCCACTGGTGTGGCCGCGGCGCAGGCCGGGCGCCTGATGTGCCAGATGGGTGCCGAGGTCATCATGGCCGAACCTTCCGCTGGATGCCCGCTCAGGGAGGAGCCTCCGCTCCTTCCTAGGGGGCAAAGCGCGCTGTTCACATACCTGTCTCTCGGCAAGCGCAGCGTGGTCACCGATCCTGCGGGAGCCGACTTTCAGCAGAACATGCATAAGCTCCTGGCTGAGTCCGACGCCTTCATCGATGACACGCCGGTTTCGGATCGCGCCGCGCTGGGGCTTGATGAGGCAAGAATCGCCAAAGATCATCCGCATATCGTGCATCTTTCCGTCCTGCCGTTCGGCGCCTTCGGGCCCAAGGCAAATTGGAAAGGCGACGAGATCAATCTGATCCATGCCGGAGGGGAGGGGTTCCTGCTGCCGAACGGGCTGACCGCCGATCTCTTCCCTGATCGCGCACCCCTGAAGATCGCCGGACATTTCGCCGAGATGCAGGGTGGCACGACCGCCGCGATGGCGGCCATGGCTGCGCTGTGGACCGGCAAGGGCCAGTATGTCGACGCGTCGGTCCAGGACGCGAACGCTGCGGTCGGTGCTTTCGCCATCCAGCGCTTCGGCGACGGATCGGTGGAACACCGTCTCACCAGGTCGTTTAAGTTTGGCGGCGTCGTCGAATGTGCGGATGGCTACGTCGAGCTGCTGACGCTGGAAAAACGCCAGTGGCTGGGACTGATCGAGCTTCTCGGGGCCGAGGACTGGGCACAGGACCCCGAGCTTGCAGACGAGGTCGGGCGCAGCATGCGCGGCGCCGAGATCAACCAGCGCATCCGTGAATGGGCGCGCCACCGTAAGGTCGAAGACCTGGTCGCGCAGGCACAAACCCTCGGTGTGCCCATGGCGCGCTACAATGCGCCCGAGCAGGTTCTGACCGGCCTTCAGGAAACATCACGGGGCATCTTCGCGACTGTTCATACGCCCGATGGGCCGGTGCAAGTGCAATCGCTGCCGTTCCGTTTCGGGCCGGACGCGCTGCCTGTCAGCGAGACGCTTGCCGGCATCGGCGCGGACCAGTCGCTCCTGTCCTGCCAACCGAGTCGGAGGGCTACAGCATGAAACCTCTCGCAGGTCTTCGCATCGCTGATTTCACCGTCCATGCCGCCGGGCCTTTCTGCACCCACATGCTCAGCCAGATGGGGGCCGAGGTCATCAAGGTCGAAACCGCGCTGCGGCCTGACATCTTCCGCAAGCCGCACGCCGTCTATGGCCGCCAGGGGCCGGCGACCTTCGACCAGGTGTCGTCGAACAAGTTGTCGGTCAGGCTGAACCTGAAACACCCCGACGGGGTCGCTCTGGCAAAGAAGCTGGTCGGCGTTGCCGATGTCGCTGCTGAAAGCTTCCGCGCGGGCGTGATGACACGCCTCGGGCTGGGCTACGACGCCCTGCGTGACGTGAAGCGGGATATCGTCATGGTCTCCGTGTCATCGTCAGGCCAGACCGGCCCGGAAAGCCATTTCGCCGGCTACGCACCTCTCTTTGGGGCCTGGGGTGGGCTGGGCTACCTGTCGGGTCATGCCGACGGACCGCCGGTCGAGATGCGGCACGTCATGGACCACTCGGTCGGGATGCACGCGGCCCTTGCCACGCTGGCCGCACTCAATCGCCGTCGCCGCACCGGCGAAGGGTGCCACGTGGATGTCGCCGCCCGCGAGGTCGCCTCGTCCTTGGTGGGGGAATACCTGACCGCGGCTTCGGCGGGGATGTCCGTTGGTCGCATGGGCAATGACGACATGATCCGCGCGCCCCATGGGCTTTTCCCTACGGCCGATGCGGACCGCTGGCTGTCGATCTCCGTGTCCCGCGACGCCGAATGGAAGGTTCTGGCGCGGATCATCGGGCAACCGCAGCTGGCCGAAGACTGCCGCTTTGCCACGCAGGCCGAACGGCACGCAAACCGTCGCGAGCTGGATGCGCCGATCAGCGCCTGGACCGCCGGACAACGCGGCGAAACGGCGGCGATGCAGTTGCAAGCGGCGGGCGTTGCCGCCCACCTGTCCTGGGCCGCCTCTGACATCGTGTCGGATCCGCACATGCGGGCACGGGGCGCGATCCTCGACGTCGCCGAAACCGATGGCAAAATTCGCGCGGCGATCGGCCGGCCCGCGCGCTTCGCAGGGGATAGCGCGCCGGGCATAACGCGCGGCACGCCGACACTCGGCGGCGACGAGGACTACGTTTACGGAGAACTCCTCGGCCTCAGCCGGGCGCAGATCGGCGCCCTGGTCAAGGACGAGGCCATCTACTGAAGGGCTAAAGATGACATCCACACCTGACTACTCCGACGCGATTGGCCGTACCGAGCGGCTTATTCAGATGATCTCGGCCGATCGCGCCGTCGGCCTCGCCGCGACGCTGGATATGGATTGCGGCCCGGCGGACGGTGACCCGCTGCCGCCGGGGTGGCACTGGCTCTATTTCAACCCGTTCGCGCAGCGTCGGAATATCGGGGCTGACGGTCATCCCAAGCGCGGCGGTTTCCTTCCCGCCGTCACCTTGCCCCGCCGCATGTGGGCAGGCGGCCGCTTAGACTACCACGCGCCGCTCATGATCGGCCGGGAAGCCGAGAAGGTCAGCGAGATCATTTCAGTCAAGGCTAAGTCCGGTCGCGCGGGGCAGCTTGTCTTCGTGACGGTGAATCACAGGCTGTCGCAGGACGGAAGGCTCTGCATCGAGGAAGAACAGGACATAGTCTACCGCGAAGCTGCGGCGCCCGGCGCGCCGAAGCCTGATCCGGCCCCTGCGCCCGAAGGCGCCATCCGTTCCGAACAGATCACCCCCGATCCGGTGCTGCTCTTCCGCTTTTCCGCGCTGACGTCGAACGGCCATCGCATCCATTACGACCGGACCTATGCCCGCGAGGAAGAGGATTACCGTGATCTTGTCGTGCATGGCCCGCTGACGGCCACCCTGCTTCAGGGTTTTGTCACGCCAGCGGGTGCGGGGCGTCTGATCCGCTTCGAATTCCGCGGCATGGCGCCGCTCTTCGGTGACCGCCCGTTCTCGGTCGAAGCCGGGGAGGAGACCGAGGGCGCCGTTCCGCTCTGGGCCAAGGGGCCGGACGGCGAGCTTGCCATGCAGGCAAGTGCAGTGGTCGAGCCCGTATCATGACGACCCCGCGCAGCTATCTGTTCGTGCCCGGGCGCATGCCCGACAGGTTCGCGAAAGCCGCCGGATCGGGCGCTGACGCCATTATCCTCGACCTTGAGGACGCGGTCGGCCCAGACTCCAAATCCGAAGCCCGCGACCACGTCGCGCAATGGTTCGGCTCTGGCGGCACGGGGCTCGTGCGGATCAACGGTGCAGAGACGCCCTGGTTCGACGACGACCTGGCGGCGCTGTCATCCTGCGACGTATCTGCCGTCATGGTGCCGAAAGCGACGCCCGAAAGCCTGTCGGCAGTGGCCGAGAAATTGCCCGGGCGCGCGCTGGTCGCGCTGATCGAAACGGCCGAGGGCCTCGCAGCGCTGCGCCGGTCGGTCACCTGCCCAGGGGTGACCCGGCTTGCCTTCGGCAACCTGGATTTCGGCGCGGATACACGGATACCGGGCACCGGCCCCGTTCTTGATCCCGTCCGGTTCGAAATTGTCCTGGCATCGCGCCTTGGCGGCTTGGTGTCGCCGGTGGATGGCGTGACACCCGAGCTGAAGGACGCTGGCATTTTGGCCGACGAAGTGGCAAGGTCACGCATGCGCGGCTTCGGTGCAAAGCTCTGCATTCATCCCGCACAGGTTGCGTTCACGAACGATGGTTTCACCCCGTCCGAGGCCGAGGTCGACTGGGCAAGCCGCGTTCTGTCGGCCTTGTCGACCGCTTCGGGATCAGTCGTGCAGGTCGACGGCAAGATGGTTGACCGCCCGGTGATCGAACGTGCAAGACAGGTTCTGGCCGACGCCGGCCAGGCACCGCGCGGGTACAGGTAGGGCACTGTAAAGGTATCGCAGGTTGCCGTGTGATATGGGAGATGTCTGTATGCCTACCGCTCGCCTTTGCCACGCCCACCGTTTATTTCCCGATGCCGTCGGCGATCATGCGCAGGACAGGCTCCCGCTCACCCGCGCCGGCGAGCTGGTTGCGGAACCCCTGCCGCTGCCAACCCTTCCCAATACCAGTCAGACGTATCCCGAAGGTCTTTAGAATTCTCCGAATATGTCCTTCCAGATCTTTTCGGAGATCGATCAATTGCCCTCGTGCGCTGATCAGGGTGCGCAATTGATCCGCGTCTTCAGTACGAACATGGACCGGCGTGAGCCAGCCTGTGCGCGCCAGCTGCGCAAGACCTTCTGCGTCCGCGGCGTCGGATTTGTTGGGGCGGGCCGAGAGGCTCTTGTGAGCCCTGCGAGCATCTATGCAAAGGGCTGGCAATCCCAGCTGCGCCAGTCCGCGCTGAAGCCAGATCGACAGCTGGCCGCTTTCATGCACGATCAACTCAGGAGAGAGCGATCTTGTGCGGAACCAGCCCGCCACGCCCTCGGGATCGGCTGGTGACACGCCACGTGCTACGGTCGTCCCAGTGTCATCAACAACGCAGATCGAAATCTCTTTCAGCGAAACATCCAAACCGGCATAGTAATTCATGGTCGTTCTCCTCACGGCATTTTCTCGTGAGGCCAACATACCGGACCTCGTTCGCCATCGGAGAGCGACCGCCGCAATCACACCATGTATGCTGTTCGCGGATCGGAGGCCTCATCAAAATTTCGAGCTCGCGCTCGTTGGACGCCACAGGCTTCCCCGTTCCGGATCTGGTCGATCATTTGCCCATACTTATCGTCCTCCTCCTCACATCGCCGACACTCCGGCAGTCTTGGTCAACAGATCGCGCCAGCCGGATCTCGGTAGTCTTCATTTCTCACAAGCATGGGCGATGTTGCGCAAATCAGGCTCGAGGGTGAATGCGCCCTTTCCCCGCTGAGTTCAGGCGATGGCTTCGATCTCGGCCCTGCCAAGGGCCGAGAAGGTGTTCATGATTGCGATGCGGATGTGGATTTCGGCGGTTTGGCGGTCGGGGTCTCGTGACATGATCCGCTCCCCGAAGCGCTTGAGGCAGTTCATCCTGGCCTCGACCCTGCTTCGGACATGGTATCGTGCCCACTTCTTCCAAAGTGCCCGGCCCAGGTGTCGGGTTGCACGCAGGATCTCGTTTCGCGCGAAGGCCGCGTGGCAGTCTTCCTTCCAGGCGCGCCCGTTGCGCCGGATGGGTATGATCGCATCGGCACCTCGTTCACTGATCGCCCCATGAGCGGGACAAACCAGCCGTCTGGCGGAACGAACCGAGTGCCAGCTTTTGCGTTCGTTTGCGTATTGCATAAACTCAGCTCTCACTCTCAAATCGATCTCGCCACTCACGGCTCAATTCGTCAGCAAGCTTTGCTGTTGGCGCCTCGACAGACTGGGCTCGGCTTGGATCAAGGTTCAGCGCGGAGAGTACCTGCGCCAAAACCTGTTTAGGGTCTATCGACAGGGCGTCATAATTGATGCGCATTGGCTCCATCGCCTCCAGTTCGAACCATCGCTCCCAAGCTTCGTCGAGTGCTCCGAGCGCGATCATGTGGCGCTTGATAGCGGCGGCGTCATATCGCGGTTCCTGCGGAGGAGCGAGGCGCTCCAGCTCTGTGCCGTCAGAGTTGCGATGCCACAGGCCCGTCTGCTCGGCACGAACACGCGAGATAGCCTGATTCAGCCGGTCTGGACGGGAAAGATGGATATGTAACGTCGGGCCAAATGCTTTTCGAATTCGCTCGACGTCGCTCATGCGGCCCGGCAACAGCAGTTTTAGTTGCTGCATGAAGTGGTCGAAACTGCCACTCTGCATTCGCAAACCAAAAATATCTGTATCGCCTTTGCCCCGCGACAAGGCGGCCTTGAAGATGGCGCGAACAGCTTCTTCTTGCGAAGCATAATCGATGTGCTTCAGGCAGTAGTCATCCAGCCAATCGTCGAGCGACGACGAGTGAAAGTGCGAGTCCGGGTTTCCCGCGGCGTTTGTCGCGGCAAGCAATCCGCACAGTAGCGTGCTTCCACTGCGTGGGGCAGTGCAGATGATGTAAGATCGAAAAGGTTTGCTTGTCATAGCGCGATTCCTCTTAACGCTTTACCGCTCCATAGCAGCCCTTCGAGAGCGACGCAGCATTTGGTAAAACGGGCTCGGAGCAGACATGCGGCGCTGCGGTAAGCTCCGTGCTCCCCTGGTGGAGCACCGTGAAGCTTCCGGCCCGAAGCAGACCTGCGGCAGCGTGGCGTGCTGGACACGCAGGTGAGTGGTCTGCCCGGCAGAGACGGCCCTCTCCGGACTTTGATGGCAGAGGTCGACGCCACGGTGCGGCGTTGCCAGACCGGTGGTTCGTGCATCTTGCAGCATTTCATGGCTATACATGATCGCAGTGCGGACGAAGCGGCCGAGGCCTGTCATCATGCACGTGCGCTCGAAGCTTCGATTTCAGTCGCCAGCTGTCGGCATTTCGTACCAGCCCACTCATGGGCGTCTGCGCCGAACAGCAGCCGTCGGACGGGATCATCGGAAGACGCTTCGGCGACGATCCGCGCGGCAAGAACCTCAGGATCGTTCTCCTGCGCGCCGTTCGCTTGGGAAATGAAGGTCTGGAAAGCGGAAGCTGCCTCGGCATAGTCCTCGATTTTCAAGTCGCCCTGCCGCGCGGTAGATGGGTCCAGAAAATTCGTTCTCATCATCCCCGGCTCGATGATCAGGGATCGGATGCCGAGCGGCGCGATCTCTTCGGCAAGGCCTTCTATCCACCCTTCGAGCGCAAACTTGGAGGCCGAGTAGATCGAACCACCGGGGTTGGCGACCAAGCCATTCACTGACGATATGGTCACCACGAGACCCGAACGCTGACGGCGCATCGTCGGCAGCACCGCACGCGCCATGTTCATCGCCCCGAACAGATTGATCTCGAACTGCCGACGCACGTCGTCGTCCCGGATCATCTCGAACCATCCAAGCTGCGCGCGACCAGCATTGTTGACCAGCACGTCAATACGCCCGAAGGCCTTGATGGCGGCGTCATGGGCCTCTGAAACGGCGTCGGCCCCGGTCACGTCGAGCGGCAATACGATCAGACTGCCCTTCGGGGCCGATAGGCGTTCGGCAAGTCCGTCCACGGTTCGACTGGTTGCCACGACCTTGTCGCCTGCGCGCAATGCGTCCCTCGCGATGAAATACCCCAGCCCCTTACCGGCTCCGGTGATGAACCATACCTTGTCCGCCATTGTGTCAGCTCCTTTTGCTTTACTGCTCACATATTAGGTGATCTTCGCAGTCCGCGATTAGGTGCTTGAAAATTGTTAGTATCAGTAGCCATTCTAATGAATGGACCCGCGCAGATTCTCCGATCTCATCATTTTCGGCCGCGTGGCAGAGGCGCGAAGCTTCACCGCGGCGGCACGCAGCCTGGGGGTGACACAGTCGGCCGTCAGTCAGACGGTCAAGCGTCTCGAGGGTGAGCTGGGCATAAGGTTGCTGTCACGCTCCACGCGCAGCCTGACCCCGACGGCGGCGGGCGAGCAATTGCTCGCCACGCTTGTTCCGAACGTCACGGAGCTTGACGCGAAAGTCGCGGATCTCGAACGACTGCGCGAAGAACCAGGGGGCAACTCCGGGTGACTTGCGGCAAACATGCTGCGGACACGCTCGTCTGGCCTGCCTTTTCCCGGCTGATCACGGCTCATCCCGGGATCGACGGCGAACTGAGCGTGGAGGACAGATACGTCGATATCGTCGCTGAGCGGTTCGATATCGGGATACGGATGCGTGACAACCTGGAGATGGACATGATCTCCGTCCCGGTGGGACCGCCCTTGTGCGCTGTCGTCGTAGGAGCCCCCCGGTATCTCGACGCCTACGCGTCCCCGGGCACCCCGCGCGCGCTGTCTCGACATCGCTGCATCGGCTTCCGAAACGCAGGCGGCACCCTGTCGCCGTGGTCATTCGAAAAGGGTGGCCATACCGAGACGGTGAAGGTCACTTCCTCGATTGTCGTCAACGACGGTGACGCGCTCGTGGCGGCGGCTTGTGCGGGATTGGGGCTGGCCTACATGCTGGAAGACCTTGCCAGACCCTTTCTGAAGGACGGGCAACTTGTCGAGATCCTCGGAGACTGGTCGCCATCGTTCCCCGGCTATCACGCCTTCTATTCAAGTCGGCGCCATCCGCCTCGGGCCGTCACGCTTTTCCTCGATCTCTTGCGACAGGATAACCTGAGTATGACCGGCGCTTAGTTCAGCGTTTACTCCGGTCGCTGAGAACGGCTGTCTTTCGGGCGGCATCTCCGATGGGCATTGCCTTTAGCTTGATCGCAGGGCGGAGCATGTCGCCTTTTGTGATGGAGGATTGGCGCAGCTGGTCCTGCTGCGGTCCTTCTTCGCCGCGATTTTGCTTGCGACGTGGGTCCTGGCGACCAAGGACAGCTCTGCCCTTCGCCTGACCCGGCCCGGCTGGGTCTGGGCGCGCAGCCTCTGCCTCGCCGCGATGTGGTTGAACTACTACGCGGCGCTGCCGGCCATGTCCTTCACCCTCGCGGCGGCCTGCTACTATACCTCTCCCGTCTGGATGGCGCTGTTGGGCCGCTTCCTGTTGGGGATGACCATCGGTGGGCGGGGGTGGACCGCCGTCACACTCTCTCTCGCAGGGGTGCTCCTGGCTGTTTCTCCCTCGTCCGACAGCTTCACCTCCCTGCTGCTACTCCCGCTCGCAGCCGCCGGATTCTACCCGTTCCGGGGCGTGAACCATATCCGACCCTTCAAATTGTTCGCTTGCGTCTGCCGTAGCGGCGCTGACGAGGTGCAGGCGATAGTTCCGCGATCGCCAAAGCCGCCGTTCGCCCAGCCTGCAGCATCGGTCGAAGTGGCCCCACTACCGACCTCGGAGGCAATGCAGCATTCCCATGATATGGTGCATTGTCAGCGTCGGGTTGTCGTAGTGGGAGCGCTCAAATGGTCAGCCGTGCCAGGACCACTTCGACATCGTCGAGGAAATCCGTCCAGACACCGTCTTCGTCAATGCCGTTCATGCGCAGCAGGAACAGCCCCTCCACCGCCAGAAAGGCGACACGCGTCGCCTGCGCGTCGGGAGAGCTGCCACCAAGTAGGTCGAAAACCCCGCGATACCAGTCACGCGTCTCGCGTCGATTGGCCGGATCTTCCAGATGGCTGACCAGCAGCCCCGCCATCTTGGCATTCATCGCCTGCTGTGAGGCCTTTGCCGCCGCGATATAACGCCTGACAAAGGCCACGGGATCATCCCCTGCTTCCCCTTCCAGCATGGCATCGAACTGGCTGGTCCAGCGGTCGATCAGGCCGCGTACAAGATCGTCCTTGCTGGCAAAGGAATATTGCACACCGCCTTTTGAAATCCCTGCCGCCTGCGCCAGCGCACCGATGGTCAGCGCCGCCCCGCCGCCTGTACGCACGATCTCTTCGGCCACATCCAGCAAGCGGTTGCGCGTGATCGTCGGTTTTCTGCCCATGAGTCGTCTCGTCCAGTCGTTTCGGTATTGAATTCCATACGTATGTATTTATATCGGCCACTGCAACAGAATTCAGGTGAACCATGTCGGCCCATTCCCCCGATCCCAGACGCTGGCTGGTGCTGCTGGCGGTCATGCTGGCCTTCTTGCCCGTGGTGCTGGACATGACAATCCTGCATGTGGCGGTGCCGACGCTGACCCAGGCACTTGAGGCGTCGAATACACAGGTGCTGTGGATCATCGACATCTATCCGCTGTTGATGGCCGGGCTTCTGGTGCCGATGGGCACCCTGGCCGACCGGGTCGGCAACCGGCGCATCCTTTTGACCGGGCTGACGGTTTTCTGCCTCGCCTCGGCACTGGCAGCCTTTGCGCCGAATGCGCCCATGCTGATCACGGCACGGATGCTGCTGGCGCTTGGCGGGGCGATGATCATGCCATGCGTACTTGGCATTATCCGCCGCACCTTCGAGGATGAGGGCGAGCGCGGCCTTGCACTTGGGCTTTGGGGAACGGTGGGCGCCGCCGGTGCGGCGGTGGGACCGCTGATCGGCGGCGCGCTTCTGGGACATTTCTGGTGGGGTTCGGTCTTCCTGATCAATATTCCGGTGATGATGATCGTCCTGCCCGCCTGTTGGCTGCTGCTGCCCCGGCGGGAGGAGATCACACCCGGCCCTTGGGCCATCGGGCAGGCGGTGCTGCTGATCCTTGGCATGATCGCCACCGTCTATGCGATCAAGGCGGGGTTAGCCGCGAAACAGCCAATGGCGGTCGTCATGCTGGTCCTGGCCATCGGTGTGATTCTGCTGTCGCTCTTTGTTCGCACGCAACTGCGCAGCCCCGCACCGATGCTGGATCTGTCGCTCTTCTCACGTCCGGCCATCGTCGCGGGGATCATCATGGCCATCGTGGCAAGCGGATCTCTGGCGGGGGTCGAACTGACGCTGGCACAGGAGCTGCAATATGTACTGGGGAAGACGCCGTTTCAGGCCGGGCTTTTCCTGATCCCGATCATGGCGGCTGCGGCCCTTGGCGGTCCGGTCGCGGGCTGGCTGTCCGGCCGCTTCGGGCTGAGACCGGTGGCCTGCCTGTCGCTGGCCATCTCGGCGGGCGCGCTTGCGGGGCTTGCCGTCACGGACTTCCACGATCCCGGTCTCACCGTGCCGGTACTGCTGGCGGCCCTTGGCCTTGCGCTGAGCATCGGGCTCACCGCTTCTTCCATCGCGATCATGGGCGCTGCCGATGCTAGCGAAGCCGGAGCCGCAGGCTCGCTCGAGGCGACGGGCTATGAGCTGGGCAGCGGTCTGGGGATCACCCTTTTCGGCGTCTTTATGTCGGTGGTTTTCGGACGCCATCTCGTCCTGCCAAGCGGCGTTCCCGAGGGGCTGGCCGACCAGGCCTCACACTCGATCGGCGATGTCTATATCATCGCCCAGCAGCTTGGAGCCGACCAAGCGGCGGCGGCGATCGCTGCCGGCAAGGCCGCGTTTTCCGCGACCCATTCGGTGCTGCTGACAACCGCCGCCGTGCTGATGGGCCTGCTGACGGCCCTGGTGTACTTTCTGCTCGCTCAGGCGCGCGGAACCGCGGCCAGCCACCACTGAGCGCATCCCGGTGGCGGTCACGCGCCGCCGAGATGCCCGGTATAGACACTGCCCTTTGCCAGTAGCACATTTTTGGTACCGGCTTAGGCCTCACGATCTTTGCTACTGCGTCGGGTTTATTGCGGTACTTGCGAAGTCGGCCTCTTCCAACGTGAACAGTTTGGGCTCGAAGCGGACCTGTTGCGCCGCGGCGGAAAGAGCACAGGTGTCACCTCGGAGCCGGACGTTGCGGCCCTGACTTGCCTTTCGAACATACCGTTATGCCGCAGCGCAGCTTCCCGAAACCAGCCGTTTGCGAAGATACGAAGCACTGCCTGACGGGCTAGTGCAAGCGAACACTCGGCTTCCTTCAGAAGGCGCTGCGGCTGAACCAAGTGGCCGATCAGGCGTTAGCCAACTGCTTCATCTGCGGCGCATAGCTGTCGACGAAGGCCTCCATCGTAGTCTCGCCCATGTCGACGTTTTTCGCGGCCTCGCCGTGGATGAGGGAGACATCCGTGATGCCGATGACATTCAGGATCAGCCTTATGTATTGTGGCGCGATGTTACGGTCCGCAATGGGCGAGCCTGGACCGTAGGACCCGCCGGAGGCCACGATCAGCGTTGCTTTCTTGCCGGTCACAAGGCCGGATCCATCGAGGCCGAGCGTCAGTCCTTTGCGCACGATGTGATCCACCCAAGCCTTCAGGGCGGCAGGAATATTGTAGTTGTAAACCGGGGTCGAGATGACGATCTCGTCTGCGTCCAGTAATTCCTGCACCAGTTCGTCGGAAAGCGCGAGTTGCGCCTTCTGGTCATCGGTCAGAGCCTGCTGTGGCGTGAAGTAGGCCCCCAGCCAGTCTATCGTAACATGGGGCAGCGCGTCTTTCGCGAGATCGCGGGTGACGATCTCTCCATCTGCATGGGCGGCCTCCCATTCGGAGATGAACCTGGCCGACAGCTTGCGAGAGACAGAGGCCTCACCACGGGGGCTGGTTTCTATGAGGAGGAGTTTGGTCATGTTGCGTCCCTTTTTGAAAATTTAGGAGATATGTTGTTGGTCGTGGGCCTGGATGCCGAAGCGGAACCCGGAGATGGGTTTGCCGCAGGCCTGCCCGTGAAAGTCGATATGGCCGGGGTCCCCCGAGGCCGCGCCGGCCGCGACCATCAAGGGCAGCAAGCGGTCCTCCTCGGGCTGGGCATGTCGCGCGCCGGGGGCCGTGACCCAGCGGATCAGCGCGTCGTCCCGGGTTTCGGGCTGCACCATTTCGGTGCGCAGCCAATCATCGAAGGCATCGGCCGCAGGTTCTCCGCCACAAAAGCCGCCGCCGAGGTTGTGATAGGTTTGGCCGCTACCCACGATCAGCACGCCTTCGTCGCGCAGAGGCCGCAGAGCCTGCCCGATTTCAAGATGCTGCGCCGGGTCCCAGCCGTGACACATGGACTGTTGCACCGGAGGGATCCGCGGATCGGGCCAGATGACCTTGAACGGCACGAACACACCGTGATCCCAGCCGCGCGTATCGTTGCGGCCGTTGTCGATCCCGCATCGCTCAGCAGCTGCTGCACCCGCGCCGCGACATCCGGCGCGCCGGGCGCAGGCCATGTCAGCCGATAGGTGTATTCGGGAAAGCCGCCGTAGTCGTACAGCAGTGGCGGAGCTTCAGCGGTATTCACGGTCGGAACGGCCTCTTCCCAGTAGCCGGAGATAACGAGAATCGCCTTCGGAACCGTGGGTAGATGTCCGGCAACGGTGCTCAGGTAGGCTTCCAAGTCCCGGAAGCCCTCGCGCATCGGTCCACCCTCGAGGAAAAAGCAGGGGCCGCCGCCGTGGTTTATGAACAATGTCGGTTGCATGAGAAGAAAATAGGTTGAACCGAATGCCTGCGGGAGAGATATAATTGTGATGATCTTGATCTGATTTGGAGATGGATGTGCTCGGCGCGCTCACCCTCGACCAGCTGCGCGTGCTGGTGACAATCGCCGACACCGGCAGCTTCTCGGCCGCTGGTCGCAGCCTGATGCGCGCGCAGTCGGCCATCAGCCAGTCCGTCGCCAATCTCGAGGCGACCCAGGGCGTGATGCTCTTCGATCGTGCCGGTCACCGCCCCGTGCTGACCGAAGCCGGGCGTGTGCTGGTGGAGCAGGCCCGCCTCGTGCTGGCCGGCGCGGCCCGGTTCGAAGCGGTGGCTGCAGGCACACGGCAGGGACTGGAGCCGGAATTGACGCTGGCAATCGATCCGATGGTGCCCTCGGGGCCGCTGATCGAAAGCCTGCGGGTGCTGCACGAGACATGGCCGCAACTGCCGATCAGCTTCTCGACCGAAGGTCTTGGCGGCGCCTTGCGGCGCCTCCGCCGCAAGGAAGCGGCGTTGGCCATCGGCCTCCTGTTGCCAGATGTGCCCGAGGACGTGGTGGCCGTTCCGCTCAGCACGATCGAACTTGTGGCGGTGGCCGCTCTCTCGCATCCGTTGGCCCGATGCCACGCCCCTCTGACGCGCGCGGACCTCGAACCTCACGTCCAGCTCGTCCTCAGTTCAGGGGCCACCACCGATGGCCCCGACTACGGCGTCGCCAGCTTCGCGCGGTGGCGGTTTATCGACCTCGGTCGACGGTTGGACTTTCTCCGCGCAGGCTTCGGCTGGTGCCGGATGCCGAGACATCTCGTCGAGGCGGATCTGAAGGATGGCCGTCTCGTACAGCTGGACCTCGACGACGACGCCACCGGTCAGCAGGGAGCTCTTACGATCTACGCCACCCACCTGGTCGGGCATCCCCCCGGACCTGTGGGAAGACGGCTTCTGGCCGAGATGTCGGCCGAGTGAAGTGGGGTCATCTCGCGATGCTCGTGCATCTCGGAACGGATAGGCTTGGATCTCTTTCCACTTCCGGGCGTTTTTACATCGGAGCCAACGGCCCCCCAGTGTGGATCATCTCGGTTCACGTAAGATGGAGCCGCTGGAATGACATGGTGTGATCGCGGCGGTCGCTCTCCCCGGGTGAACGAGGTCTGATAGGATCAGCCTCACCAATTAAAAGCCGTGAGGAGAACGACCATGAGCAACTATGTTGGTCTCGACGTTTCGTTGAAAGAAGTCTCGGTCTGCGTTGTGGATGCGCAGGGATCGGTTGTGAAACGCGCGACCCTGCCGACGGACCCGGATGTCATCGCCGACCATCTTTCCCGGGAAGTTCCTGATGCGGAACGTGTCGTGCATGAAAGCGGGATACTCGCCACTTGGCTGACGCGTGAGCTTGAGAAGCGCGGTGTCCCGATCATCTGCATCGACGCTCGCATGGCGCACAAGGCTCTGTCTGCGCGCCTCAACAAGTCGGACAAGGCGGACGCGGAGGGTCTGGCGCAGCTGTCTCGGACCGGCTGGTTCACGAAAGTCCATGTTCGCAGCGAAGCCTCCGACCGAGTGCGGGCGCTGGTGGGGGCGCGAGAACGACTGATCCGCATGCGCAAGGATCTCGAAGCCCATATCCGCGGTGTCCTCAAAACCTTCGGCATCCGCATGGGAGCTGTTCCCAGTGCCCATCATCGCCAAGGATTCCGAGACCAGCTTGCCGAGGCTGGAGCCTGCGATCCGATGCTGGGGCTTGTGGCACAGACCATGATACCCATCCACAAGACACTTTGCGCCTCGGCGGAAGCCCTGGCCGATGAACTGATGCATGTTGCCAAGCAGAATACGTTGGCACGTCGCCTCATGACAGTGCCGGGCGTCGGCCCCCTCGTGGCGCTCAACTTCATCGCGACATTGGACGATGCGAGCAGGTTCCGTCGATCGAGCGATGTCGGCGCGTTTCTGGGATTGACGCCACGACGATACCAATCGGGCGAGATCGACAGATCAGGCCGTATCTCCAAATGCGGAGATGCCGAGATGCGACGTCTGCTTGTATCCGCTGCCGCGTCCTTGATGACACAGGTCAGACGGTTCTCACCTCTCAAGTCCTGGGCGATCCGGCTCAGCGCGCGCAAAGGCTTCAAGAAGGCCGCCGTCGCAACGGCACGCAAGATCGCCGTGATCCTCCATGCCATCTGGCGTGATGGAACCGAGTTCAACTGGAAAGGGGAGCCCGCAACCTGACAAACAGCATACCCGCCTGAGGACAGGGCGGGTTCGGCGTCCTCCGGGACGGTGGCAGATCGATCTCGCGTGAAGCGGTCGAGGTGACGCCAACCGCATCAACCTCGTGAATGACATTCCAGACGATCAGCCCCGGACGCCATCATGAAGCGGCACTGCCTGACTTCGGAGAGAACCAAGACCCCGGCGGACAACAGAACCATGCCCTTGACATCACCGCGATCAGAGAACCGCTCCAGCGTTGGGATCGGGTTCGTTCGCACCTGAAGCGAAAGCCCGCAATTCGCCCTTGGCGCTGACCGACGCGAACGGCCCTTACTTACCGTTCGCTTCATCGCCGAGCGCTGCGGTGCAGCTTCACGAGACCGGCCATTCGTCCATCGTGCAGCATTTTCGGAGGGTGAAGGTCGGATGGTCAGAGCGGTCGTTGACCGAAGGCATCTCTGCCTTTATTCTCATGCCGTCTGAAACAGGTTAGGTGCGGGAAGGTTGGCCCGCCCCCCGCTCAGCGGGTCCTTCCGTCATAAATGTGGCGGCCCAAGGCTATCGAGGAGTCTGCATTGTGCGGACGCCGATAGAAAGGGTATGGACATGAAACCACGTATCTCTGTTTTGACACTTGCCGTTGCCGATCTCGAACATTCGCTTGCTTTCTACCGCGACGGGCTAAGCCTGCCGACTGACGGCATCATCGGGCGCGAGTTCGAGCATGGCGCGGTAGCGTTCTTCGATCTCTCGGGAGGGCTGAAGCTTGCTATCTGGGCGCAGAATGACCTCGTACATGACACCGGGTTGCCCAAGCATCCGATCAGCTCCACCGCCGCTAGCATCGGGCACAATGTGCTGCGCCGGGCAGATGTAGACGACATCATGCGCAAGGCCGAGAGCGCGGGGGCCGAGATAATCAAGGTGCCACAGGAAACCTTCTATGGCGGCTATGCAGGTTATTTCACCGATCCCGACGGGCATCTATGGGAAGTGGTCTGGAATCCGCAGATGCTGCCAACCGACTGAGGCGCACCGGCGCATGCTCGCTGACCTTCATAGAGTCAGCGAGCACTTCGGGCTCAAATACGGTCATCGGATGCGCTGCGGACTTGGGCCATATGCCAACCCAAGCAGCGGCGTGAGCGGCCCACTGCGGTCACTCGTCAGGCCTTTGTGACGCTGCGGCGCGGCCCGTCGAAGTTGCCATTGGTGCATCCTGCAGCATTTCAATTGTATGAACGACGGCAGTGCGAGACAAACCCGTCGTTCCTCATCCTCAAGGATGTGTCCGCTTCGTTCATATAGTTGGAGGTCTAGCGTATCACATGATCATCTGTTTTTGGCGGCTCTGGGCGCGACTTTGGCGTCCTTGCGTATGATCGCCAACCACTATGCTTATAGGTTCAGGCCACAACCGAAAGGACTGAACCATGAAAAATAGAACTCTCACACTCTTTTGCCTCGTAGCCTTTTCGGCGGGCACAACCGCCATGGCCGACAAAATGATGGACACCGCGCAACTCAGTGCGCTGATCACCGGCAATACGCTTTATGTTGAAATCCCCGCAGGTGCGCCGGGTGCGCCCGATGGTGGCACTGCGCCCATCTACTACGCGACAGACGGATCGGCAGCCGCCCAATTGCCCGGAGGTCCGAAACTCGTTGGCACGTGGGCGCTTGAAGAAGGCCGCTACTGCATCGATTGGGACAACGGCCCGCAGAACAGTTGCACACAACTCCTACGCGGCAACGATGGCTTCATCGTGATGGACGCGACGCTGAACAAGCCGCGCGGGATAATCACCCGTATCACCACTGGCAATTCAGAAGATCTGTAAGGGAGGGTTATTTCGTGAAACTCATCACCGTCGAAGCCGCCTTTGCCGCCGCCGATCTGGAAACGGCAATCTCTCTGTTTACCGCTCAGGCGGAGACTGTACGAAACATGGCGGGCTGCACGCACTACGCCCTTTATCGCAAACCGTCCGAAGACGGCATAGCCATTCTTCAGCATTGGGACACGATAGAGGCGTTCAATGCCTACCGGCAGGGGGACACCTTCGCGCAGCTTGGCGCAGGGTTGAAGCCGTTGATGGTGGCCCCGCCTGTGACAACCATTGCCGAGGTCGATAGTGTCTAAAGCATGACAGACGACCTGCCAGCGGCTTACTGCTTCTTTCAAACTTTCGAGCCGCGTCCACCGTTGGACGCGGTTTTTGAGCGTGACTACCTGCTTTATGCCGTTAGCGGCGCGTTGCGCGTGACAGTGAAGGGCGAGAGCTGGCTTTTGCCTCCATCCTTCGCGGCGTGGGTGCCCGCAGGCACACCATTGCTTGCCGAGATCTGCAAACCGGTGACGACCTGCTCGATCCTTGTGCAGCCAGGATTTTGCAAGGCGCTACCAGACCGACCAACGGCTTTTCAGATGTCAGAAATGACCCGCCATATGATCCGGCATTGTAAGGATTGGGGGGCCGATTCGGCGCAGCCCTCGGAGGCGGCGGGCTTCTTTCTGGCATTGCTCAACGCATGTGCTGGACTTTCGACCAGATCAGTGGACGTCAAACGCCCATTTGCGAATGATGCCGCACTGAACAAGGCAATCGAGGTCACCGAAACCCGTCTAGCCGAACCAATCACGTCTGCCGAAGTAGCCAGCGCCATAAACTTGTCCGAGCGTAGCATGCAGCGGCGATTTGCCCGAGACGTTGGCATGACTTGGTCGCAGGTCCTTACGCGGCTTCGCATGATTCACGCCTTGGAGCTACTTTCTTTGGAAGACTTGTCGGTGATCGAGGTTGCAGGGGATTGCGGCTTTAACTCGTTGAGCGCGTTCAACCGAGCCTTTTTGCAATTTGCAAAATGTACTCCGACAGAGTTTCGCAAAGGCCTCCTGCGCCAATAAAGTCAGCAACTTGCGGAGTTACCAAAGCGGTCATCTATCCTTCGTGCAGCATTGGTCGAAGTGGGCTCGAAGCGGTCACGCGGCGGCGCGGCGAGCCTTTCTTGAGGCCCGCGCCGCCGTGTCGACTCGCGGTCCTTAGCGGACCCTGACCATGCCGCTGGGTGCTGCGATGCGGCTTCTCCAGACCGGACTTGTGTGTGACCGTGCTGCAGATAACCTTCTTGCATTTTTGCTACGCGTAATGTGAAAGACTTAGCGCCAAGCCGCAAGCCGCTCGCGGCACAACTCCAGCATCTGCTCGGCCTTGGCCGTCATCTCCGCTTCAAGGTTAGGCACATCCGGCACGATGATCTGATCGAGCCCGGCGGCAAACCTTTCGATAAGCTCGTCTATAGCGGCATTGGCAGTAAGTGCCGGTATCCCGGCGGTCGCGGCGAGGCGTAGGAAGTCGGCGCGCCGCAACCGGTCATCCTTGCCATTCAGCTTGAGCGCCATGCGATCATGCTCCAGCCGCGGGAATACGCGGGTCGTCACCGCATCATAGAGCGGGGCCATCCTCACGCTCTCAAACGTGTCTGCTCCAGGCGCTGCTATCTTAAGTAGGGCAAGGTTTTTAAGATGCATGTCACCATCGGCAATGAGCCAAGCAAACAGCGCGCGCCTCAGTATCACCGTCAGGTCTTCCTCGGGCGCGGTGGAAAGCGGGCGCACGGCGCGCGCGATCCGCTCAATCGTGCTGTCATATTTGGCTTCAGGGGGCAAATCAAGAACAGAGCAGATGTCTTCGAGCGCAATACGGCGGTGATCATCGGCACTGCTACGGATATCAAAGCGTTCCACAATCAACGCCGGCGGCATACCGTCCGGCATGCCTATCAATGCGATGGCCGGCGCTTCAAGTCCGGCAGCCTTCCCTAAGGTCATCGACAAATACTCGATAATCGGCAGGGCTTGAAATCCACTTGTGCCGGCCGGTTTTAGTATATGCGTGAAGGGGTCCATCGTGCTGGGAACAAGGCGTCCCTTTGGGTCAAGAAACATCGGAGCCTTGATCTGCACGCCAGACAGGCGCGGTGTCTGCGAATTTGCAAACAAGCGCGCGAGATTTTCTTCAAAACTGTTCTCAATATCACCGCGCCCCGGCCCCTCATAGCTTCCGATAAACACGCCTTCGGTGCTGAATTCACTTAGGCGAGTTGAAAGGCGATCTGTCGGCAGCGCTGCAATCTCGGCGGCATCAGAGCTGATTGTGATGTTCGACATATACCGCTTGCCGGAGCGAAGCAGTGTGCGCTCATCACTCTCCTTGACCACGCGCTCCAGCCAGCCTTCGGGCAAGAGTGATAGAATGAAGGGAGGCAGCTTGCCGGGCGTACGCTGCTGCACCAATGGTAGATTGAAGTTCTGCTCTGCCGTCCAACGCCATTCAAAGCCGTCATGACGTAGCTCACCGATCGGCTGGCTGTGCCAGGCCACCGTGAAGCTGAGCGCGGCTTCATTTCGCGTTTCAATCAGAGACGGTGATTTCAGAAGGTAGCGCTCGGCTTGCTCGCCCTCGCGGTACCATTCATTCTGACGCGCAAGCGTCCAAAGCGCATCGGCAGCATTTTTAGGGTCACCATATTCTTCAATCAATCGCGCCGCAAGTGAAGCGCGCATTTCTTCATTAATGGAGGCAGCATGTTCGCTGCGCAGACGAAAGGCTTCGAGACATCGTTGCCGCGGCGAAGAGACATCAATCCGGAACTCACCCAGCCCGTCCGCGATTAGCGCGGGTGCGGTCGAGGGATGAGCTGGCGCGATGTTCTGGATGATCTCCAGTGTCCTGATCCGTTTTCGCTGTGAACGCGGTCCACTAATGAACAATCGGCCATCCCGCGTTGGTGCGAGCAGTACGGCGCTGGCAGCGGACAGATAAGCCCGCGGATACAGATAGTTGGCGATGCGTATGGCATGCCGCAGCACGATGGCATCGATATCCTCAGCAGCATCGGCATAGATGCCTCGCATAAGCTGCACGATCCGGCCTGTTTCGGCCAGGTAGTGTGCGCGGTTCTTGTCGAGATTCTCACCGATGAGATAGAGCATTTTCCGTCTTTCACGTATTTCATATACGTGAAAGTTTGAGTAATTCATATCATTCGTCAAGCATTTCCGTCTTTCACGTATTTCATATACGCTAAAGTCGGAGCTGCGAAGATGCTCAACAGCCCCACTGAGCGTCAAAGCCAGCGCACCGCGGGATCACGACGACGATCCCGGCGGCCCGCCGCCACCAACCCAAGAGCCTCCCGCAGACACCGACCAGCAGACCCAGCAGACCGAGACCCAGCCGATGCCCGACACGCCCCGCCAGCCCCGCAACGCCGAAGTAAACTTCCGGGGCGAGAAGCGCTCGAACGCGACCCATGTGTCCGTGACGGACCCCGATGCCCGTCTCTACAAGAAGGCGCCGGGCGCCGCGGCGATGCTGTGCTTCATGGGCCATACGCTGATGGAGAACCGCAACGGCCTGGTCGTGCAGCCACATGCCTGCAAGAGCTGGAGCCAGTGCCAGCAGGGACGCTGGCGTCGAGCAGGAAACCGAAGGAAAGGAGCGGCGACACGGAACAAGCGAGGCATTCTCAATTTTCCAGTTCGTTCGATGGTTAGAACCTGATCGAGAGATTTGCCTTGACCCCATGGTCATGGGCGTCCGATGCGATCTGTCCCTGATAGGAGAGGCCGAAGGTCGCTTCGGGCGTCAGGCTGAGATCAAGACCGGCCTCGATGACGGCGCTGTTGCGAGCGATGGGCGCACCGCCGATTGTGAAGGCGTCGCCGACCGAAAAGGCGTGCGTACTCTCGGGCACCGCATCACCGAAGGCATGGCGCCAGCCGATCATGCCGCGCAAAGTGGCGTCGACCGTGCCGCGGGTCAGGCTGTGTTCTCCCCGAAGGCCCAGCGTGGTGAAGGTCACGCCGGTCGTGCTGCTATCCACAGAGAGGGCAGATATCCCAACACTTTCGGTAAAACCATCGGTGAGCACGCTGACATGGGCGAGATTGGCGAAGGGCTCGAGGCGCGTTCTCGGATTGCGTTCGAAGCCATAGGCCAGTTCCCCAAATGCCTGGAAGGTGCCGGCATTGTAATCGGCCGAAAGGCTGTCGGTGAGGCCCGGGATGACAACGGAACGGCTGATCTCGATATCGTGCCAAGAATAGGCAGCGCCGGTCCTGAACACCACATTGCCCCATTCGGTGCCGCCATAGAGGCCGAGATGATAATTGCTGCTCGATCCAGATGAGGCACGGTCCTCTGCGTCGAAGCTCGACTGGCTGTAGCCAGCCAGAAGACCGACGCGCCAATCGCCAACCAGACCGTCCGCGCCGATCAGCACCCCACTGGTGGAGCGGTCAAGATGTGCCGCATTGCCGTCGCTGTCGGTGGTGCCCCATGAACCGAAGCCCTGCGACCAGAACACCGGCCCGGCGTGATCGGCGGCGACAAGCACCGGCGTGTCTCCCGACCCATAGGCCAGTACCGGCGCGTGGGAGGCGCCTGCCGTGGCAAACGCCGCGCGGATGCGGTCGTTGGCGGCGTTGCGCACAAAGCGGGCGTCCTCGATCAGTGCGGTTTGTGCAGAGGCATGGATCTCGCCCGACGGCGCATCAAAGCTGGCGCGAATGAGGTCGTCATCGTCAGACAGTTGGGCGATCGCATCATAGACCGCGTTCCCGGTGTCAAAGCCGATGCTCTCAATCGCTTCGGCCGTGGCAATCTGGTTGCGGGTGAGCGCCGTCGAGGCAAAACCCCGATCGTTGCGCGCAAACTCAAGATCGACCGTGCCGGCATCATAGTCATAGCTCAGATCGGGATTGAGGAAGGCGAAGTCCGAAGTGACATCCTCGAAACCTCCCGAGAGCGTTCCCGTAGACAGGATCGTATAGGTTGAGCGGATATCGTATTCGCCATCAGCCCCGATATGGGCAACCGATCCGCCATCGAGCGTGGCCATGCCGGTCACGTCGACGAGATCGCTTTCCGCGCCGTTGGGGTTCACCTCGACGGCAAAGTGCGCGCCCGCCGCGAAGACGAGATCGCCATCGACCGTCAGCGTGCCGATGGAGGTGCCCGGCGAAAGCGTACCGCCGGATGCGACTGTCACCAAAGAACCGGGTCCGGATCCGACTGTTCCGGACCCGCCGAGCGTTCCGCCATTGAGCACATCCAGCGAGCCGCCAAGCATGCCGTTGCCGTCCGCATCGTCCATCAACAATGCACCGCCCGTGATGGTCGTGGTTCCGGTAAATCCCGAACTGTCGCCGGACAGCAGCAAGACGCCGTCGCCATTCTTGGTGACGTCGCCGGCACCCGACAGAATGCTGGCATAGCCGGCGTCGTTTTCCTGATCGAAGGTGAACGCTCCATCCCCACCAATCTCGACATTGCCGGCAAAGCGGTCCGCCGCCGAGACAAGGCCGCCGTCCGCGATCGTCCAGTCGAGCGTCGAGGTGCCGGCAAGGGTCAACTCGCCGCCACCGCTCTTGATCATCTTACCATAGGTTCCGCCCAACCCGCCGATATCACCGGCAAAGGCCGCATCATCGATCTGATCGAACACGAGTGTTGCGCCATTACCGATATTGCCCCGGATCGCGGCCACATTGCCGACGAGCGTGCCCGCGTTGACCAGCGTGTCGCCTTCATAATCATTCGTGCCGGTCAGAACCAGAGTGCCGTCGCCCTGCTTGTGCAAGTCGCCTGCGCCGTCGATCGTACCTGTCAGCCCGAGCGTAGTGGCCGACACTACGTCAAAACCGCCAACGCCGGAGAGCGTGATCGAACGGGCACTGTCCATATCGGCAGTCGTTACAAGCGTACCGCCATTGAGGGTGAGGCCACCCGGCGCCGCGCCCAGACTGGCGTCCTCGGAGACTTGCACACTTCCCCCGAGAATGGAGGTGCCGCCCTGATAGGAGTTATGGCCGGACAGGATCAGTGTGCCGTCTTGCGTCTTGGTGATGCCGCCGGTGCCTGCGATCTCGGTCGCGATCTCGGCGCTGTCAGCCAGCACACGGATTTCTGCATTGCCATCATCGCGGTCCGAACCATCCACCACAAGCTCGTCCTCGCCTTCCAGTCGATAACCTGCGTTCAGGAATTGAAGCCCCCTAAAGCTCTGCGTACCTAGGACGGTGATCGTGCCGCCATCGAAACCGCCCGGCTCATTCCTGAACACGGCGTGGTTGTCGGCCCATGCAACGGCTATCTCGCCTGCGGGCGCGCCGTCACCGGCATTGAGCCATGTCGTATCGTTAGCATTCCAGGTGCCGTTGCCGCCCTGCCAGTGTTGCAAGGTATCATCACCCGCCTTGTCGGAAGCGGCGATGAACAGATCGACGTTGTCACTATCAGTCTGGATCTCATAGTCGGCCGCATCGGACAGCGCAGGCGTGTCGCCGATCGTCAGGCCGCCGCCGGTCAGATCGCCGCCATAGGTCATCAGGCGATAGTAACCAAAGCCTGCCGTGCCATCGGTCGCGTCGTCGCTCTGCGAAAGGTTCAGTGTCCCATTCAGCGCAACATCACCGGCCACGTCGATCCGGTCGCTGGCGCCCAGACCGGGCGTTGCGCCAGGGCTGCCAATCTCAACATCGAGGATCGAGCCCGACGACAGCGTCAGGTCACCATCCACCGTCAGCGCGCCGATCGAATTGCCTGGTGCGAATATCCCGCCGTCCGCAACCGTGGTGTCGCCAATAATGCCCGAGCCGCCAAGTGTGCCGCCGTTCTCGACCGTCATAGTGCCGCCAAGCGCATCGTCCACCAGCAGCGTGCCGCCCGATACAGTCGTCGTGCCGGTAAAGGCAGAATTGTCGGCCGCCAGCGACGTCATGCCAGCATAATGATTGAGGCTGTGCGTGCCAGAACCCGCGCTCGCGAGCGCGGCCGTAAACACATAATCGTCGTCGGTGTGGTTGAAATTGAGCGTTGCGGTCCCATCGCCAAACTCGATACGTCCGCTGTCCAAAACGCCAGCAGTCATGGCCTGTTCGCCCGCAATCGCGCCGATGTTGAGCGTGCCGGAAGAGTTCGTGGAATCCGCCAGGCGCACAAAATCCCAGTCCGACGATGCGACGCCCGTTTGCAAGCGCCCATCGCTGGACAGCATCAGGTGTCCCTCTGCTCCGTCGTTTCCTCCGACGATCACTGCGCCGTCATTTATCCACGATGCGCCCTCGCGGATGGATACGGTGCCCGTGGAGTCCCAAAATCGAGCGACCTGTCCTGTCATCCAACTCGTGTTGGTATGGGAGGTCACGGTCGCGCCGTCATTGATCATAAAACTGCCGGTTCCCACGCGTCCGACTTCGATTTCGCCCTGCGTTTCCCAAGTGCTTCCAGATTCGGTGACGGTGACGTTGCCGACGGCTCCCGAGCCATATCCGATCTGCGCAACACCACTTTCCACACGTCCATCACTTTCGATCAGCAAATGTCCTTCACCGGCCGATCCGGAGCCGCCAATATGAAGCTCGCCGCGATTGTGCCACAACGAGCCTTGGCCGCTGACCGTCGCTATAGCATGTGAGTCGAGCCCCTCGCCGAGACGACCCTCGTTGTTCTCCAGAACGGCTCCGCCGCTGACACGCAACTCAGCTTCGCCGCCCTGTCCAATCAGCGCGTTATTGGAAAAGGTAGCGTGTGTATCCCCCCCTTCAAGAAGCAGCGCGCCACGTCCCTTTACTCCGCCTATGTGCAGGTAGGTGCCACCCAGTATCGCGCCATCGGCCAAGCGAATAGCACCGCCGTCGAGCAGATCGAGCCACGGTGCGCCCGCCCCTCGGCCAATATAGAGGCGGCCCATGGAGTTCTCACCCGTCAGGGTCAACGTGCCGAGACCTTCCTTGGTGACGTTGCCCACACCCAGGATGCTGTTCTCGAGCGTTGCATCGCCATCCTGCTCGAAGCGAAGATTGGCACCCGACAGGACTTCTATATCGCTCGCGCCGAAGCTGTTAGCATTACCCGTCAGCGTGCCGGCTTCGATGAGCGTGCCGCCTTGATAGCTGTTATCCCCGGTCAACGTCAGCGTGCCACCCTCGGCTTTGGTCAAGCCACCAGTGCCTTGAAGGTCGGTCGCGATACCGATCTCGAAGCCATTTGTGTCAAAAACCGCTCCACCAGCGTCGATCGTCACATCACCGGCGTCGAAATTGCGCAAGAAATCGGCCTCATTGGAGGTGGCGCGCAGAATGCCGCCGTCGAACGAGAGTGTCCCGGATCCTAAGCCCTTCTCGACAAGGCCGGTGGCAAGAACGCCATTGCCGTTCAGCGCGATTGCGCCCGATGCTTCAGCCCTGTAGGCCCCGAGATACGTCGCCCCCGAGGTCACAAGCCCGCCGTTCTCGATAGTCAGTGTCCCTTGGGCGGTATCGCGCAATCCAAACCCGACCGACAGGTCGCCGTTGATGCTCCACTGTGACCCGTCGCCCTGGACCGTTGCGCTGCTGGTTCCTTGGTGGTCTGCGATCCGCGCCCCTTCTGCAACGTTGACCACGCCACCGCCCGAAATTGTGAGCGTGCCGGTGCCAAAGTTGCCGACATTGAGGTTGCCGTGATTGGTCCATGTGGAAGCGTTTCCCTCGGTGTCGGTGCCCGACACGATCACCGTGCCATCCGAGCCGGAACTCCGACCGATGTTGCCTCGCGTGCTAGAGACTTGTCCGCCATTCAAAATGGTGAGCGTGCCGGTGCCCAAGTTGCCGACATTGAGGTTGCCGTGATTGGTCCATGTGGAAGCGTTTCCGTCGGCGTCCGTGCCTGACACGATCACGGTGCCGCCCGAATGAGTCCGATGGCCGATGGCGACCGCTATGTAGCCAGGTTCTGGGGTGGACACCACCTGTCCGCCATTCTGGATGGTCAACTCGCCTGTGCCCTCATAGCCGACGAAAACGGAGCCGTTGATGACCCACGGGCTGGGCTGAGTGCCAGGTCCTGTGCCATCGACGATTTCATGGTCACCATTGTCGATATCAACATTCTGCGCCAGCACCGGACCTGCGGCGATGGTCAGTGCCAGTGCCGAACTGCCCGCCAACAAGGCCCGATACCATTTTCCCCCACGTACAATCGTAAACCGCTTCGATCGAATTCCGGTCGTCAATGTCCAAGCCCCTCGCCGCGCGGCCGTCGAACAGCCAACAACAATCAGCCCGGCACAGGGACCGGGCAAAGTTTCCGAGCTTGCACTATAAAGCCGTTGAAAAATAAGCGGTAAGCAGCCAGTCCACAAAATGGGCTCTTTGCGTCCAAACCGCAGGATTTCACCCTGAACAGAGCGGTTTTTAGCTTGGAACTACCTGCTATCCGTGGCCATCTGGACGCCGATTCGCCGCCGCTCGCGCCTCGCTCGGGCTCATGCCGAAGCGGTTGCGAAACACCCGATTGACGTTGGGCGTATTGTAAAGCCCGCAGCGCTGCGCCAGCGTGTGAATGGGCACATTGCCCTTCTCCTTTTGCAGAAGGCGAAGAAGCTGCTGAAGGCGTAGCTCACGGATATAGCCATACACCGTCAGTTCGCTCTCGGAGAACAGTTTATAGAGCATGGACCGCGAACAGCCGATCGCCGCCGCGACAGACGCAGGGCTGATATCCCTGTCGGTCAAATGGCGCCTGATATAGCGCTGCGCGGCCGCAAGCAGGCCCGCATGGCTGTGCTCCGACATCCCGATCGCGGTCGAGAACGTCCCTTCGATCGTTGTGATGGCAAAGGATTCCGACGCATCGAGCAAGGCCAGTTGCTCAAGCGGGGCCATCCCGGTCGCAATCCCGGGAAACTGCCGCAGATGATCGCGCAGCAGCCCAGAGAGACGGGAATTTGCAAGTGCCGCATTGACCAACGCCGGCGCGGGCATCGAACCGGGGAAGACCGATTCCAGCAGCGACCGCGACAGGTCGAGCTGGATGACACTGTGCCGGGAAAACCGCAGGGAGGTAGGGCGCGAACCGTCAAGCAGGAAGAACCCGCCAGCGCCGACTTCCATGTCCTGACCGTCGTCATAGGCGTAGCGAACCTTCCCCTTCACCATCAGGAGCAGCGACAGTTCATCAAAAGCCAGGGAGCCGCCGATCGTGTCGCGTGCCAGGTGTGCCGTGTAGGCATCGGACTCGGCATAGTGCATCTCGCCGGCCAAGGTGGCGAGCGACGTCACCTTAGCCGTGAAATCCTGTCTCTGCCGATCGTCGGGGGTCGCGACCTCGAAGTTGCGGATGACATTGCCGGTCCAATACTCATACCGCTCGGCCAGCGCGACATCGTGCGTCGATACCGTCTGGAAAACGTGTCCTTTCGGCCGGCCCTGGGAGAAGGAATGCGGAGCTTGATGGTTCTGCGATGCGTCCATGCACAGCACTATGGCCAATGAGGACACATGAGCCAACGGGTTTTGTGCGATGATGTTCGCTCTCAGGTAACGAGCAATTTGTCGTTCTTTGACACTTGGCGGGTTATCTCGACGACAAAGGCATGGAACGTGTTCGAGGGGCACCATACCACCCACAGACCCAAGGCAAGATCGAGCGATGGCACCAGACCATGAAGAACCGCGTCCTGCTCGAGCATTACTTCCTGCCCGGTGATCTCGAACGCCAGATCGATACTTTCGTCGAACATTACAACAACCGGCGCTACCACGAGAGCCTCGGCAACCTGACGCCCGCCGACGTCTACTTCGGGCGCGCAGAGAAGATCCTGAAACAGCGAGAGGAGATCAAACGGAAAACCATGCTCAAGCGGCGCTTGCGCCATCAAACCGAACACGCATAAACTCAATCAAGGATGAACCAGAGCCTCCAAACGGAAAACCGCTCGGCTGTCCCAAATTATCTAACGACGGACACTCGTGGGGTTCACGGACGATGGCAAACCGCGCTATCAGTGCATCTACCTGCGCAAGGGCGAGCCCGGAAGCCATTCTGGTCTCGACCCGGATCATCCGTAAGCGTTCCAAAGGGCCCCCTAATCGGTCTATTCCACGCTGCACCTAGGCATTCTACATTGGCGTACGCCAATACGGGAGCGCGAAAATCGGTCGTGATCGGCCATATCGGATGAGGTGGGTGGCTCCTGCTCCACCGGCATCGAATGTGTGCCAAAGTGCAGTTGTTGTTGACTGCCAGGAAAGGAGCCACCCACCTCATCCGCTCTGGGCCGAGGCTGTGTGAAAACTCAGTGCTGTGCTATTCTTTTGCTGAGGCAGGAGGGTGTTCATGGCGGGTTTCATCGAAGGTGTCGCGCGGGATCAGACGACGTTGTTCCCGGCGCGGCTGGAGGACTGGGTTGGCGATGACAGTCTGGTCTGCGTTGTGGATCTTTTCGTCGAGGAGGTCGATCTGCCGGGTCTTGGTTTTGCGCGGGTGGCACCGGCGCGCACCGGGCGGCCGGGGTATCATCCGGCGGTTCTGCTGAAGCTTTTCATCTATGGCTACCTGAACCGGGTCCCGTCGAGCCGGCGCCCGGAGCGCGAGGCCGGTCGGAATGTCGAGGTGATGTGGCTGACCGGGCGCCTCGTGCCTGACCACAAGACCATCGCGGATTTCCGCCGTGACAACGGCCCGGCCATCCGCCGGACCTGCGCGCAGTTCGTCGAGCTCTGCCGCCGGATCGGGGTTCTTAAAGGCGATTACGTCGCCATCGACGGGAGCAAGTTCAAGGCAGTCAACACTCGCGATCGGAACTTCACCAAGGGGAAGATCGCCAGCCGGCTGGCCCATCTCGAGGCGGATGTCGAACGCTACATCGGCGAGATGGCCCGCATCGACCGGCAGGAAGAAGGCGCGGCGCGGGCAGGGAAGATGGCCCATCTCGCGCGCCGGCACGACCGTGTCCGGCAGGAGATCCAGCGCCTGAAGGCGATGGAGGAAGCGCTGGCCGACGCGCCGGACGGGCAGATCTCGCTGACCGACCCGGACGCCCGCGCCATGGCAACGAGCGCCCGCCGGAGTGGCCTGGTCGGCTACAACGTGCAGAGCGCGGTCGATACCGAGACCCACCTCATCGTCGCCCACGATGTCACGAACCAGGGCTTCGACCGCGAGCAACTTGGCCCGATGGGGACTGCGGCCAAGGAGGCGCTTGGCCGCGACGACCTGCACGCCATCGCCGACAAGGGCTACTTCAGCGGCGCCGAGATCCTCGCCTGTCACGAGGCCGGCATCACCACGACCGTGCCGCGTCCGGAAACCTCGGGCAACAGAGGCAAGGGCATGTTCGTGAAGGCCGACTTTCACGACCAACCCGACCGGGACGTCTATCGCTGCCCCGCCGGCAAGGAACTGACCTATCGCTACACACGGGAAGAAGGTGGCCTTCAGGTCCGGCGATACTGGATCAACGAATGCCAGCATTGCCCGCTTCAACCACGATGCACGAGCGGCAAGGAGCGCCGGACCACAAGGTGGGAGCACGAGGTCCTGGTCGATGCCATGCGGGAGCGTCTAAGCCGCGACCCCGACCCGATGACGCTGAGGCGCTGCACGGTCGAGCATCCCTTCGGCACCATCAAGGGCTGGATGGGCGCGACCCATTTCCAGATGCGACGGTTGAAGAACGTTCGCACCGAGATGGCGCTCCACGTCCTCGCATACAACATCAAGCGGATCGTCGCCCTGATCGGCATCCGCAGGCTGATGGAGGCGATCCCGGGCTGAGGAGTGGACGCCGCGTTGTGAAATCGACCCGGAAATGACCGGAGCGTCCCGCCGATGCCGCGAATGCCATAGCTGACCGATCATGGCTGCGAGTTTTCACACAGCCTCGGCCCATTTGTATGTGTCGGCTGCTGTTCGCAATCGAGAAGTTGGCACGATTTCGGAAATCGCTCATATGTATCCGGCCTGTTGATCGGCTCGCGGGCCGTGGCCTTGATGGGGTTACGCACGCGCCTTGGTCTCATTAGCGGCAAGGTCTATGATGACCCAATGGGCCGTCAGACTCTGGGGGCGTATCTTCTCCGTTCCATGCTGTCCTCTCTGTCGCGAACTCCTTCGTGCCCGTGAGAAGCGTTAGATCGCTTCCATGGCCGCGTCTCTGGGCGCGTCGAACCGGTTGCCGTGCCGCAGAAGGCTCCAGGCGGTTCGAGCGAGTTTGTTGGCAAGCGCGATGGCCGCATTGTTTCGCGGCATGCGGGCGACCGCCTCGGTCAGCCATGGGCCAAAGCTGAAGTCGGACCATCGGTATGGGCGCATCATGATCACTTTCGCCGCCTGCACGAACAACATCCTCAGATAGCGGCTGCCGCGTTTGGTGATCCTGCCGAGAATGGTGCGCCCGCCGGTGCTGAATTGTCGGGGCACCAGGCCCACCCATGCCGCGAAATCGCGCCCCCGGTCGAATGCCTCGCCTTTGCCGACGGCCGCGACCATCGCCGTGGAAATCATCGGCCCGATGCCGGGGATCGTCATGATGTTGGCGCAGTTCTCTTCAGTGCGGCTGATCTCTTCGATCTCGCCCGAGACGTCCTCGATCCGTTTGTCCAGCCAGAGCCAGTCTCCATAAAGACCAATCAGGATGCCGCGCATCCGAGGCGATATCTCGTCCCGCCGCTGTTCGAGGATCGTCTCAAAGGAGTTCTTCAGCGCCCGCAGGCCCGAACGGACGGTGATCCCCTGCTCAATGAGAAAGGCCCGGATCTGGTTGATGGTGGCCGTGCGCCGCGAAACCAGCCGCGACCGGACTCGGTGCAGGGCCTGAAGGTCGAGCTGATCCTGGTCCTTCTCAGAAACGGTCCGGAGGTTCGGCCGCAACGCGGCCTCCGCGATGGCCTCGGCGTCGTTGTAATCGTTCTTCTGGCCCTTGTTGAATGGCTTGACGTAAATCGCCGGGATGATCCGCGGCTCGAACCCCATGCGCCGGGCGATCCAGGCGTTCCAGCGCGACAACGCGATGCGGAATGCCTTCATGCAGGACCAGGAGGCGCGGGACATGCTTATGGGGCTGATGTTCCAGCGGGCGGTTCGCGGGGCTGGTCGGGCGGCATAAAAAAGTAAAGCCCTGGGAGCGGCGTACCTGTCCCAGGGCTTGATGCCCGCTATTAAGCTGAGGCTGCTATTGAGAAGAGGATGCATGAACCATGGCACAAAGTCAAGAAGTGATCGCCTACGACGGTACGCTGCTTCAGGCCCTTGATAACTCACTGACTGTGTCGCGTATGGCCCCCTACCTTGCCTTGGCAGGTGGGAATCCAGTTCACGCTTATCAAGTGTACCTGTGGAACGCGCGACTCGCAAAGGCGTTCCTGTACCCCCTCGGCGTCGTAGAGGTGACCTTACGTAACTCTATGCATCGCGCTCTTACGAAAGAGTTTGGAACCGCAGATTGGGTGCTCTGTCCAGAAAATCACTACCCACACTTTAATGCGGCCACGCTGAGGTCTCATAAAATCGCGAAGGACAGGCTACTGAACTCATTGGCGGGAATCCAGCCCACGGCGGATCAGATGGTCGCAGCTCTCAGCTTTGATTTCTGGTCGAACCTATTCAGGCCAGAATATAACGTACTCTGGGCAACCGGTACCGTACTAACTGATACATTTCCGCTGATGCCAGCTCCCGTCACCAGCATAAAAGCGCGTCAGCTGATGGCCAGCATCAACCACCTGCGCAACAGGATTGCGCATCATGAGCCCATCCACCGCATAAATCTTCAGGAGGAATTCGACAAGATTTCAGAAACGGTCAGTTATATTTGCGGAGACACTCAGAGTTGGATGAAGAAATGCTCGACGGTGACACGGACTTTGCGTGCTGGGCCACCGAAAAAAAGCAGCTTGCCGGGCCTTCAGGTCTCTTCGACAAACATTCGACAACCACTCGAGCTCTCGTTTGATACGCCCCTCACAACAGCCCTTTCGGCAATCATTCTACAGCGCCCACAAGTTGCCATGGTGTTGGATCAGAACGGTACGAGCTCCCTGGTGACAGGGTTGCAAATTCTTCAATTCATGGAGAAGAATGCCATTGAGAACGGTGGAGGCATCCTGATCTCAGACGAGACACTTTCTGACGTGATCGCCAATACCGATGCGCCGCAGGTAGACTATATCTCACCCGATGACACCACCGGAGACGTCCTCGCGCTGTTTTTCCCAAGAGGCAAGAAGGCCAAGCGCCCCCAGTATCTGATCGTAAAAGACGACCAGCGCATCCTTGGCGTTATTCAAAATCCTGTCGTAAAATACGCTTAGCGTCTGATCGGCATTATTGCAGAAATTATCGATTTTCAGAGCTTATGACTTGCCATGCTGACGATAAAGACGTCCACGGGCAACCGGCTCCTTGGATAGAACGACATGGATGAGATTGCCCGGCCACTATGCCAGCACCGAGTTCGAGGTAGAAAACAAAAGAAGAACGAATCGCGCCCATGGTGTTGAGTGAAAGGTGGAACCACTATATATTGACCTCAGGATCGATTGAGGGAGGCAATCGACAACTGGGTAATAGAGGAGTTGTCCATGCCCCTTGATCACACGTCCCCCGGGCTCGACGCCCTTCTGATTGCGGCCGTTCTTCAGATGGAACTCAGCCCCCGCGACAACAGGGTGGCTGAGAAGCGCTACAAACTGATCCCGTCACATCTTGAACGCGAAGGCAGTCCTTTGCGTCTCCATGTTGATAATGCCCTGGTCTACGCACAGGGCTCCAGAGCGATTGGAACCACAATCGTTCACGGTGCGGATGAGGATCGCTTTGATCTGGATGCCATTCTCGAGTTCGATACGCCATTTGGCTGGACCCCGCGGCGGGTCTTGGATGAACTCTTCGAGGCCTTCCAAGGATTCCCGGACGTGCAGGACATCGAACGCTGCACCCGGTGCATTCAGCTTCGTTTCGCGTTCATGCACCTGGACGTGACGCCCATGGATCCTGCGCTGAAGCCGCGGCCAGAGCGGGTCGGCGCCATCTACCACAGCCCAGACGAAGGGCACGACGAACGCCACAAGGTGAACCCCTATGGATTTGCGGAATGGTTCAAAGGGCAAATTTCCCTTCCCAGCCAGATGTTCCAGGCTCAGGTTCGCAGCCTGCGCAACCAGCTTGAGATCAAGGACCGGCTTCGGCCCAGCATCATCGTCGCCGATGCAGATATCGACGAGTTGCCCGAGACTGTTGATCCCATTCAAGATGCGCCGCAGTTGCTCGCCCTGAAGCTGATGAAACGCTACCTGAACCTCAGGTATGTCAACAGAAGCGAGAAACGCCCCATCTCGGTCTATCTGTCAAAAGTTGCCGCGCAAATCCCCCCGAACTCGTTCGGGATCTGCGCCCAGCTTGAAGATCTTGCAGCTGAACTCGATCGTCGGATGAAATACGCTCTCGAGACCGGTCGTCGTCCGGAAGAGCGCAATCCGGCATTTCCCCAAGAGAATTTCAACGACCGCTGGCCTCAGAATACGCGCCAGATGGAAATGTTCCGCGGGGACCTGAGACACCTCTTTGCCGAGCTTCAACGAGCTCGCACCTCCGAGGTCGGGCAGATCCAGAAGATCTTCGATGGATTGTTCGGCGAACGGATCAGCGGCAACGCCGTCAGGACATACATGGACAGCCTGTCTAATTCTCCGCAGAAAAACACGTATGAGCTCGGGAAGGGCTTCGTCGCAACACCAGCACTCCTGACACCGGGAGTCGCACGCGCAGCCGCGACCTCGAAAGCACCTGCACACAACTTCCATGCGGGTGAGCTGCGGAAGAAATGAAGCGGACCAAGCCCAGATCAGCGGAATCCCAGGTTCAGCGGATGGCACATAGGTGGCCCTCCCTGATGATGCGCGTGTATCGGCCGATGTCCCTCAATGCGGCGCCTTGCATCCAATGGGTAGGGCCGATCCGGGGCTTTCAACGAGAGTATCAGATACTTGCCCAATGGAGCTGGATGGAAGCAGCTGCAGCCCCGTATGTCTTCTTGCTTGACCCAGCTTTGAAGCGGCGGGACGGCGAGGACTATATCGACATCCCCCACCTGATCCTGGACGGCGAGACACCCGAAAACTCCGCGCTCTGCCTGTTCGACCCTGACGAGGGCCAATGGGACAACACCATGTGGATTTCGGACACGATCATCCCCTGGGCATCGGAGTGGCTTCACCACTACGAGTTCTGGCACGTCGATGGCGTCTGGCGAGGAGCTAATGCACCCGGCCCGATCAACATACGTGAAATGCGTCGCCTTGCTGAAGGAGGTCAAGATGGCCAGAGGAGCTAAGCCAGACAACAAGACGCGGATGCTCGTCTGGGGACGTGCTGCGGGCCACTGCCAGTATCCGGGCTGTTCCAAACGCCTCGACGAAGACTTGGTGGCAGGCGACTTGCGTAAGAACAACGCCTATCTTGCCCATATCATCGCTTCTGACCCTAGCGGAGAGCGCGGCGACCCGACCCTGTCACATGAGCTCTCCAACGATCCTACCAACATCATGCTGATGTGTGATCCGCACCACCGTGAGATCGATGACCCGAACAAGAAGGACCGATACAGCGTCAGTGTATTGCGGCAGATGAAGCAACAGCACGAGGACAGGGTCGCGCACCTGTTCTCCAATCCTTTGATCAAACCTGCCCATGTCGTGCGAGTCGCGGCTTTCATCGGAGAGAATGAAACCAGCATCCCCCTGTCTGACTGCATCGCGGCCATGGGGAATGAGTTCTACCTGGCAGACCGCCGCCCAATCGACATCCAGATGCGTGACATCGCGACCAAGGACAGTGACCCTGATTACTATCCGACGGTGCTAAAACTCCTGCGTTCAAAGTATGACCGCGAAATCCGAGGAAGATTTGAGGAAGGCGAACTCCAGCACCTGGCGATCTTCGGCTTTGCGCCGATGCCGGTTTTGATGGAACTGGGGCGGCTTCTATCTGACCTCTCGGCAGTCTCCCTATACGGCAAACACCGTGAACCAAAGCCAGGCTGGGCATGGCCAGACGATCAACCTCCTCTTGGCTTCTCAATGTTCAAGGGAAGAACGGGATCGAAAAAAGTCGCACTCAAGCTGTCGGTGTCAGCGGAAATCGTCGACGAGCGCGTGACAGCCGCATATGAGGACGACGACGTTTCCATTTGGGAAATTCGCAGTAATCGACTCGGCACTTCAGAGCTGCGTAGCCAGAACGATCTATCAGAGTTTCGCAAAGTAGTCGGCAAGACCTTTGACGCCATTAAAGATCAACACGGGCTGGATGTCGAGCTATCCGTATTTCCGGCTGTGCCAACGACCTGCGCAATCGAGTTTGGCCGGACGTGGCAGCCGAAAGCGCACCCGGGCTTTCGAATCTTCGATCAAGTGAGGGAGCGAGGTTTCATCGAACGACACTCAATCAACTGACGCCTGGCAGCCATTCACTGAGTTAGCAGCCTGCTGGCCATTGCCTCTGCGCACCAGGATGGCAAGAAGGATGACTGACAATGCGGCGCGGCATGCACCTCTTGACTCTGACAGTTCAGCAGGGGCTCGGGCAAGATCTTCTGTTTCCGCAATCGCAAGAGCAACCTGGTCGAATCCGTCTGGCAAGATGGTGTCGACATGTCAGGCTCAGAAGCAGCGCAAGGCTGTCGCAACCCGGCCCGCTACGCCAGAAGCTTACTCATCCCCGAAATACTTGTCGGCCTCCCCAACCCCGAAGGTCTCCAGCGCCGCACGGTCCATCTCTACACCCTCCGGCCGCACCAGCACATGCGGGATGAAGGGCCCTCCATAATCCACCACAGGATGGCCCTCATGGGTGTGAAGCTCCCCGTTCGCCTCTTGGGCCAACATGATGAAGTCGACGAGATACTGGACGCCATTGAATAAGGCACTTCGTTCCGCCGTAGGAAGGTCGACGATTCTTTTGAGGTCAATCACCTGGTTCATCAGGTCGACGAATTCCTGCTCGGTGAAGTTCTTGGGAAGTCGTTTGGCGAAGTCCTCAAGGTTCATGATTGCGCCTTCTGTGAAATAGATGATGCCCACGGGCTTCCTCAGATTCAGGAGCTATCCCGTGAGGGTGTGGTAGTCTTACTTTTCCGGATGGCGCAACAGAAAAATATTTTGAAGCGACTTTCATTTCATTGATCGCATTGCGAAAAATTGACATGAATCTTGTTTCCACACACAGACACCCGAATAATTTGGGAGTGACCGGCAAACCATACACTGTCGGTGGCACCTGATGGGGAACGGCAATAGCATCATCAAATTGCCGGCTGCTTGAGATGAAGCTAAGGGGGAAACAAACGATGAACCAACAGAGCACTGAGCCCTCGAATGAGGCCGAAGCGCTTGCCGGCATACTTAAATGGTCTGTCGAACTGCCAAGCTGGCAGCGTGACGCCTTGCGTCGGTTGTGCAGCCAGACCAAGCTTGAACCCACCGATATCGCGGCCCTCGTTGATGTCTCCAAGGGCGGCAGTCCCGCAGCTCCGCTGAACGCCAGTCACATCCGTGATCCTGCCGCAAGCCATGCAGTTGTCAGCCTTAGCGCCTTGTATGGACTGTCGAATGTGAATGCGCTCGCGCCTGGCGAGCGGCTGTCCTTCGGCAAGACAGGTCTTACGGTGATCTATGGCGACAATGGGGCTGGCAAATCTGGATACGCCCGTGTCCTCAAACAGCTTTGCCGGGCACGTTCACCGAAGGGCGATACCATCCTTCCGAACATTTATTCCGGAGCAGGCGGCTTACCGACCGCTAGCATAGACTTCCTGATAGGCGGTCAGAAACGAAACACGACGTGGGCTCAGGGGGGAGCGGCCGACCCCATGCTGTCTGCCGTCAGCGTATTCGACTCCCGGACCGCCAATGTCCATGTCGAGAACACCAACGATCTCGCCTATACGCCCCTTCCTCTCCGCATTCTTGCCGGCCTCGCACAGGCGTGCCAAGATGTGAAAGCCGAGCTTTCGGTCGAAATCCATAAGCTGCAACAGCAGACACCCGCCATCCTCTCGAAACCCGAATGCAAGCCGGATACAGCGGTCGGCAAGATGATTGCCGGATTGTCTGGAAAGACCAAACCCGAAGCCATTGAGAAACTCGCAGGACTGAGCCCGCAGGAAGACGCTCAGCTTCAAAGCCTCATTTTCGACCTTGCCAGCGACCCCGCCCGTTCGGTCCGTCAGCTTCAGGCTCAGAAGACCCGTATCAGTGCGGTGATCGACCAGATCAGCAAATTGGCCGCCGCCGCCTCTGATCAGAACCGGGCCTCGCTCCGCGAGGCCCATGGGCGCCTCAGGACTGCACGGGCAGCAGCGTTGACTGCATCAGTCGATCTTTTTGCTGCGGAGCCTCTCCCAGAAATTGGTTCGGACATCTGGAGGGCCCTGTGGGAAGCAGCTCGAACCTATTCACGCGAAGCGGCCTACACCGAAGAGCCTTTTCCCGTGACAGACCCCGATGCCCATTGCGTCCTGTGCCAGCAGCCGCTCAGCGAAGAAGCTGCTAACCGATTGAGCAACTTCGAAGCCTTCGTCCAGGACGAAAGCAAACGTCGTGAAGAAGAAGCCGCTGAAGCATATGGCGAGCTGCTGGAGCAGCTGTCGTCGCATGGCTTCCCCATGAAGGACCTCCCCTCGCTCGTCACTCTGATCCGCGATGATTTCGGCAAGGACGAGCTGGCAGAGAACCTTCGCCGCCAGATCATTCAAATGTCCTGGCGACTTCGGGCAGTCCTTCGAACGCACACCGACGAGGTGTTGCGTGCATTGCCGCCGGACGTGATCCTCATGCCAGAGGCACTACTTGATGTGCAGGACGGGATCGCCAAGCGGATCGAAGGACTGGAAGCAGAGGCTGGCTCTCCCCAACGCGCTGCACTCATCATCGAACGCGACGACCTTGCAGACCGGAAGTGGCTCGGTGTTGTGAAAGCTGACGTTCTTGCCCAGATAAAGCGTTGCAAGGCAATAGAGGCTCTCAAAAGGATCAGCAAGGACACGGCCACAAACAAAATCACGACGCAGAGCGCCCGGATCGCCCAGTCTCTTGTGACAAATCGCTTGCGCGGCCGCTTCGCGACCGAAGTTGACAAGCTCGGGGTCGCTGGCCTCGCCATCGAGCTTCAACAGGCCAAGACCTCAGCAGGGGTACCTTTTTTCCAAGTGCGTCTCATAAACAAACCGAGTGAGCCCGTTGGCAAAGTTTTGAGCGAAGGCGAGCATCGTTGCGTAGCGCTCGCCGCCTTCCTCGCAGAGCTGTCGACCACCGACGCGCAGTCGGCAATCGTTTTCGACGACCCGGTTTCCTCTCTTGACCACCTGCACCGCGATCGGGTTGCCGCACGTCTGGCCGAAGCGGGCGCCACCCGCCAGGTGATCGTGTTCACACACGACATGGCCTTTTTGCTGCTGCTCGACGAAGCCTGCCGTGCAACCAAGGATCACGACGCAACGCCGGTCGCACACCGCCTGATCAGCCGTGGCGCCGATAACTCCGGCTTCTGCCATCAAGACCCGCCAGCCAGCGTCATGCCGCTCGACAAGGTGATGGACGGCATGAAGGCTCACCTCGCCAATGTGAAGATTCATCACCAGCGCGGCGATCAGGCTAAATGGCTCCGGGAAGTGACGTCATTCCAAGACCAGCTTCGAACTTGCTGGGAACGTGCCGTAGAAGAAGCAGTCGGGCCGGTAATCCGTCGCCTGTCGCGAAAAGTCGATACGACTGGCCTGATCAAGCTGACCGTTCTCACGGATACAGACTGTGTCACCATGCGTGAGGCCTTCGGCCGTTGTTCCGCGCTCCTTCATAGTCAGCCCGGCGAAATCAATCCCCGCTTGCCCTCATACGACCTGAAACAGTTCAATTATATCATTGAAGATGAGGTCGGTAACATTCGAATCTCTGAGGAGGACGACGACTTCTTTGTACGCTTTGATGATCTGCACAACATGCGCTCGTTCCTGATGTGTAGCAAGCCAGAGCATTTTCCGAATCCGATATGCGACCATCGATTCAAGTTCGCCGGTTTTACAATCAAATTGAGCTATCGCCGCAATCTTCTTCGCGACTGGCAACATTTTGAGGAGCTAGCAACGCGCTTCGTCAGTTGTGCCTCCCCGGACTTTATCAAAAAATTCCAGTAAGAAAGACGCACGACATTCCAGAGGCCTTAGAATGATTATTGGTAAGGAAACTGAAGCGAAATGAAATGGTTTGATCGAGATAAACTCGAGAAATTCTTCGCCACGCCATTCGGTAATTTTGTTGGGCCGGTGACTTTGTTCCTGTTTGTTCTATATGTGTTCCTATACGTTGAATCAGTAAACCCAATTTACAAGCAAATCGAACTTATAGGTCTGATCTGCTTAACCTACACACTCATCCTAAAACTGCTCAAATTTGCGTTTAAATACCTAAGAGGAAATAAAAAATGAGCGACGTTACAATTACCTTTCCTCGGAAAACAGGAGCAGGAGATCGCGGAACTGAGGGTCCGACGGTGACGATGCTGGGCGCTACTGGCTCTTTCAGTCAAATCAAAAATCAAGAGGATCATGATTAATTGTTGTGGAAATGGTGGAATAAACTGAAGCAGTTCGATGTGAAAAAAAGTCAAAGATTTTTTGCGGCGCCTGTGGGTATTTTTGTCGCAACATTAATCGGATTCTCCATCATTCTTATATCCTTTTTTTCCTTGATTCTACTAACTCGGTCTACAAGCCGATAAAAATAGTTTTGCTTCTCTATTTATCATATGAGCTGGCTTCACAGATAATTGGTTTTCTTGTCCGCTACCTGAAGAGGAAACGATCTATGTAACACGGTTGGGGAATGACCTTCGTGCTAACAACATCCGGACATCGCAATGAAGATTAAACCCTTGGCAATGTTTGCCATCATCTGCCTTGCGAGCGCCGGCTATTACTTTTGGTCGAAGCCGACAGAACCGAACGGGGCCTGGCAGAAGAAGTTCTGTCGGTACTGGATGTGAACCCGGGAACGAGTGCGGCGGTCAGAACCTATTTCACGCAGGTACCATCCATGGTCTTTCCACAGTGGCGGAGCGCAGTGATTTGGGCGTTCCCGTATGACAACCATGTTCTAATCATCCGGACATCGCAATGAAGATGAAACCCTTGGCAACGTTTGCCGTTATCTGCCTCGCGGGCGTCGGCTTTTACTATTGGACGAAACCAATTCAGCCAAACCCGTACCTCGCCGATGAAATCTTGGCCGTGTTGGATGTGGATCCAGATGATCACGCCGAGGTCGTCTTTGAAGGCTGTGTTCTCGAAGTAACGGAGTTTTATCTCAGCGACCTTCGGGAATGCCGACGACCGTTGGACAACATCTCGGAAACGAAAAGAATCGACCTCAGCCAAGTGACCATACATGGGCCGACTGATGGGACCTATATCAGCGGGATCGACTTCTTCGTCAAAGATTTTGACGAGTCGATTCGTGAAAAGCTTTCTGACGCAGCGAAACGGGCATACCAAAGCTACGACCTTCACCAGGATCTAGGCAGTTTGAGTCGAGACTTCGAGGATATCTTTGGAATACTTCAGCAAGAAAATGTAAATAGCTACACCGAGTTACAGCAATGCGCCGGATTTCCCGTCTTGTTGTCTTACTCGGTCGGCGCGCCGTCAATTCTCATCAAGAAAGGCGAAGGTCGCGAGCTCGCAGACGTGCTTCGCCGCGAAGCCAACCGCTGTCAATAGAAGCCCGGAGCCCGATTCATGGATATCAATTTCCGTAGCCCAAACACCAATGATCTGGACGTCTTGTCACTGGCCTTGGGGGAGTATTCCTATTCCGATCGGCTCTGTTGCACAAATCGCGTGAGGGATTCATCTCGTGAATCCAGCGTGGTAGCTGGGATGCATGAGCAGACCTACACCCCCAACCTACAGGACCAAGAACTGGCCAGCCTACAACGAAGCGCTCAAGCGCCGTGGCTCGCTGACGATCTGGTTCGACCCTGAGATGAGCTGGGATGGCGCGCCGACAGGCAGGCGTGGCCGCCGGCAGAGCTACAGCGACGCCGCTATACAGACACGTGCCTCTCGATGAAGGTGCTGTTCGGGATGGCGCTCCGGCAGACAACCGGGTTCGTCGAAAGTCTGCTGCGACTGGTTGGCCTCGACTGGATGGTGCCCGACTTCAGCACGCTGTCGCGCCGTCAGAAGACGCTGGCCGTCAATATCCCGTATCGCGGCTCCAAGGGTCCGTTGCACCTGCTGATCGACAGCACCGGCATCAAGGTCGAGGGCGAAGGCGAATGGCACGCCCGCAAGCATGGCGGTCCCAAACGGCGCGTCTGGCGCAAGATCCATCTCGGGATTGATGAGGAAACACTGGAGGTCCGCGCTGTCGAGATCACCGGGAGCCACATCGGTGATACCCCAGTGCTACCCGACTTGCTCGGTCAGATCCCGGCGGATGAGCGGATCGGCAGCGTCACCGCCGACGGTGCTTACGACACACGTAAATGCCACGACGCCATCGCTGACCGCGGTGCCCATGCCGTCATCCCGCCCCGAAAGAACGCGAAGCCCTGGAAGACCATCACCGCGGGAGCCGTGGCGCGAAACGAGGCCCTGCGCGCGGCGAAATACCTGGGTCGCGCGCTCTGGCGACGATGGAGCGGATACCACCGCCGGAGCCGCGTCGAGACAAAGATGCACTGTGTCAAACTGCTGGGCCAGCGGCTCATGGCGCGGGACTTCGACCGACAGGTCGCCGAGCTCCAGGTCCGCATCGCCGTCCTGAACGGCTACACCGCGCTCGGCATACCCGTCACGGAAGCTGTGGGATAAGTCCGTCCGGGGAAAGGGGAACCTCGGCGTTCGGCCGATTTGTACAACAGAGCCTTTGTCATCGGTTAGGCAAGGCGAGGCGCTGGGATCGGAAGAGATCGCGGATTATCATGAAGACGTTTTTCAGCGCGAAGGCATCAGCAAACATGCGTGGACGGCGACCGTACCGCTTGAAGTTTATGGATCCAATTACGCAGCATTGGGTTGCACCAGCCCCGAAGAAGCTCGTCAGGACGCCTTAGTGTGCATGTCGCGACCCAGACATCGTGGCCGATCCCTGCGCTTTACCAACCCATGCTAGGGCTGGTGTTGCGCGGCACGAAGCGTGTCACCATCGGAGACCGCACGCTGCACTAAGATGCCAATTACTACTTCATTGCCTCCCTCGATGTGCCCGCCTCAAGCGTCGCAGTGGAGGACGGGCCCAATGGGCCCTACTGCGCGGCGCGGCTGACAATTGACCAGGATATTCTGAGCGAACTCTCAGCCGGCCTGTCACGCGCGGACCGGCGCGATACCGCAGCTTTTGCCGTGGCTGCGACCACGCCAGAGTTTCTCGATGCCTGGACGCGGATGCTGCGCTTGCTTGATGCCCCGGACGAGATCGAGACGCTGGCACCGCTACTTGAGCCAGAGATCTTGTTCCGCGTCCTTCAGGGATCTCAAGGCGCACTGCTACGTCAAGCAGCTCGGGCGGATAGCCGGATCGCATAGGTCAGATCCGCGATCGCTCACCTTCGTGCGCACTTTGACCGTCGTGTCAAAAGCGATGAACTGTGCGAAATCGCCGGTATGGGCTCGGCAACCCTTCATCGGCACTTCCGCGCCGCCACCGCCATGAGCCCGCTTCAATACCAAAAGGCGCTGCGACTACAGGAAGCACGTCGTCGCCTAATCGCCAATTCCAGCGCTTCCGAAGCAGCCTATGCCGTCGGCTACGAAAGCGAGCCGCAATTTAGCCGCGACTATACCCGAATGTTCGGCATACCGCCGGGTCGCGACGCCGTGCGACTGAGGCGATAGCATCATAAACTGACTGATGGCGGGGACGATACTGAGTATCTGTCCCCCCTCCAGCAGATGCGTGGCAAAGCTGTGTCGCAGTGTATGAGGCGAGACCTTCTTCTTGATCCCCGCAAAGTCGCAGGCCACCCCGAAGGCCCGGTTGAACTGCCGCGTCGATTGAAACTAAAGGCACAGCATCATGCCACGGTACCCGTTCTCTATAGAACAGGCCGACTTGTTCAACGGCTTATCCCGCTCTGAACCGTATATGCGGTCGGCCCGCATCGGGCGAGGCGCTTATGTCGGCCGTGACCCGGAACACGTCGCGCAGCAGCTCCTGCGTCAGCACGACGTCGGGCGTGCCGCAGGCACGGACCGAGCCCGCGTCCAGCACCACGATCCGGTCGCAGAACATAGCGGCAAGGTTGAGGTCGTGCAGCGCGATGACACTTGTCAGGTCGAGATCGCGGACCATGCGCAGGATCTCGATCTGATGGTGGATGTCGAGGTGGTTGGTCGGCTCGTCCAGGAACATCACCTGCGGCGTCTGCGCCAGGGCGCGCGCGATATGGACCCGTTGACGCTCGCCTCCCGACAGGGTCTGCCAGGGCTGGCTACGGCGGGCGGTCATGTCGACGCTTTCAAGCGCCGCGGCGACCGCACTCTCGTCCGTCGCGGACCAGCCCGACAGGGCCGAGCGGTGCGGCGTCCGCCCCAGGCGCACGACATCGCGCACGCTGACATTGGTATCGGTTGCCGCGTTCTGCTGCACGAAGGCCACCTGCCGGGACAAGGCACGGCGCGGCACCTGCGCAATGTCCCGGCCATTGACCTCCACCCTCCCAGATTGCGGTTTTCGCAGCCCAGCCAGCAGCCGCAGCAGCGACGACTTGCCCGAGCCGTTGGGACCGATCAGGCCAAGGGTTTCGCCCGGTGCGGCGGACAGGGACACGTCGGACACGATGGCCTTGCGCTTAACGCCCCAGTGCAGGTTTTCTGCGACGATGCTCATGCCTGCGGCCTTGCGCGGTAGAGGATGATGGCAAAGAAGGGCACGCCCACCAGGGCCGTGACGACCCCGATCGGAACCGTCTGCTGCGTCGCGATCACCCGCGACACGATGTCGGCGATCACCATGAAGACCGCGCCCACCACGGCGCAGGCCGGCATCAGACGCAGATGCATCGGTCCGACGAGATAGCGCGCGGCGTGAGGAACGACCAGGCCGACGAACCCGATGGCGCCCACCATGCTGACGATTGTCGCCGTCATCAGAGCCGTGACCGCGAACAGCAACAGGCGGATGCGCGCGACCGGCACGCCGAGGGCTGCTGCGTCCTCGTCCCCGAAGGTGAACGCATCCAGCGACCGTGCCATCAGGATGCAGATCACGAGGCACAGGCAGACAACGACCAGAAGAAGCTGGAAGTCGGGCCAGCGCACGCCGCCGAAACTGCCCAGAAGCCAGAACATAACATTGCGTGCCTGTTCGGCGTTACCTGAAGTGGTCACGATATAAGAGGTCAGCGCGTTGAACAGTTGCGAGGCGGCGACGCCGGCCAGGATCGTGTGGTTCGGGCCGCTCGTCGCTCCGTTGCTCAGCAGCGCCACCAGACCGAAGGCGGAGAAGGCTCCCACAAAGGCCCCGACCGACAGCGACAGGCTGCCTGCGCCGACACCGAGGATGATCACGCAGACCGCCCCGGTCGAGGCACCCGCCGACACGCCAAGGACAAAGGGTTCGGCCAGCGGGTTGCGCAGCAGCGCCTGCAGGATCGCCCCACAAAGCGCCAGGCCCGCCCCCGCAAGCGCTGCGACCAGCGCGCGGCTGAGCCGCAGGTCCCAGACCACGCTTTCCTCAATCGGCGGAAGCGTAGCGCTGGTCAGGCCCAAGCCGTTGGTGATCGCCAGAAAGACGGTCCCCAGTCCGATCGTGTAGTCGCCGATGGCAGTCGCCACCGCGATGGCGCAAGCCAGCACAACGGCAGAGACGAGTGACAGAAGCGCAAGCCGCACCATGCTGCCGTCGCTACCGTTTGGGACGCTTGCGGTCATTCCGACAGGTCGAGCGCCTCGAGTTGCTCGGCGACCTCCTCTGCCCCATAGATTGTCTGAATGCTGGCATTCGTCGCGGCGCCGGGCATCACGACGATGCGGCCCTTCGAGACCGCCTCCATCTGGCTGACAATGGGATCGGATTGCAGGAACGCGATCTTGTTCTCGGCCGTGTCGAGAGTCCAGCGCTCGCGGTCCACCTGCGCCGCGACGATCACTGTCGGGTCCGAGGCCATGATACCTTCCCATCCTAGTGTCGGCCATTCGGATTCGGCCTTGATGGCGTTCGAGCCGCCAAGAAGGTCCGCGATATAGCTCGACGGACCGTTGCCTCCGGCCAGATAGGCATCGTCTTGTGGCGACGGGCTGGAGAACCAGACCAGGAAGGTTAGGTCCTCGCGATCCTCGAACCGGTCGCGCAGGGCAGCCTCGCGCGCCTTGAGATCCTCGATCACGGCCTCACCGCGATTCGCGACATCGAAGATCCGCGACAGATCCTCGATCTCCTTATAGAGCTGATCCATGGACCAGAGATCGGCGCGCGCGCCGTAGATATCGCCGGAAACCTCGGTGACCGAGCACGCGCTCGGCGATAGATAGGTGGGAATGTCCAGCGCGTGGAAATCCTCGCGCTTTGCGACCTTGCTGTCCGGTCCCAGAAGCGTGACAAGCATTGCGGCGACAAAGTCGGGTTGCTTCGACAGCACCGACTCGAGGGTCGGAAACTCGACGGTCAGCAATTCCACCTGGGCGTTCGCCTCTGCAAGTTCGGGCAGCACCTCGTTCGGCCAGAAGGCGGTTGCCACCATCCGATCCTCCAGACCCAGCATCAGCATGATCTCGGCGCTGTTCTGGCCTAGGGCCATGGCGTTCTGCGGAGCTTGCTCGAAGGTGACGGTCTGGCCGCAGTTCTCGATCGTCAGGGGATAGGTCGTGTCCGCATAGAGGGGTGTGCCAAAAAGCGCCAGCACAGTAGTTCCAAGCGCGAGGGTTGACTTGAGTGGCATCGAGGTGTCCCATTCCGAGTAATTTTATCGGGAGCCGGCTATTCCCAAACCGACAAAACATCAAGAGTGTTTTTGTCAGGTATTGTCGCAAGAGCCGACGCGTCAGCTTGGCAGCAAAAATGCAGCCACACGGCAGCAAGGTGGCGATGCGCAAGTCGACAGTTTCTCGGAGAAACTGGACATATCATGCGGGAACGACATGCCCCGGCAGCAGGTTACCGAACGGATTGCGGGGAAAGAGCGCGATGAAGGTCGACGCCATTCCTCTGCCGAACACCCGGAACGTCCGGATGCCGAAGATCGGTATCGGCACCTGGGGCATCGGTGAAGATTCGCAGGCCGCAGAAGGTGAAATCGCCGCTCTCCGCCACGCGCGGGACCTTGGCTTCAGACATTTCGATACTGCGGAGATGTACGCGGACGGTGGCGCCGAGGACATTCTGGGTCGCGCTTTCGGCGGTCAGGGCAAGGATGATCTGTTCATCACGTCCAAGGTCTATGCCTGGAATGCGTCCAGGGACGATCACCATACTTGGCGATGAAACTCATCCGCTATAGGGTGCATGAGGTGCAGTGGAGGGGCTCTGTTGCACAAATCCTGTGAGGGATTCATCTTGTGAATCCAGTGTGGTAGCTGGACGGCATGAGCAGACCTATCCCCCCCGCCTACAAGACCAGGAACTGGTCGGCCTACAACGAAGCGCTCAAGCGCGTCGCTTCGCGACCTCGCTGACAATCTGGTTTGATCCCGCCATGACCTGGGAGGCGACGCCGACCGGAAAGCGTGGTCGCCAGCCCGACTACAGCGATGCTGCCATTCAGACCTGCCTTACGATTAAAGTGCTTTTCGACATGGCGCTGAGGCAGACGACAGGATTTGTAGAGAGCTTGCTGCGTCTGATTGGCCTGGACTGGGCGGTACCAAATTTCAGCACCCTGAGCCGTCGCCAGAAGACCTTGAATGTAAACATTCCCTACCGTGGATCAGGCGGCCCGTTACACCTGCTGATCGACAGCACAGGCATCAAGGTCGAGGGTGAAGGTGAATGGAACGCGCGAAAGCACGGTGGCACCAAACGCCGTGTCTGGCGCAAGATCCACATTGGAATTGACGAGAAAACACTCGAAATCCGGGCTGCAGAGTTCACAACCAGCAATGTCGGCGACGCGCCCATGCTGCCCGAACTTTTCGACCAAATCCCGCCCGATCAGGAGATCGGCAGCGTCACCGCCGACGGTGCCTTCGACACCCGCAAGTGCCATGATGCCATCGCCGCTCGCAGCGCTACGGCCATCATACCACCCCGTATAAATGCCAAACCATGGAAGCCCGATAGCCCCGGGGCGATGGCGCGGAACGAGGCGCTTCGCGCGTCGAAACGCTTCGGTCGAACTATCTGGTGACGATGGAGCGGCTATCACCGCGGGAGCCGCGTCGAGACTAAGATGCATTGTGTCAAACTGCTGGGCCAACGTCTGGCCGCTCGGGATTTCGACCGTCAGGTTGCCGAGTTCCAAGTCCGCGTCGCTATCCTGAACGCCGTCACAGCGCTCGGCATACCCGTCACCGAAGCTGTGGGATGACTCTGTCCGGCGAAAGGGGAACCTCCGCCATCAGCTGATTTGTGAAACAGAGTCCTATTCGTCCTTTCTTCAATATTGCGTTGCAGTCGCAGTGCGCTATGTTATAGCATAACATGCTGCGCGCTGCCCTGACCTTTTTGATGCTTGAAATCTGACTAATAATGAACCCTGCCTCTTTCGATAATTGCATCACCCTCACCGACCTCACAGTCGGCAATGACAGTCATGCTGCGATCCATCATTTGAGCGGGAGCTTTGCATCCGGCAGTCTCACCGCTATCGTGGGACCGAACGGTTCGGGCAAGTCGACGCTGATCAAGACGATTGCCGGAATGCTCAAGCCGATGAGCGGGACATGCCGCATCGCCCCCGACCTCAAGCTTGCCTATCTGCCCCAGCAGTCCGAACTCGACCGCAGTTTCCCGGCTAAGGTGATGAGCCTGGTCGCTCTTGGCCTCTGGCAGAAGCGCGGTCTTTTCGGCCGCTATCTTGCAGAAGATCGTCAGGCCATTGCCGCCGCCTTGCGGATTGTCGGGCTGGAAGGGTTTGATGCGCGGTCCATCGATTCACTTTCTGGCGGACAGTTGCAGCGGGCGCTTTTTGCACGTGTCGTGGTGCAGGATGCCGATCTGATCCTGCTGGACGAGCCATTCAATGCCATTGATGAAAAGACAATCCGCGACCTGATCGCGCTGATCCGGCGCTGGCATGATGAGGGTCGCACGGTGATTGTCGTCGCCCATGACCTTGATCTGATGCGCGCCACCTTTCCGCAGGCCCTGCTGCTGGCACGGCGTGCTGTCGCCTGGGGGCCATCGGCAGAGGTTGTGACATCCGAAAATATGCGCAGGGCTCGCGCGTTTCAGGAAGCCTGGGACGAGAATGCCCCATGGTGCGTGCAGCCGTCTGCTACGGTCCGGGAGGTGGCGTGATGCTCGACCTACTGATCGCCCCTTTCATCGAATTTGCCTTCATGCAGCGCGCGCTGGCGGGCGCATTGCTGCTGTCCTTGTCGGCCTGCCCGGTCGGGCTCTTTCTGATGCTGCGGCGGATGAGCCTGACCGGCGATGCCATGTCCCATGCGATCCTGCCGGGCGCGGCGGCGGGCTTTCTGCTCTACGGGCTGGAGATCGTGCCGATGACCATTGGCGGGCTGATCGCGGGGGCCATCGTAGCACTTGGCGCTGGCGCAGTCGCACGGCTGACGGTGCAGAAGGAAGATGCCTCGATGGCGGCATTCTATCTGATCTCGCTGTCGATCGGCGTGGTGATGGTGTCGTTGCGCGGCTCCAGCGTCGATCTGATGCATGTCCTGTTCGGGACGGTGCTGGCGCTGAACGATGATGCGCTCTGGCTGATCGGCCTTGTCACTTGCGTCACGCTGGTGGCGGTTGTGGTGCTGTGGCGGGCGCTGGTCGCTGAATGCCTGGACCCGCTGTTTCTGCGTTCCGTCTCCCACCTGGGTGGGCTGGTGCATTTTGCCTTTCTCGGACTGGTCGTGCTGAACCTTGTCGCAGGCTTTCAGGCGCTCGGCACGCTGTTGTCTGTCGGGCTGATGATCCTGCCGGGTGCGGCGGCGCGGTTCTGGGTGAACGATGTAGTGGCAATGTGCCTCGTCGCGGTCGGGGTCGGCATCATTGCCTCGCTTGCAGGGCTACTGCTTTCCTACCATGCCGGCCTGCCCTCGGGCCCGGCAATCATTCTTTCGGCAGGTGGGATCTATCTGATTTCGCTGCTGGCCGGGCCGCGCGGTGTACTGCGGCCTTTGCTGCCCCGTCACAATCACCGGACCGCCTGAATCTATGAAAGGACACACCATGAGAGACTGGCTTCAATGCATCGCCGCCTGTTCTGCAATGACATTCGCATCCACTTTTGCCGCGCAGGCCGAGCCGTTGAACGTGGTAGCGACCTTCTCGATCATCGGAGATTTTGCCGCCGAGGTGGGTGGTGAACGTATCGCCCTGAAAGCGCTGGTCGGACCGGATTCCGACAGCCATGTCTATGAACCGCGCCCGGCGGATGCCATGGCACTCGCCCAAGCCGATGTCGTCCTCACCAACGGCCTGGAATTCGAAGGGTTCATGACCCGCCTCATCGCCTCCAGCGGGACGCAGGCCGAGATCGCGACTCTGACCGACGGAATCGAGACGATGGAAGAACCGGGCGGCGGACACTATCATTACAACAATGGTCAGGCGATTTTCCACGCCGGCGCGCATGATCCGCATGCCTGGCAATCGGTGGCAAATGCCAAGGCCTATGTGCGCAATATCGCCGCCGCCTTTTGTGCAGCAGATGCTGAGGGTTGCCCAGTCTATGAGATCAACGCCACCCGTTATGCCGACGCCCTGGATGTGCTGGATGCAGAGATCCGCGGTTTGGTGGCCACGCTGCCCGGCGACCGTCGGACTGTCGTCGTGGCACATAACGCCTTTCGCTATTTCGAAGTGGCTTACGGCATCCATTTTCTGTCACCGCAGGGCGTTTCGACTGAATCCGAAGCCGCCGCCGCAGACGTTGCGGGATTGATCCGCGAGATCCGAGAAACCGGCGCTGCCGCGATCTTTGCCGAGAACATCAGCGATACCCGGTTATTGGAGCGTATCGCAGCCGAGGCCGGACTGACGCTGGCAGGAACACTCTATTCCGATGCTTTGTCCGGTCCCGAAGGTCCTGCCCCCACCTATCTGGCAATGATGCGCCACAACGCAGGCGTCATCGCCGCAGCGCTCGACGCCATATGATCCGCCGGAGCCGGCTTTCATAAGCTTTGCTCCTTGCCACCCGTAAACCAACCAGGAGACACTCAATGTATAGACAACTAGCCGGTGCAACAGCGATGGCGATGGTCCTTGCCGGAACCGCCTTCGCGCAGGAGCATGATCACGATCATGAGGACGTGACCCTTTACCGCGTCTTTGTCGGCGACCACGCCGCACCGCGCGTCACCGTCGTTGATCTGGAAGCCCATGATCATGAGGAAGAGGGGCACGACCACGCCGACGAGTCCTGGACATTTGAAACGACAGGTCAGGTCAAGCTCTTCGGTGTTGCAGGTGGTGCCGTGGTGGCGGCGGTGCAGTCGGACGATGATGCGGTGCATTTTTTCACCAGCGGGATTTCCTTCCATGACCACGGCGATCACGCGGATATCGAAGTCTCAGATCCGGCAGCAATCAACACTGTCCTGACAGGGCCGCGCCCCTTCCACCTGGTCGACCATGGCGGTTCGGTGATCATCAACTACGATCAGGGCGGATATGCCGAGATCATCGACGCGCATCACCTGTCACATGGCGAGGTTGAGATCACGCGCCTGCCGCAATCGGAGCCGCATCACGGCTTTGTCGCCCGCCTTGGCGACCATTGGCTTACCACCGTTGGTACCCCAGCACCCGCCGAGGGAAAGGAAGCCGCGCCGCGTCCCGGTCTGCAGGAGGTCACCATCGCAGGCGAAGCAGTCGGTGATTTGGCGACCTGCACCGCCATTCATGGCGAGGCCTTTTCGGGTGCTTATCTGGCCGCCGGTTGCCGTGAAGGTGTGCTGACCGCCACCGCAGGTGCCGACGGCGTTGTTTTCGACATGCTCGAATACCCCGCCGACCTGCCACAGGGGGTCACCACGGGCACGATCCTTGGCGCAACCGGGGTTCAGGTATTCCTTGGCAATTATGGACCGAACGGCCTCGTCGTGATCGACCCGGCGGATGCACCGCATTTCCGTTACATCGAACTGCCGTTCCGCCGCGTTGATTTCGTACTGGACCCGGCCAATCCTGCGCATGGCTATGTGCTGACCGAGGATGGCTCGTTGCACCGTCTGAACCTTCTTCAGGCCGCAATCACCGGCAGCGCCAAAGTGACAGAGCCCTATTCGATGGACGGCCACTGGAATGATCCGCGCCCGCGTATTGCCATGGCAGGCGATGACATCTTGATGACCGATCCAGACGCCGGCCTGCTGCGTGTGATTTCGGCTGAAACGCTTGAAGAGGAAGATACCATCGCGCTCGAAGGTACTCCCTACAACCTTGCGGTCGTCGGTGGCAGCGGCATGACGCACTGATTGCCATGAAGGAAGGCGGGTCCGCCTGCCGGAGGTGACAAAGCAGACGATGTTGATCGCGCTTTGTCACCTTTGTCTTCCACGAAGCCTTCGACTTTTTTGCACTGCGTGCTTCAGCGGATTGTCCGCTTTGTCTAAGATTTGTCGCCGCTGCTGTCAGCGTGAGCTGCAGCGGCGACAAATCTTAGACAGAACGGACGCTCACAATTTGCTCAAAGTAAAGACCGGCGCTCGATTTCGGTGCCGCTGCAATGCTATCGCGTTTGAATGGATAATCCACCGTAGATGTTCTGCCGTATCTCCGGTCGTTGGAGGTAAGAGTGAGGAAACCCAAGAACCGGCGCACCTGCGTCTTCCAGTTGCGAAAGTTGCGAAGGATCGAGTTCGAAGCTTAGAGCCGCAAGGTTGCCTTCTAGCTGTTCCAGCGTCCGCGCGCCAAGAATCGGAGCGGCAACACCTGATCGCGAAAGCAGGAAGGCTAAGGCGACTGCGGCAGGAGTTCCGCCTGTCTCAGCAGCGATTTCCGCCTGCACGTCGAGGATACCGAAGGTTCGGGCGTCCATTGGAGAGCCCTGTCGGGCCATGGCTGCACGCCCTTGGGCATCAGCACTGCCCCCCTCAAGATCCTTGCGGCTATACTTCCCACTAAGCAGCCCGCTTGCCAGCGGCGACCATGGAAGGACGCCCATACCCATCTCACGGGCCATCGGGATCAAGTCGCGATCGCCGCTACGCTCGATGAGATTGTACTCGAGCTGTAGAGCAATCAGCGGAGACCAGCCGCGTAGATCGGCGATGGCCTGCATACGAGCAGCTTGCCATGCTGGGATGTCCGACAGCCCAAGGTAGACAACCTTGCCCGCAGCAACCAAATCATCCATCGCTCTCAGGATCTCCTCAACCGGCGTCGTAGAATCCCAAGCGTGGAGGTAGAGAAGGTCAATATAATCGGTCCCGAGCCGGCTGAGGCTGTCCTCCACTGCCCGAACCATGGAACGACGACTGTTTCCGCCAGAGTTCGGGTCTCCCGTACGCATAGGAAGGGTGTATTTTGTGGCAATGACCAGCGTGTCGCGCCTACCGGCAGCGAAAGCACCTAGCATTCGCTCAGACGTGCCACCGGTATAGAAGTTCGCTGTGTCGATGAAGTTGCCACCGCGATCAACGTAGGTATCGAAGATTTGCCGCGCTTCTGCCTCTTCCGCACCCCAGCCCCATTCGGTCCCGAAAGTCATCGTGCCCAAGGCCATCGGTGATACCTTAAGCCCTGATCGGCCAAGTAGCCTATAGTCGTCTAACCGCATCACTACTCTCCATGTTCCTTTAGCGGCAAGGTGGCAGATCGACTGCGTGGTGAGAATACGCTACGCTACAATCAGGCTGTTAAGTAGAAAGACTACAATGCGAGGGAACGACATTGCCCAACTGCGGGTATTCCTAGCAGTATTAGACCATGGTGGTTTTCGCAGGGCAGCGCCACACCTCGGCATGACACCGTCGGCGGTCAGCCAGTCGATCCGCACCCTTGAAGAAAGGTTGGGCCAAAGGCTTCTGAACCGCACAACTCGCAGCATCGCTCCAACGGAAGCGGGCCAACAACTTCGAAACCGTATTACTCCAGCACTGGCTGAGATCGCGGCAGCCGAGGATGAATTGCTGGCTATCTCGGATCGTGTGACCGGGCGGGTGCGGATTACCGCTCCAAGAGTTGGTGCGGAGCATGTTCTTGCGCCGCGTCTGGCCAGCTTTCACGCCGCCTATCCCGGTGTGAAGGTTGAGATTGTCGTCAGCGAAACGCTAGACGATGCAGTTGCTGGCGGCTTTGACGCTGGTTTGCGGCTTGGCGATAGCTTGGGCTTGGGGATGCGCGCCGTTCCGGTCGGAGGGCCGGCTCGAATGGTTGTCGTTGCCGCGCCTGCCTATCTTGCTCAACGCGGTCTCCCTGAGACTCCAGAAGCGCTTTGCCAACATTCCTGCCTCAACTTTCCGCGACCGTCCACCGGTGTGCCTTGGCTGTGGGAGTTCGAGCAAAACGGCCAGTGTCTCCAAGTCTTCGTGGATGGTCCGCTTATTTCGACCGATGCCTGCGTACTTCTGCGAGCAGCGATTGAGGGAGCCGGCATCGCATTCCTGTTTGAGCAGGACGCTGCATCGTCAATCGCTTCAGGGCGGTTGCAGGCGCTGCTGACAGATTGGACGCCGCGCTTTCCCGGTTTTCATCTTTACTATGCTGGCACCCGCTTGGTCACGCCTGCACTGCGGGCCTTTATAGACCATCTTACTAAACGCCGAACGCCTTAGCCAAGGGGCGGCTAAGGGCTCGAACCGGTCATGCGGCGGTGCGGCGTGCTGGACGCCCAAGCGAGTGGGTCTGCCCGGCAGAGACGGCCCAAAGAGGATGAGGTGGGTGGCTCCTGCTCCACCGGCATCGAATGTGCCAAAGTGCAGTTGTTGTTGACTGCTAGGAAAGGAGCCACCCAATGACAGTTAAGACAATCGGCCTGGATTTGGCCAAGGATGCTTTTCAAGTTCACGGTACTTCTGAGAACGGACGTGTGATTTTCAACAAGGCAATCAAGCGGGCGAAGCTTTTGGCGTTCTTTGAAACCTTGCCGCCTTGCACCGTCGGGATGGAAGCTTGCGGATCAGCTCACCATTGGGGTCGCACGTTACGCAGGCTCGGCCACGATGTCAGGCTGATGCCAGCGAACTACGTGAAGCCCTACGTCAAACGTGGAAAGACAGATGCGGTTGATGCGGAAGCGATTTGCGAGGCAGTCAGGCGCCTGACGATGCGTTTTGTCGAGATCAAGACAGAGGATCAACAGGCGGTTCTGTCGATCCATCGCACTCGCGACTTGGCTGTCCGGCAGCGCACCCAGATGGCCAACATGACCCGCAGCTTGCTACGCGAGTTTGGGCATATTCTGCCGATTGGGATTGAGGCGGTCACAGCGTTCGCCAAGCGCCATCTGGATGGAGATCACCCGGACATGCCGGATATCGCAAACGGCATGCTCGGCATGCAGTGCTATCAGTTCATCGGCTTGAACGAGCGTATTGCGGGTTACACGAAGATGATCGAGCAGCATGCGATGCTGAGCACAGACGCACGCCGACTGATGCGCATGCCTGGCATCGGGCCGATCACGGCATCGGCGATTGTCGCAACGATCGGCGATGCAAAACAGTTCCGCACAGGGCGCGATCTGGCAGCCTGGCTCGGACTGACCCCTCTCAACAAATCCAGCGGCGGCAAGGAACGTCTGGGCAAGATCACGAAGCAGGGTGATCGCTACATTCGCAAACTGCTGGTCGTGGGTATGACGTCTCGCGCTGTCATGGCAAAACGTTCGCCAGAGAAAGTTGATCTCTGGACGGCGAAGATTATCGCAGACAAACCATTCCGATTGGCAACAACCGCCATGGCCAACAAGGCCGCTCGGGCCATCTGGGCGATGCTCACGAAAAAACAGGAATACCGGCAGCCTGCGTTCTAACCGCGCCGACTGCCCACGAGATGCAAGACGTTGAAGTGATGATGCGGAAATAAGTCAACCAAGAGCAAGGACACTCCGGGAATGGCAGCGGCCCTTTGAGGTCGATAAGCCGATTGGAACCTCGTTCGCGGAATTCATCAGGGCCAGTGGAACACCACCACACAAACAGGCCGGACAGACGACAGTACTGACAAAAATGACCGCAGATACCACCAGAAAACGCTTGCAATGCAGGAGCCACCCACAGATGCCTTTTACCACAAGCCTGTTTGCGGCAATGCAGCTTCTCTGAAGCTGCCGTTCGACATATCGCGCAGCATTCTGGAGCGGCGACTGACAGCAGTGCGGATCTTTGGAGAACCTGCGTAATATCCTCCGCGCTTGCGCGAACCGCCTCGGAGACAAGCGGGAAGAAAACCTCCGCTGTTTCCAGAACAAAAATGGCCAGGTCGCGCATCAAACATCCGCCGCGACATGCCAAGTTGGGTATCCCTCCAATGAACCTAGCATTGGGAGCTTGCATGCCACGATCCACTCAGGCAACCATTCACCGAAGCCGAATACCTTCAAGAGGATAGAACGTGCCGTCAATTGATCAAACCCATAGATCTGAATTTGAAGTCAAATTGGATGAATTATTCTCTGATTTCATCCAAGCGGCGAGTGATCTATTCCGAAACAATCAAGACTACATTAAAGATTTTGAAGGTGGGAGGTATTTGTGCGCCTACCTGACTCCTTCCAAGAGATTGCGTCAAGCGATGGCCGCAGACAGAGAGGTTCTCCTTGTCGTCTCCACCTTCTCCGACCAGCAGCAGCGCATCATTAAATTCGTCCAAGCTGAAATCTCGGATTCAAAAGGTCGACTGGAGCCTACAGTCGCAATTGTAATTCACTTAGATCCATCGGGCAACGTGAAACTGAGGAATTGGGGGCGTGACCTGGGCATATCTGTCCTTCCGATCGATGCAACAAATGGATTTAGTGACGCTCGGGACATAGAAAGAAAGCTCGCAAACCAACTATTTTCGCATGATCCCTTTGATGTGACCGGTCCGGTTTCTGGAGAAAGCAATTTTTTCGGAAGGCGCGATGAGGCAATTGATCTCGCCAGAAAGCTACAAACGGGCCAGATTCGTTCTTGCCTTGGGATAAGGAAAGTTGGAAAAACTTCGATAATAAACAGGGTTTTGAAAGAGGTTCCCAATCTATTTGACTGCGCAGTCATCATGATTGACTGCTCAAAAGATGACGTTTTTGAGATGAACGCGTCAAATCTTTTGTCTTCGATTGCCTCAACCTTGCAAAGCTTGTCATCGACTAATGCGGGCTATGCAACAATCACACCAAGGCAAAGCGATATCTCCATCGCAGAAGCGAGGCGCAAATTAGAAAGCGCAGTGATCTCGTGTGAGCATGTCGTCTTAATTGTTTTTGATGAAGTTGACTACATCACACCGGGAAGCCCGACATCAACAGAATGGCGCAGCGAGTTCAATGTATTCTGGAGAAATTTGCGGGCCGTATACCAAGATTGCGACAGGACGGAAAAGCCAATGTCCCTTTTGATCGGTGGTGTTTCCACCCATTGGTTCACTGTCGGTGAGATCCAGGGAATCGAGAACGCCGCGCTCGCATTCGTCCCGGAAGAGTTTTTGAGCCCCATGGCAAAGGGCGCTACAATTGCGATGCTAAGGAGGCTCGGAAAGGTCGCGGGCCTTGGCTTTTCTGAAGAAGCAGCAGAGCTGGTGGCGCTTGAAACCGGAAATATGCCATATTGGGCCAGAAAGTGCTGTTCATACATCCACAGAAAGATACCTATTTCAGATCGACCAAAACAACTAAGCGTAGCTGAGATATCGCCGCTCGTTGAGGACTTCGTTCAGAATGAGGGGTGTCAAATTGCGGAAGTGGCGATAAACCATTTGTTCAGAGTTCACCCAGATATGATGGATGTGTGTCGGCACATACTTTCTGGTAAGGCATCCGAGGCTCGGGAGAACTTACGCAGGACGCTGCGTCAATACGGCGTCACCAACACCAGAGACGCGTTCTCAGGGAAAATGTTCGAGAACGCTGTGAAGACCGTAATGGCGGCACCTCCGATTCCAGTTAGTGATCGGGTTGAACCTCGCATTGCAGATGAGGGAGCGTTGGGAGAATGGGCGGAAGAGTTGGCAGCACTTGGCCAGCGAAGAAACTTACTTGAACGAAGATTGCGCGGAATTGCGTTAAACTTCTTGAGGATGGATGCAATGATTAACCAAAAATTGGATAGCCTCAATGATAATATTAAAAGTGCGCTTCCAAGCAACCGAAGGAAGATTTTATCTGGATACGACCTGGAGAATTTTTTTCAGAAGTTAATGTGGCTTGAGTTAATCGGGATAATATCAAAGAACTGGTCAGTATTTGAAAAGATCTTTGGAGACAAGAAGGCGTTTGAGGGCAATGCTGAACTTATCAATGACCGCCCTGATGCCCATGCGAAAGAGTGGGACACGGCTGATTTCGCGCTCTATAGGAGATCCCTCACTTGGTTCGAAGAACGAGTTACAAAACTTCAATAGACTGGCGAGGTATAACGGATCGAAGCTTTCTGCCTTTTCGATATCCTTCCGACCTTCTTCGTGTGGAAGAAAAACGCCAAAATCTGGTCAACTACTGAGCCTGCCATTCTGCGGCTGCGCAATACTTCAGTCATGAGTACCCCGGGTTCGACAGTTAAGCCGAGATTTGGACGGACTGGCCTTTTCCGCACACAATGAAATCAATGGCTTGTCGTCCTGAAGGTGCTCTTTTGGGCGAAGTTTTGTTGTAACACGTCTTAGATGATAAGCGGCTTGTTTGAATGATCATGGATGGCATATTGTTCGTCCATGTACACGCGCATCACCGAATCCGGCGGCCGTCGCTACCTGCAACTCGTCGAGGGTCACCGCGACGAGGCCGGAAAGGTCCGCATCAAGGTCGTCGCCAATCTCGGCAGGCTGGACAAGATCAAGCCCGGCAAGCTTGACCCACTGATCAACGGCCTGAACCGCGCCGCCGGCCGGCTCGAGAATACCGCCTCCGATATCACCTATGAATCTTCTCTGGGTTATGGCGATGTTTTGCGCTGCATGAGATCTGGAAGGATCTCGGTTTCGACCGTGCGTTGAACCGGGCGCTGCGCTCCGGACGGCGCGAGATCAATGCCGAGGCACTCATCCGTGCGATGGTGTTCAACCGCCTCTGTGCTCCGGACAGCAAACTGGGCTGCCTGCGCTGGCTGGACACGGTGGCGATGCCGGCCATGCCGGAAACCGTGACGCATCAGCATCTGCTGCGCGCCATGGATGCCCTGATGGACCATGCGGATGCCGTGGAGGGTGCTCTGGCCCACCAGATCCGCCCACTGGTCGACCGCGATCTGGCCGTTGTCTTCTACGACCTGACAACCGTGCGCATCCATGGCGAGGGCGCAATGGAGGACGATATTCGCGCCTTCGGCATGAACAAGGAGATCGGCGGCATCGCCCGGCAGTTCGTGCTTGGTGTCGTGCAGACCTCTGACGGCCTGCCACTGCTGCACACCGTTCATCCGGGCAACACGGCCGAGACGAAGACATTGCAGGGCATGTTGCAAAGGGTGCTCCAGCGGTTTCCGGTCCAGCGCGTCATCCTGGTAGCTGATCGCGGGCTGCTGAGCCTCGAGAATATCGGCGAACTGACATCTCTGGCTGATCAGGGCGGCCGCAAGCTGGAGTTCATCCTTGCCGTGCCCGCCCGCCGTTATGCCGAGATGGCAGAAACCTTCCGCGGGCTTGCCTTCGACGATGATGGCCTGGCCGAGGATACCTTCGCCGGGCATCGCCTGATCGTCGCCCATGATCAACTGCGCGCTGAAGAGCGATCAGGCCGGCGCAGGGCGCGCATCCGAGAGCTCGAAGATATGGCAGAGCGCATGGTGACGAAGCTTGATCGGCAAGATGACGGTGAGACCGCCCGCGGTCGTCGCGCTTCCGATCGTGGCGCCTACAGCCGGTTCACTCGCGCCGTCGCCGAAGCCGAACTGACCCGCTTCATCAAGCCCGACCTGCAAGCCGACCGGTTCAGTTGGAGCCTCGACGAGGACGCCATCGTACGAGCGGAACTCTTCGACGGCAAACTCGCGCTGCTGACCAACGCGTCCGATCTGACGGCGCCTGACGCCCTATCACGCTACAAGGCCCTGGCCGATATCGAGCGCGGCTTTCGCGTGCTGAAGTCCGACATAGAGATCGCCCCCGTCCACCACCGGCTGCCCGACCGCATCCGCGCCCATGCCCTGATCTGCTTTCTCGCGCTGGTACTCTACGGCGTCATGCGCATGCGCCTGAAGGCAAAGGGGCATTCCGCAAGCCCCCGCACAGCACTCGACATGCTCGCGTGCATCCAGAAACACACCGCCCATGCGGGAAACCGCACCCTGCACGGCGTCAGCAGAACAACACCGGAGCAACTCGACCTCTTCGAAGCCATGGATCTCCCCAAACCCGCCTGACGGGCTTTGTTGTCACATTTTTGGCTAATCGGCCTTAACAATATCAATTGTTTAAGCGCTTTGCTGATGAACTTGGGGAGTACAGTCAACAATGTCTAAACCAGCCTGCTGCGGTGCGAGTTTAGTCCTGATCTACGGACTTTCTTTTCGCTCAGCCGCCTCCGCGGCTTACGACCGCAGCGAAAGTCCAGAACCCGCCCGAACTTTCCGATGCACTTTAGGATCGAGCAAGGGCCGCACCTGCGCGTGGGATGTCTGCGAAGGGTCGAGGCGTCCGTTCCCCAGCTGAGAACAGGCAAGACGCCAGTCTACCTCCCCAGCTGTTCCAAGCGTACCATACACTGAAACAGCTGGTCCGTAGGTCCGAGACACAATGGTTGCTCGACCGCGCGAACCCTTGCCTCGTTTGGAACATCAGGCAGGTGTTCCCGGTTCAGTGTAGAAGCGAACCTGCTGCCAAGGTCTCGGCCCTGGTAATCATCCGGGTGATATGCCTCAAGTTGAGCTCGTGCGGCTCTGCCACCAGATCGATGACCTCGATGATCGCGTCGTGGATGTATCGCTCAATCCCCGACGTCGGCCTTCGCGTTCTGCAAATGCAATCAGATCAATCTTGCCCGGTGCGGTCAGGTGGATAACTTCCAGACGGCTCAGAAACGGAGCCGACAGACGACGAGGCTGTTCGATGTCAGGATCCAGCTGATCCAGGACATGTCGAAGCCGACTGATAGTAGGGACATTTCCAGGCGGCTGCGGACGACCGCTCCAGAAAGGGCAAAAGCCCGTCTGTCAAGCTGTAGTTCTGCCCCTTGTTTGACATCGTATCCCCGGCTTTCTCGATTTCGTCGATCACGACCAATGGGTTCGCGTAATTGTGCTACAGAATGTTTGAAGCGGGCGCCCGGGGAAGGCGGAGCCCCATCCACGTTGTGAACACTTACTGCGAACGAGGCCTATTCGGCGATCCCTTCGATCCCACAGCGCGGGATCCCGATATGGCGGTTCACCTCACGCGCCCACATGCTTTTGCCGATGCCCGGCGGACCGTTCAACAGAACGGGCGGCAGGCGGAAACCTCGCTCACCTGACGTACGGATTGGCGCATTGCCTTCCAGAGGTGATCGGTCGCCTGCGCCATCCATGGCATCTCCGTGTGAATGGCCGCCGCGATTTCGTCGGCTTGATCCTCGTTTTTGATGCGGGCCAGCCGGGCGCCGTCCCTGAGCCCATCCAGCGCGCGCCGATCATCGGCGGATAGATGCCCAGACCAGACATCTTCATGCGCGCCCGGATCACGCGTCGGGCACGCCGTTGCAGTTTCGTCCGGTCCTTTCCCTGATGTGCAGCGCGTACAAGTCTTCGTTCCAGCGCAGTTCGTCTTCAAGGTCATCGGGCACAAGAGGAGAAAACGCCGTCCTTTACTGCCCGGAGCTTGCGCAGGTGCCACTCAAAGCGGCGCTCGATGTCGAGTTCGGTCTCGCCGGGTTCCAGGAAGCTGGCAGCAATGAACTTGATCTTTGTCATGGAGGTCCTTTCTGGCGCGTCGCACCAAACCCTCAGGCAGCTGTTCTGCAAGAGGGACGTGTTGGAAAGAACCCGGCCGGGGTGGAGGTGAGGGATGCCGAAAGCGCCCATAGTCGTCAATGGAGACACTCAAAGGTGAGCCTGTGCAACTGGGCTTGAAGGCTCCCAAACCCATAACGCGCCAAGCTATTGAAATTAAACGCAACTGCTGACCGCAGCGCGACTAATGGTCATTAATCCTGTGCCGGAATGGTCAAATTACCCCCGAAATGGACATTATATGGTGGGTCCAACAAGCCCCCAGCGTTACAAATCCTTCGCATTTTCGACATATCCCCGCGACAAAAGATGTCTAGTTGTCGCCTCGTTCAAGATGAGGTCCGACGATGTTCGAAATAAGGTCCCTGATCAGAAAATTCGGGGAAAAGACGGCAGTAGACAAGGTATCGGTGTCGATTCCCGACGCTGCCATGATTGGAATCATCGGGCGGTCCGGTGCCGGTAAATCGACCCTGCTGCGAATTTTGAACCGTATGACGGACGCGACGTCCGGTGAAATCCTGCATGAAGGCCGGAATATCCTGTCGCTGCGCGGTGCGGACAAGCGCGCGTGGCAATGCGATTGCGCGATGATCTTCCAGCAGTTCAACCTCGTGCCGCGCATGGATGTGGTCTCGAACGTGCTCCATGGCACGCTGAACCGACGATCAACCCTCTCGACAATGTTCAACCTGTACCCGCAGAACGACATCCACCGCGCGATCGACATCTTGGATCGCTTGGGGATCGCCGAACAGGCCCCCAAGCGCGCAGACGCGCTTTCAGGTGGTCAGCAGCAGCGTGTCGCGATTGCGCGGGCGCTGATGCAGGACCCGAAGATCATCCTGGCGGACGAGCCGATTGCATCGCTCGACCCGATGAATGCGACCATCGTCATGGACTCGCTGCGTCGGATTCATGACGAGGATGGTCGCACCGTGATCTGTAACCTCCATACGCTCGATACAGCGCGTCGCTATTGCGACCGCGTGATCGGTATGCGCGATGGTCGTGTCGTTTTCGATGGTTCGCCCGAACAGCTTACGACAGGTGCGGCGCGCGACATCTACGGCGCGGGTGCGGATTTTTCCGAGGCCGCCACATCCACCGATATTGGTGCGCTAGAGAAACCGGGCCGCCAGCCCGACCTCGTCAGCGCCTGACACAGTTCATCTGTCCGGGACCGGGTTGGTCGCGGCGTTTCAACCAGGAGAGAGTAAAGATGAAACAACTGATCGCACTTGCCATGACGACGACGGCGCTTGCCACGTCCGCTTTCGCTCAGGGCGAAGAGATCACGGAGTTCCGGATCGGTCTGCTGGGGGGCGAAAACGCACAGGACCGCCTGGCCAATAACGAGTGCCTGCGGGCCTATACCGAAGAGGCTTTAGGCGTTGAAACCTCGCTGTTTGCACCTGCAGACTATAACGGTGTTATCCAGGGTCTGCTGGGCGGCACGCTGGACATGGCCTGGCTGGGTGCGTCCGGCTACGCGGCTGTATATCTCGAAGATCCGGAAGTCGTGGAACCGGTTCTGGTCAAGACCAACCTCGACGGTTCCTATGCTTACCATTCCATCGGTTTTGCCCGCAAAGACAGCGGTATAACGTCGCTGGAAGACATGCAGGGCAAAGTGTTCGGCTTCGGTGATCCCAACTCCACCTCCGGTTATCTTATCCCGTCGGTGGAAATTCCGCAGCAGACCGGGTCGACAATGGAGCCGGGCGAGTATTTCGGCGATGTCGTTTTCACCGGCGGCCACGAGCAAACCATCGTTGCCGTCAACAACGGCGATATCGACGGCGGTGTGACCTGGGCCGACGGCCAGGGCAACTGGGAAGACGGCTACAATTCCGGCGCGCTGCGCAAGGCCGTTGATGCAGGTCTCGTCGACATGAACGATCTGGTGGAGATCTGGCGCTCCAAGCCGATCCCGGAAGGTCCGGTCGTCGTTCGCTCCGCGCTGCCAGAAGACGTTAAAGCCAAGATGATCGCGCTGGTCGAGAACCTGCAGGAAACCGACCCTGATTGTGCCTACGGCGTTGCGGCCGGTGAAACCGCCGGCTTCACTCCGATCGATCACTCCGCTTACGAGACGATCATCGAAGTGCGCAAGGCACAGTCCGAGTAATCCGACTGATCTCTTGTTCGGGCTCCGCATCGCGGGGCCCGTTCGTTCATTCTCAGGACAACAGAATACCCGATGACCGATACCGCATCAGCAGCCAGCGAAGTAGGGGCGATTAGAGATCACTATCTCGAGCTGACCCAACGCAGAAGGCTGTATTCAGGGATTACCCTGTCCATCTTCGTGCTTCTCATGGCGTCAGGCTTCTACACGGCCAATGACCTGAACGCGGGGGGCTTCCTGCGCGGGATCGGTAATTTCTTCGACTTCCCTGCCAGCGTCGTCGGTGAGGCAATCGAAGAATGGCGGCAGATGCCGGGTCATCTTCTGACCTACCTGCCAGACCTGATCGAGACGCTGAACATCGCCGCTGCTGCCACGCTGATCGGCGCGCTGTTCGCCATTGCTTTCGCGCTGCTGTCCACGCGAGGGCTGGCCCCGTTCCCGTGGCTTATCCCCGTCATTCGCCGTCTGATGGATGTGATGCGCGCGATCCCCGACATCATCATCGCGCTGATGCTGATCTTTGTTTTCGGTGGTGGGCCCATCCCCGCCATGGTGGCTATCGCGTTCCACACCGCGGGCGCACTTGGCAAACTGTTTTCTGAGGTTGCCGAAAACGCCAGCCTAAAGCCTGTCGATGGCCTGCAATCGGTCGGCGCATCATGGATGCAACGCATGTATCTGGGCGTGATCCCGCAGGTAGCGCCCAACTGGCTCAGCTATGCGCTACTGCGCTTCGAGATCAACATCCGTGCCTCTGCCATCCTGGGCTATGTTGGGGCGGGCGGTATCGGCTACGAGCTGCGCAACACCATGTCCTGGGGGCAGGGAAAGTTCGATGACGCGGCCGCGATCTTCATCCTGCTGTTTCTTACCATCGTCGTCGTCGACCAGTTCTCGTCACGCGCCCGCCACCGTCTGATCAATGGAGGCGCGATCCGATGACCGACGCAACCGCAAGCGACCTGAAGCTGTCCGCCGACAGCCTGTTCCGCCGCAAACGTAACTTCGCATTCGCAATCCCGGTGCTTCTGCTGGCTTATCTGGCCTATGTCTTCATCGCCTTTGATGTGGGGGGGGTGTTGGGCGGTGCTCGCTGGGACAATGGCGCAACATTGCTTCGCGACAGCTACAGCTTCAAGACCCATGTGACGCGCGACAATCGGACTGCGGGCGTAGACATCGCCATCGAAGGCGAACGCAAAGGTCGATACGCCGAAGGCACCGCGCCCGAATGGGTTACCCTTAGCGGTGCGGAAACCGTGATTGATCTGGGCGAGGGACATATCGTCACGTTTGGTCCGGAGTCCGTAACCTACGACATTCCGGGATACGGCCTGATCGTCACGCATCCGGGGCAGGGTGGTGTGAACGCAGAGCTGCCCGAAGGCGACGTGCCCGAATGGATCAATGCCTCCAAGAACCGGCTGGCGATCACCACCGATGCCGGGCGACTGACGGTCACGCGCAACCGTTCCGAGGTGTTCAGGTATCAAAACGGCTGGGAGCTGTTTTTCTTCACACTCGACAGCCCCTATTACGGTCTGACATGGCCGGAACTGTGGGACCGGGCTGCGGCTGGCGAAGCAGGCGCGATCTTTGATGCATTCTGGAACAACCGGATGTGGAACCACTCGGCAGTGGCAGAGGCGCTGCTGGAAACGCTACTAATGGCATTTCTGGGGACATGTGGCGCAGCGATTGTTGCATTGCCGCTAGCCTTTCTGGCGGCGCGGAACTTCTCGCGACTTGCTCCGGTGCGCTTCGGAATACGTCGTGTCTTTGACTTCCTGCGCGGGGTCGATGCGCTGATTTGGACCGTTGTTCTAAGTCGTGCTTTCGGATTGGGGCCACTGACGGGGGCGCTGGCGATTCTGCTGACGGATACCGGCAGCTTCGGCAAACTCTTCTCCGAGACGCTGGAAAACGTTGATGAGAAGCAGCTGGAGGGCGTACAATCCACTGGGGCGAAGCCTCTGCAGCGTTATCGCTTCGGTGTCATCCCGCAAGTCACGCCGGTCTTCTTGAGCCAGATCCTTTACTTCCTGGAATCAAATACCCGCAGTGCCACGATAATTGGAGCGATCACGGGCGGCGGCATCGGGCTATTGCTGACACAGGCGATGACTACCCAGAAGGATTGGGAAGAGGTTACCTACTATATCATCCTCGTGATCATCCTCGTGATGCTGATGGACTGGGTGTCGGGCATTCTTCGGCGGCGCCTGATCGGATCGTCGGAAGACAAGCACTAAGCAGGACAAGATATGAAGAAACTGTCTTCGAGCGAGCCGCTCATCCATGAGGGCTGCAGTATCACCGATTCCAGTTTTGGCGCTTTCGTCGAAATCGGCAAGAACAGCACGCTGAACAACGCGACATTCGGTGACTACTCCTATTGTTCTCGCTTGTGCGACATCGCCAACGCCGAGATCGGCAAGTTCAGTAACATCGCCAGCTTTGTTCGCATCGGCGCGACCGACCACCCCCTGGATCGCGCGAGCTTGCATCACTTCATGTACCGATCCGGCGATTACTGGGAGGATGCGGAACACGACGCCGATTTTTTCGCGCATCGCAAATCACGCGGCGCTTGGATCGGCCATGACACCTGGCTTGGTCACGCTTGCCAGGTCAAGCCGGACGTAAGCGTTGGCGACGGAGCTGTCGTGGCTTCGGGTGCGATCGTTACGCAAGATGTGGATCCTTACACCATCGTCGCGGGCGTGCCGGCCAAACCGATCCGGCGACGTTTAGACCCGGCGCTGGCCGACAGACTGATCGCGCTGGCGTGGTGGGACTGGCCGCATGATCGGATCAGAGGCGCGCTGGAAGACTTCCGTGCGCTGCCTGTCGCGACGTTCATTGAAAAATACGAAGGTTAGCTTCCGTCGCCTTCGACCGTCAGGCTGATGCGATCACCCGCAAACCAGGTCCGTCCATACTCGATCGGTGTGCCATCCGCGTCGGTGTTCACGGCCACAGACCGCAGTACGGGCGCACCTTCTTGGATTCGCAGATGGTTGGCGACAGTTGCGTCCGCCAGCTTTGCGGTCAGTTCGGTGCTGCGCCGCAAGTGGTCACCCACCTCGTAGGACATGGTAACTTCTGATATCGAAGGTGTCACCGCAAGGCGATCAAGCATCCCGGGGAAACGATCCGCTGGAAAAACGCTGCGCGCCAGCGACACCGGGACATCATCGGCCAGCGATATACCTTCATAGACATGCACCATGGTTTTCAGGGGCCTCTCCAGTGCCTTTGATTCCCGCTCGTCGGCCGGTCGGGTGGTCAGCGACAGGATTTGCCGTTTGGGCGTCTGTCCTGCTGCGATCAGGTTCTGGTTGAAACGCACCCTGCGTCCAATGGGGTAGTTGGTCGGGCGGGCAGCAACGAACACGCCCGCCCCGCGCCGCGAATAGATCAGGTCGTCTTCGACGAGGCCAGATAACGCATGGCGCACCGTGTGGCGGTTCACGCCGAAGCGCTGCGCCAATTCGGCTTCGGTCGGCAATTTCTGCCCGGGTGCGTAGTGCCCCGCCGCTATGTCAGCCTTCAGCGTCTCGGCGATGGAAAGCCATAGCGGCGTCGATCTGGTCATGTCGTAAAACTTTCACTCTTCTTTGCTTGTTCGGACACGCAGGAAAGCGTAGATATTTGTCTAGTTGTATAGGAAATGTCATCCGGAACCTCAACATGACCAATAACTACGGCGCAGCCCAAGGGGATCGCAAGGCTTGGATGTCACTGATGGCGCGGGCGCCGTCGGGGCGCTTGACGGAACTCTGCAGTGAAGCGGAGTTTGAAGCGCAGGGCGATTTCATCCGCGCGCCCGAAGTTGGCAGTGTCATGGTGCGTGGCCGCATGGGGGGGACGGGCGACGCGTTCAATTTGGGCGAGATGACTGTCACCCGCTGCGCGATATCGCTCGCTGATGGTGTCGCCGGTCATGGCTATGTACAGGGCCGCGACAAGGATGATGCGGCATGGGCCGCACGGATGGATGCTCTGATGCAGACATCGCAAGCAGCGCGGGTTCAGCGGTCGGTGCTGAAGCCGCTGGCGGACGAGGAGCAGGACCGTCGGTCGCGCCGCGCCAGGAAGGCAGCCGCAACCAAGGTGGAGTTCTTCACCATGACACGCGGAGAAGACGAATGAGCGCCGACGTATTGAAAGGCGGTTTCGCTGACCCGCCGCGTGATGCAGCGCATATGTTCCGCAAGATTCTTGATGTCATGGCACGCCCCGGAAAGATTTCGGAAATTGGCGGCGTGGCCGCACCAGAGCCACTGTCGAAGGCGACCGCGGCTGTCCTGCTGACAATGTGCGACGCAGATACGGGTATTTTTCTCGGCGAGCGCCTGGACGCTCCGGCTATTCGCGAATGGATTGCATTTCACACCGGCGCACCCATCGTTTCGGCGGCGGAATGTGACTTTGCCTTCGGGTCTTGGGACGACTTGGGGTCGTTGGATCAATTCCGCATCGGTACCGCCGAGTATCCGGATCGTTCGGCAACGCTGGTGGTGGAACTGCCGGAACTTGAAGCGCAGGGCGCCCGCCTGTCTGGCCCCGGCATCAAGGATCACGGCTTCCTGTCGCTGCCGGATGTCGCAGCGTTCCAGCGTAACAACGCGCTGTTTCCCTTGGGCCGCGATTTCATTTTCACCAGCGGCGACCGCATTGCGGCCTGTCCACGCAGCACGAAGGTCGATGCCTGATGTATGTCGCAGTAAAGGGCGGTGAACGCGCCATCGACAATGCCCATGCGTGGCTCGCCGAAGAACGTCGCGGTGCGCCGGATGTTGTCGAGTTGTCCGTCGAACAGATCCGTGAACAACTTGCCATAGCGGTGAACCGGGTGATGGCCGAAGGGTCGCTCTACGATCCCGATCTGGCCGCGCTTGCGATCAAGCAGGCGCGCGGCGACATGATCGAGGCGGTGTTCCTGATGCGGGCCTATCGCACGACCTTGCCGCGTTTCGGCACGACCTTTCCGGTCGACACTGGCCAGATGCGTTGCGTACGGCGCGTGTCGGCGACATTCAAGGACTTGCCCGGCGGGCAAATCCTTGGCCCGACCTTCGATTACACGCACCGTCTGCTCGATTTCAAGCTGGCGGCTGAGGGTGACGTGACCCTGGCGCCCGAAGCAACGGAAGCGGCCCCCGAGGTTCCGCATGTGACCGAGTTCCTGAACTCCGAAGGTCTGATTGAAGAAGAATGTCGCACCGATGCGGAACCGCCGGATCTGACGCGTGAACCGCTGGAAACGCCAGCGAGCCGGGCCCTGCGCCTGCAGACGCTGACACGCGGCGATGAAGGGTTCCTGCTCAGCATGGCCTATTCGACCCAGCGGGGCTACGGGCGCAACCATGCCTTCGTGGGCGAGCTGCGCATCGGTGTCGTGTCCGTCGAAATGGACATTCCCGAACTCGGGTTTTCCATTGCAATCGGCGAAATCGAACTGACGGAATGCGAAACCGTGAACCAGTTCAAGGGATCAAAGACCGAGCCACCGCAATTCACGCGCGGCTATGGTCTGGTGTTTGGCCAGTCCGAGCGCAAGTCTATCTCCATGGCCTTGGTGGATCGTGCGCTTCGCTGGAAGGAACTCGGCGAAGACGACAGCGGCGCACCCGCGCAGGACGAAGAATTCGTTCTCTACCATGCCGATAACGTTCAGGCGACGGGCTTTCTGGAACATATCAAATTGCCCCATTACGTTGATTTCCAGTCGGAACTGGAACTCGTGCGCAAACTGCGCCGGGAAGTCGCAGCCAAGGATGAGGTCACGTGATGCGTGCAGTTGTGTTCGATATCGGAGGCGTGCTGATCCAGTGGGACCCACATCTGGCGTGGATTGATGAGATGGGTTCGCGCGAAGCGGTCGCTGAATTTCTCGACCGGATAGATTTTTCTGCGCGCAATTTGCGCGGAGATCAGGGTGAACGCTTCGCTGATCTGGCGGCGGAGCTGGACAATGAAGCGGACCGCGCCCGTCTTGCCGCCTATGTAGAGCGATATCACCTGACCGTGCCCGCGAAAATGCCGGGGACGTGGGGTATACTGTACCGTCTGAAGAATCGGGGCGTAGAACTCCATGCCATCACCAATGTGTCTGCGGAAACATGGCCCGCAGAAGTAGAAAAGTTCCCTGAACTGGGCACGATCTTTGGCGTGGCGGTCGTATCCGGGCAGGAGCGGATGTTGAAGCCTCAGCCGGAGATTTTTGCGACTTTTTGCGACCGGGCGGGGCTAAAGCCGAAGGACTGCCTGTTCATAGACGATCGCCCGGACAACGTGGAAGCGGCCTGTGCCTTCGGGATGGACGCCGTCCAATTCACAAATGCACAGATGCTGGAACATGATCTCATTGCAAGGGGGTTGCTATGAGCGATCAGTACAACTTCGCCTATCTGGACGAACAGACGAAACGCATGATCCGCCGCGCGATCCTGAAGGGCATTGCGATCCCCGGATATCAGGTACCTTTTGCGAGCCGGGAAATGCCCATGCCCTATGGCTGGGGAACCGGCGGTGTGCAGGTCTCCGCCGCTGTGCTGACACCTGACGACAAGATGAAGGTCATAGACCAGGGTGCGGACGATACGACGAATGCCGTGTCTATCCGCAAGTTTTTCGAGCGAACGGCAGGTGTGACGACGACGGAAGAGACGACGGAAGCCACCGTCATCCAGACGCGCCACCGCATACCAGAAACACCGCTGACAGAGGGGCAGATCCTCGTCTACCAGGTGCCCATCCCTGAACCACTACGCTTCCTGGAGCCCCGCGAAAGCGAGACACGCAAGATGCATGCACTGGAAGAATACGGGTTGATGCATGTCAAGCTTTACGAAGACATCAGCCGCCATGGGCATATTGCCACGTCCTATGCCTATCCGGTGAAGGTCGAGGGGCGTTATGTGATGGACCCGTCCCCCATTCCAAAATTCGACAATCCAAAGCTGGAAATGGATGCGATCCAATTGTTCGGTGCGGGTCGTGAACAGCGCATCTACGCGATACCGCCATGGACCAAGGTTGTTTCGCTCGATTTCGAAGACCACCCTTTCGAGGCCAGTAAAGCCGACCACCCCTGCGGGCTGTGCGGTGCGACAGACAGCTATCTCGACGAGGTCATCACCGATGACCAGGGTGGACGGATGTTTGTCTGTTCCGACACCGATTATTGCAATTCCCGCCGTGACCAAGGTCATCTTGGTGAACTGGCCGAGGAGACGGCGGCATGACTCCCCTTCTGTCTGTACAGGACATTACCAAGCGCTATGGCAACCATCTGGGGTGCGGTGATGTCAGCTTTGAGTTGTATCCCGGCGAGGTGATGGGGATCGTCGGCGAAAGCGGCTCGGGCAAGTCCACTTTGCTTAATTGTATGGCGGGCCACCTGACACCGGATGCGGGCCGCGTGATCTTCGATACCCGCGTGGATGGCCCGAAAGACACGCTCACCATGTCGGAACCGGAACGCCGGATGCTGAGCCGCACCGATTGGGCCTTCGTGCACCAACATGCCCGCGACGGGCTGCGGATGGGCGTTAGCGCCGGCGGCAATGTCGGTGAACGACTGATGGCCACGGGTGCGCGCAACTATGGCGACATTCGTAACAAGGCGATCGACTGGCTGGGGCGCGTCGAGATCAGTGAAACGCGCATTGATGACCGCCCCACGACCTTCTCGGGCGGCATGCAGCAGCGCCTTCAGATCGCGCGCAACCTGGTGACCGGGCCGAGGCTCGTGTTCATGGACGAACCCACGGGCGGGCTCGATGTATCTGTTCAGGCGCGGCTTCTTGACCTGCTGCGCGGGCTGGTTCGGCGCATGGGGCTGAGCGCGATCATCGTGACCCACGACCTTGCCGTGGTCCGCCTTCTGGCCGATCGGCTGATGGTGATGAAAGACGGCAACGCAGTGGAAAGCGGCCTGACCGATCAGGTGCTGGACGATCCGCAACACGCCTATACACAATTGCTTGTAAGCTCGGTCCTGCAGGTCTGATGCGCGGAGAAGAAGACATGACGGCAATGATCCAGATCGAAGACCTCAGCAAGACCTTCACCCTTCACAATCAGGGCTGCGCGGTGATCGAGGTGATGAAGGGCGCGCATCTATCCGTTGCAGCCGGGGAATGCGTTGCCCTGACGGGCGCGTCGGGGTCGGGCAAATCCACCCTCATGCGCATGATCTACGGCAACTATCTTGCGGCCAGCGGGTCCATTCACATCGGGGATGTGGATATCACGCAAGCCGATCCGCGCGAAATCCTTCGGCTGCGGCGTGAAACTCTAGGCTATGTCAGCCAGTTCCTGCGTGTCGTGCCGCGCGTGCCGACGCTCGACGTGGTGGCCGAACCGCTCCTTGCGGTCGGCCGTGACGAGGAAGAAGCGTGCGACATCGCCCGAGACCTGCTGCGCAAGCTGAACATCCCTGAAACGCTGTGGGGCTTGTCACCCACGACATTCTCCGGCGGTGAACAACAGCGGGTGAACATCGCACGGGGCTTTGCCTACAGCTATCCAGCCCTGCTGCTCGACGAACCGACCGCAAGCCTCGACGCCCGCAATCGTGAAGTGGTCATGGAACTGATCGAACAGGCGAAGTCCCGCGGCGCGGCCATTGTCGGAATTTTCCATGATGAAGCCGCCCGCGACCGGGTTTGCGACCGACTTGTCGACGTCACCAGCTTTTCGCCAGTGTCATGACGTGGGGCCGCATCATAGCCGTTGTCGGCCCCTCCGGCGTCGGCAAGGACAGCGTTATACGCCGACTGTGCGCCGTTGGTTCAAATTTGCAATGCGTGCGCCGTGTGATCACACGCCCTTCGGATGCGGAAAGCGAGGATTTCGAAGGGGTTTCGGACGAGGAGTTTTCTGCACGTCTGGCCGCAGGGGACTTCGCTTTGCACTGGCGAGCGCATGGGTTGAATTACGGGGTTCCCGCGACCGAACTGGCAGTGATCTCCCAAGGCGTCGACATCCTTGTGAATCTCTCTCGCGCTGTGCTCCACGATGCAGCCGAGAGCTTCTCGGACATGGAAGTCATCAGCCTGACGGCGTCCCCTGCAACGCTCGCCGCGCGCCTCAAGGGACGTGGTCGTGAAACCGCAGAAGACATCGGTCGCCGATTGTCGCGATCAAATGACGATTGGAAACGCACACTTCCCGATCACGTTTTGATCCACGAGATTGCCAACGACGGATCGCTTGACGATACCGTTCGACACCTGCGGGCGCGGCTGTGTCCGAGTTCCCGCCCCTTCACCCATGATGCCCCGAACTGACAGAGCGTGCCTGACAAAATGACTACTGAAACTATTTTCACCAATGCGCGCATCGTTCTGGCCGACGAGGTCATCGACGGCTCCTTGACCGTTCGCGATGGTATCATAATCGGAATCGAGGTGGGAAAGCGCTCCGCCTCCAACACGGTGGATTGCAACGGTGACTATCTAAGTCCGGGCCTGATCGAATTGCACACAGACAACCTCGAACGCCATATCGAACCGCGACCCGATGTCGACTGGCCCCATGCCTCGGCAATCATCGCGCATGACGCGGAACTGGCGGGTGTTGGCATCACCACCGTCTTCGATGCGTTGCGGCTGGGTGTCATCGCGAATGTCAGCAACTCGGAACGCCGCTATGCCCGCCAGTTGGCCACGGAACTTATCGAGATGAGGTCTGAAGCCGCGCTCAAGATCAGCCATTTCCTGCATTTGCGGGCAGAGGTCTGTTCAGAAACGTTGATGGAAGAACTGGACGAATTCGGACCCGAAGACCGTGTCGGCATCGTCAGCCTGATGGATCACACGCCGGGCCAGCGCCAGTTCCGCGACATCGACAAGCTGCGGGCCTATGTTATGGGCAAACGCGGGCTGAACGAGGAACAGTTTCAGGACCACGTGGCCTCGCTGACTGCGCTGCGCGACCGGCACGGGGATCGCCACGAGGCTGCTGTGGTTGAAGCCGCTTCACGCTACGGCGCGGTACTGGCCAGCCATGACGACACCACTGCTGACCATGTCGATCTGTCGGCAAGCTACGGTGTCGGTCTGGCGGAGTTTCCCACCACGCTGGAAGCCGCGCGTCAGTGCCACGCACAAGGGATCGCCGTGATGATGGGCGCGCCGAACCTGATACGCGGCGGGTCGCATTCGGGCAATGTCGCAGCGGCAGAGCTGGCAGAAGCCGGCCTGCTGGACGTCGTGTCCTCAGATTACGTCCCCGCCGCGTTGTTGCAGGCGGCAGTGTTGCTGGGCGATCTGTGGGATAACATTGCGCGTGGCTTGCATACCGTCACGGCCGCGCCCGCTAAAGCAGCCGGGCTGACGGATCGCGGTAGCCTGGACATTGGCAAACGCGCCGACCTGTTGAGGTTCCAGCGCAAGGGACGGCTCGTCCTGCCGCGCGGCGTTTGGGTGCGCGGCGCACGCGTGGCCTGAGATATCGTTTCAGACTTGAGTCTTGGTGGCAAAAGGGTCATTCGGGCGGCATGACAACCTTTGCTGATGCCGCCCTTGCCGCCACGGCCCGGATGCGTGCCGTCTTTGATGCGACGCCGCTTCAACGCAACGCCTATCTCAGCGCGAAATTCGACGCAGATATATGGCTGAAGCGCGAGGATCTGACGCCTGTGCGGTCCTACAAGTTGCGCGGCGCCTATAACGCCATGCGCAAGGTGCGTGCGATCACACCTGATCAGCGGCAGTTCATCTGCGCCAGCGCCGGCAATCACGCGCAAGGCGTCGCCTATGCCTGTCTGCATTTCGGGGTTCAGGGCACTATCTTCATGCCCGTCACGACACCCAAGCAGAAGATCGACAAGACGCGCGCCTTCGGACAGGATGCCATCGAGATCCGTTTGGTGGGCGACTATTTCGACGACACGCTGGCCGCCGCGCAGGCCTACTGCAACGAAGTGGGAGGGCATTTCCTTGCGCCCTTCGATGACCTCGATGTGATTGAAGGGCAGGCCTCGGTGATGGTTGAAATCCTCGACCAGATCGACGCGACGCCCGACATGGTGATCGTTCCCGTCGGCGGTGGCGGGCTGTCGGCAGGCATCAGAACCTTTCTGGCAGAGGTGGCCCCCGATGTCGCCCTGCGCTTCGTTGAACCCGCAGGCGGCACCAGCCTCGCCGCGGCGCTGAGCGCAGGCCAACCCGTTACACTTCCGTCCGTAGACAATTTTGTCGATGGCGCGGCTGTCGCCCGCATTGGCGAAAAACCCTTTGCGGTTTTGTCGGACGTTTCGGTCAAACACGTGATCGCCGCGCCGGAAAACCGCATCTGCGGCACGCTTCTGGCAATGCTGAACACCGAAGGCATCGTGCTCGAACCAGCAGGCGCATTGTCGGTCGATGCGCTTGAAGACCTGCGCGACCAGATCAAGGGAAAGACGGTTGTCTGTGTAACGTCAGGCGGCAATTTCGACTTCGAGCGCCTGCCTGATGTTCGTGAGAGGGCACAGCGGTTCAAGGGCGAAAAGAAATACTTCATCCTGCGCTTGCCTCAGCGGCCCGGCGCGTTGCGCGACTTTCTGAACATACTCGGGCCGGATGATGACATCGCGCGTTTCGAGTATCTCAAGAAATCGGCCCGCAATTTCGGTTCTGTTCTGATCGGTATAGAAACCACCGATCCGGCAAACTTTTCCGCGCTTTTTGGGCGATTGGATGATGCAGGCTACGTCTATCAGGACATTACCGACAACCTGACCCTCGCCGAATTCCTGATCTGAGCTGTGTTCACCGTGCGTTGGGACGTGTCATGCGATCCAAACTTCGATAATTCACTCGCATAAACCGGAGCATCCACACGTGGGTTGCGACGGATCTTCTGTCTTGCTGGAAAGCGGGGAGAAGGAAGATGGCCCATTCGGAGTGGTGTGAACTCACGGTGAATCGCAATCGCCCGCTGGAAGGCGTTTTTCCGATGCAGGCTTCTTCGCGCTTCTTAAACGAACCGCAGGTCTCCAGGGGGCGAAGTGCTGGTGGACCTGGCTACCGCCGTCGATCTGTTCACGGCGGTGCAGGAACGCACCGATGACTTGTCTGTGCTGGTGTTCGACTATCGCAACGAGGACTGATCGAGCACCGAGGCCAGTATCTCACGGTCGCCCTCACCGGCCAGGACCTCCAGCGCAATCCCTGCCGACAGCCAAACTGCCGTATGGCCGTCCTCTGAAGGAGGAGCCAGTCGATGCACTGCGCGGGACAGGTAGATGATGCAAACCTTCTCCGCCCATTTGTCGTAGTCGGGCATGAATACGAAGCGGCGATACGCTGTCAGCCGCCGAACGGGACGAATCCGCCAGCCGGTTTCCTCGAACACTTCGCGATGCAGCGCCTGCAAGGGCGACTCGCCGGGGTCGATTCCACCACCCGGCAGTTGAAATTCTGGCGTCGGCGCCATCTGATGTGTCAGTAAGATGTTTGAGCCTCGCGTCACAATGGTGTACGCGCCCGGTCTGATTTCGTATCTCTGACCCTGAACAACCCGCTCGCCGAATCTGCGCATCTCTTGGACCTTTGGATATCCTGCCTATATTGTGGCGGTATGCCCAAAGGGCGCTCGTAAGGAAACCCATGACACTCGGATCTCAAATCGCCTGGGACGATACAGTCCTGCCCTTCCAGCTTGACCGGTCGGATATCCGTGGCCGCGTGGCGCGGCTCGACGGGGTGCTCGACCGTGTGTTGGAACAACATGATTACCCGCCCGCCATCGAAGCGCTTGTTGCGGAAATGGCCTTGCTGACCGCGCTGATTGGCCAGACCATCAAGCTGCGCTGGAAGCTGTCGCTTCAGGTGCGTGGCGATGGTCCTGCACGCCTGATCGCCACCGATTACTACGGCCCGACCGAAGAAGGCGAACCCGCCCGCGTGCGCGCCTATGCCAGTTATGACGAAGATCGCCTCGATCCCGCTGGCGATGGGTTCGCACAGATCGGCAAAGGCTACTTCGCGATCCTGATCGATCAGGGGCAGGGAACCACGCCTTATCAGGGCATTACGCCAATTGCAGGCGGGTCACTGCGCGCATGTGCCGAAACCTATTTCGCGCAGTCCGAACAGCTACCCACCCGTTTTTCGCTGTCGTTCGGGGCCTCCAAGTTGCTGGGTCAGCCGCAAGGTTGGCGTGCTGGCGGCGTGATGCTGCAGCACATGCCCAAGGCTTCGCCCTTCGCGGCTGGGGAAGGGGGTTCCGGTGAGGGCGACTTGTTGGATGCCGTCGATATCCTCGATGACGACGAAGAGGAAAACTGGGGCCGTGCCAACCACCTGCTGGATACAGTCGAAGATCTCGAACTGATCGGCCCTTCTGTGCAACCGACCGAGCTTCTGGTGCGTCTGTTTCATGAAGAACAGCCGCGCGTCTTCGATCCGCAGCCTGTGCATTTCGGCTGTACCTGCAGCGAGGACAAGGTCCGCCAAAGCCTGTCGATCTATTCGGCCAGGGACATCGCGCATATGACCACCGAGGAAGGCACCGTCACCGCCGATTGCCAGTTCTGCGGCGCGCATTACGTGCTGGACCCGACCACCTTGGGGTTCGAGGCTACGGACAGGCCCGACGCTGCGGATGGCAATGACGGCTGATGTTTGCCAGGCCTTAGAACGCGCGCTCGCCCTTCAGGGCGGGCCGTCCTCCGATTTCGATCTGAACCCGGATGTGCAACTACACGAAGGCCGCAAATTGCGACCTGCCTCGGTCCTGATCGCGCTGGAAGAAAGCCCTAGCGGGTTCGACGTACTTCTGACCAAGCGCACGTCGCATTTGAAGCATCATCCGGGACAGATTTCCTTTCCGGGTGGCAAGCTCGAACCGGATGACGCGACACCTGAAATCTGCGCCTTGCGCGAAGCCGAAGAAGAAATCGGTCTGCCACGCGACGCCGTGCGCGTCATGGGTCGGTTGCCCGATCATGAAACAGTCACCGGTTTTCAGGTAACGCCTGTTGTCGGGCGCATCACGACCGCCTTCGCACCCGTGCCAGAACTCGGTGAAGTGGCAGAAATTTTTCGCGTGCCCTTCAGCTTTCTTGTAGACCCGTCCAATTTTCGCGTGGAAGCGCGGCGATGGCGCGGTCAGCGGCGGCAATACTTCGTTGTGCCTTGGGGACCATACTACATATGGGGCGCAACGGCGCGGATGCTCCATTCGCTGGCGGAAAGGTATCACCCATGATCCGCATCTCTGCAGATTGGCTGACGGCTCCGGCGTCTCGCGCGGTATGTGCGGCGCTGAACGATGCGGGTCATGAGGCGCTTTTCGTGGGCGGCTGCGTGCGAAACGCACTGCTGGGGGTGCCGGTGTCGGATCTGGACATTGCCACGGATGCTCGTCCTCAACAAACCATCGCGGCGCTAGACGCGGCGGGCCTGAAGGCTATTCCGACCGGTTTGGATCACGGCACGGTTACAGCCGTGGTGGACGGCAAGCCGTTTGAAATCACAACCTTTCGCAAAGACGTCGACACCGATGGCCGCCATGCCCGTGTCGCGTTCTCTCACAACCTGGCAGACGATGCCCAACGGCGCGACTTCACCATGAACGCGCTTTATGCGCGGCCCGACGGCGAGGTTCTGGACCCTGTTGGCGGGCTGGATGATCTTCAGGCGCGGCGACTGCGTTTTATTGGATCACCCGACGCGCGGATCGCGGAGGATTATCTCCGCATCCTGCGCTTTTTCCGCTTCCATGCATTCTATGCCGATCCTGCACTTGGCATGGACGCTGACGCGCTTGCCGCCTGTGCTGCCGGTTTGGACGGGCTGGATCGTGTGTCAGCCGAACGCATCGGGCAGGAAATGCGCAAATTGTTGACCGCGCGGGAGCCTTCGCAATCGGTGGCGGCGATGGAACAAACAGGCGTTCTGCTTCGCATCCTGCCAGGGGCGGCGGCCAAGGCGCTGCCGGTTCTGGTCCATCTGGAACAACAAGTCCACGCATCCCCAGATGCCATGCGCCGATTGGCATCCTTGGGCGGCGAGGGCGCGGCGGAAAAGTTGCGGCTGAGCAAGGCGGAACAGAAATCGCTCGCCCTGCTTCGTAACGGCGTCGCCGCACCCGATTCCGCCGTTGTTCTGGCCTATCGCCACGGGACGAAGGTGGCTCTCGACATTATGCTGCTGCGCGGGGCGTTGATGGAAATGCCTTTGCCCGATGACGTCGCGGCCCGGATCGATCATGGTGCTTCGGCCAAATTCCCTGTTGCGGCGGCGGACCTGATGCCCGATTACACGGGCGCAGCGCTCGGCGCACGTCTGAAGGACTTGGAATCCAGATGGATCGCGTCAGATTTCAGCCTGTCACGGGCGGACCTGCTCGGAGATCATGATGACGATTGACACCCTTTTCGCGCTGATGGCGCTTCTGTTCACAGCCGCGTTCACACCGGGGCCGAACAACGCGCTTCTGGCCAATAGCGGTGCCACCTTCGGCCTGGGCCGCACGGTGCCGCATATTCTTGGTGTGGCGCTTGGCTTTTCCCTGATGCTGTTTATCGTCGGCTTCATGCTGGGCGGGTTGTTTCAGGCGTCGGTTCTGCTTCAGAACCTGCTGAAATGGGGTGGCATCCTTGTCCTGCTTTGGCTGGCTTGGAAAATCGCGAGCGCTGGCGGACTGACCGGCAAATCGGGACGCCCGCGCCCCTTCACATTCGTCGAGGCCGCCGCATTTCAATGGATCAACCCCAAGGCATGGGTCATGGCCATTGCCGTGACCACCCAGTTTGTTCTAGTTGATGCGCCCTTGCAGTCCGCCGTCATTGTGGCGGCGGTCAGCGTCGCAGCCGGATTGACCAGCGCATCGTCCTGGGCAGTGCTTGGACAGTACCTGACCCGCTGGCTGAACACGCCTGAACGTCTGCGCGCCTTCAACATCTTGATGGGGGCATTGATCGCGGGCTGTGTCCTGTTCTTGCTCAAAGCCTGATGGCGGTGTAATTCGGTCCTGAACTACTGAACCGCGTGGTTTACCTTCCGCGATTGCAGCGGTAGCGTTTACGCGTGTCCTGTAGAAAACCTTCGGAGACGACAGGATGAGCCAACTGACCCGCCTTTCAGGCCTGATTGATGCCTTCCGGCCCGCCGATGGCCCGCCGCCGCGCAGCCTTGCCAAATTTTGCTTATGGGCGGTGAAAGGGGCGACGCCAGTCCTGTTGATGGCGGGTCTGGTCTCGGCCTGTGCCGGTGCGCTGGAGGTCTTCACAGCCGTTGTTCTCGGCCGCGTCGTGGATACTGCCGTGGAAGCCGACGCCCGGACCTTCTTTACGGATCACTGGACTCTTTTGTTGGGATGTCTGTTGTTCTTCATCGTGTTGCGACCGTTGGTTCTGGGTTTGTCGGCAGCGGCACAGGGTATTGCCGTTTCCCCGAATCTGCAACCTTTGGTCCTGTCGCGGTTGCACCGCTGGACGATGGGTCATGCGGTGACGTTCTTCGATAATGATTTCGCCGGCCGCATTGCCCAGAAGCAAATGCAAACAGCGCGCGCCATCACCGATGTAACCACGGAAATCATCAACGTGGTGGCATTTGCGTTGGCCTCGCTGGTTGGGTCCGCGCTGCTGCTGACTTCGATCGACTGGCGCATCGGGCTGGTGCTGGTTTTATGGATCGTCGCTTATTTCGGTTTGATCCGCTGGTTCATGCCGCGCGTTCGTCATGTATCCAAGAACCGTGCTTCGGCGCGTGCCATGGTCACCGGGCAGGTGGTCGATACGATCACCAACATCAAGACCGTCAAGCTGTTCGCCCATGCTGACCATGAAGACAAGGTTGCGCTGGATGCCATGAGTGCCTTCCGCGAAAAGGCCATCCAGTTCGGCGGTATCTCCACCATGTTCCGCTTCACGCTGATGACTTTGGCCGGGGTTTTACCCGCCGTGTTGATCGGAGGAACGCTCGTCCTGTGGAGCCAAGGGGCTGCAACGCCGGGCGACATCGCCGCTGCCGGGGCCGTGTCGCTTCGTCTGGCGCAGATGACAGGCTGGGTCAGCTTCACCCTGATGGGGCTTTACGCGAACATCGGCGAGGTCGAAGACGGCATGCGCACCCTGACGCCTCCGCAAACCATTACAGATGCCCCCGATGCAGTCGATCTAGGGGAGGTCGCGGATATCCGCTTCGATCACGTCAGCTTTGCCTATGGCCGCAAGACGGGTGGGGTGGAAGACATCGACCTTCATATAGCCCGTGGAGAAAAGCTGGGCATCGTTGGCGCGTCGGGCGCAGGTAAATCGACCTTGGTGGCGCTTCTGCTGCGGCTTTACGACCCGGAAAAGGGGCAGGTGACCGTGTCCGAGCAGGATCTGCGCGGGCTGACACAGGAAAGCCTGCGTCGCAGCGTCGGCATGGTCACGCAGGAAACCGCGATGTTCAATCGCTCGACCCGTGAAAACATCCTGTATGGTCGTCCGGATGCGACCGAGGAGGAGATGATCGAAGCCGCTGAGCGCGCCGAAGCCCATGATTTCATCCTGCAACTCGAAGATCACAAGGGTCGCAAGGGCTATGACGCACATCTGGGGGAACGCGGAGTGCGCCTGTCAGGCGGTCAACGTCAACGCATCGCACTGGCCCGCGCCATCCTGAAGAACGCGCCGATTCTTGTGTTGGACGAAGCGACCTCGGCGCTGGATTCCGAGGTCGAAGCGTCCATCCAGGAAGCGTTGGAGCGTGTGATGGAGGGCAAGACCGTCCTTGCCATCGCACACCGCCTGTCCACGCTGGCGCAAATGGATAGGATCATTGTGCTCGATGACGGGCGGGTGGTCGAAGAAGGCACGCATCAGCAACTGTTGGAGCAGCGCGGGCTCTATGCCCGTTACTGGCAGCGCCAGTCGGGTGGCTTCATCTGCGCAGATGACGAATCTGCAGAAGCCGCCGAATAATCAGATGGTTATGGTCACGATCAACCGTCTGGGCCATCTTGGGGATGGTATCGCCGAAGGTCCCGTCTATGCCGCGCGAACCCTTCCCGGGGAGATCGTCACCGGTGATCTGGACGGCGACCGCATTGCCGCCCCGAAGATCGTCGAACCTTCCCCGGTGCGCGTCTCGCCGTCCTGTCGGCACTACAAATCCTGTGGCGGCTGCGCGTTGCAACATGCCTCGGATGCCTTTGTCGCGGATTGGAAAATCGATGTCGTGCGGCAGGCCCTGCTGGCCCAGGGGTTGGATGCCCCGATCCGTGGCATTTCGACATCGCCCGCACGCTCCCGTCGCCGTGCTGCCTTTTCAGGCCGCCGCACCAAAAAGGGCGCACTGGTCGGGTTTCACGGGCGCGGTTCCGGCACATTGACCGAGATCCCCGATTGCGACGTGGTGTCTGATGGCCTCAAAGCCGCGCTGCCGGCCCTCGAGGACATCACGCGCGTCGCAGGGTCCCGCAAGGGCGAAATTACGTTCACGGTCACGCAAACACTCACCGGCCTCGATCTGCGTGTGGATGGTGCCAAGCCGCTCGATCAGGAACTCAGCATGGCGTTACCGGCCATTGTCGAAAAACACGCCCTTGCGCGGCTGAGCTGGGGCGATGAGCCTTTCCTGACCCGCGAACCGCCGATCGTCACGATGGGGGCCGCCCGCGTGCCGTTGCCCGCCGGGGCGTTCCTTCAAGCTACCGAACATGGCGAGCAGGCCTTGTTGTCGGCTGTGCGTGACGCGGTTGGTGATGCGCCGCGGATTGCCGATCTCTTCGCGGGTTGCGGGACCTTTACGCTGCCCCTGGCCGAGCATGCCGAATTGCACGCCGTCGAAAGCGAGCCCATGATGCTTGCGGCGCTAGATCAGGGCTGGCGGCACGCACAGGGACTGAAACCCGTCACTACCGAGACACGCGACCTGTTTCGCCGGCCGCTGATGGCGGACGAGTTATGCCGCTTCGATGCGGCTGTGATCGACCCGCCACGCGCGGGGGCCGAGGCGCAGATGCAAGAACTGGCAAGCGCCGCTATCCCGCGTATCGCTGCCGTATCCTGCAACCCTGTGACCTTCGCACGGGATGCAGCGGTCTTGTGTGCGGCAGGCTACGAACTGGGCTGGATACAGATCGTGGATCAGTTCCGCTGGTCTACTCATGTCGAACTGGCCGCGTCTTTTGTGTTGCCGTAAAGTTAAGGTCCTTGGCTTAGATATCCTTCAATCTTCCGAATCTGCGATTTCTTGGGTAATCTCGGTCTTGCGTAACAATAAAATCATTATCGGGCAGGCTCATGCGACTCATTCCAATCGTGCTTCTGGTCATCGCTGCGATCGGGCTATCCGGCTGTGGCAAACCATCCAAGTTCAAATCCTATAACGGTCCGGAGGTAACGCAGCTCTACCTCTCCAAGTCGGAACGTATGCTCTACCTTCTGCATAATACCGAAGTGCTGAAGGCCTATAAGGTCGGGTTGGGGTTCCAGCCTGCCGGTCACAAGGCACGTTCCGGCGATGGGCGCACGCCGGAAGGACTCTACTACATCGATCGCCGCAATCCCAACAGCCGCTTCCATCTGTCGATCGGCATCTCGTACCCCAACGCATATGACATGCAGGTGGCGCGCGATAATGGATGGGATCCGGGGGGCGACATCTTTATCCATGGGGATGCACAACGCCGCCCGCAGCTTGACGACTGGACTGCGGGCTGTATCGCCGTAAGTAATGAAGAAATCGAAGACATTTACGCGATGGTGCGTGACGGAACGCCGATCTACATCTCGCCCTGACTGGCGAGGGTTGTTCCGGTGTAGCCGTCGCGACCCATCGTGATGGCCCACCAGATCAAGCCATCGTTATCCTGATGCCATGCGAAACCCATTTCCGTGGCTTCAGGATTGACCAACTCTGGCCCCCAGTCACCATTCTGGATCCATTCCTGCAGAGTTTCGAGTTCGGTCTCGTAGCTCTGGGAGTAAACTTCCCCGATCAACTCGCCGGTGTAACCTGCCCGCTGCACCCGGTCATACGGCGTCGATCCGTCTGCACCAAACGGCCAGGCACGATGTTGGCGCGACATGTCGTTGGCATGTATTTGCGCGGCAGCGTTCAGCGCAGGGTTGATGGCCACCGGCGCGGCACCGCGATTGGCGCGCATGAAATTCACGGCTTCCAGTGAACGTGCGCGGATTTCTTCCGCATCTTCTGAATCGATGTGGTAAATGCCATCTGCGGCACGCGTCGGAATCTGGCTTCCGGCGGGCGCGCAAGCGGACAGGATGGCGGCGGACAAGACCATCAGCGAGGTCGTACGGAGCATGAGCACACCTTTTGAAAACTTCTCATACCGCTTTATCCCGTTGAAAGGCGCGGTTCAAACGCTATAGCGCCGATCCATGTTCTCATAACGCGCGTTTGAATTGCGGTCTGCGGCCCATAAACGTAAAATTAGTTCAGGCATGAATTCCAAGGGCAGAGGATTCCCATGAAACGATTTGACGGTGCCGGACTGACCCGGCGCGGCTTTATGGTGGGCACGGCAATGGCTGCGACCGGTGTGACGGCTGCTCCAGCCATCGCGCAGACGCTTCCCGAGGCATCAGGTGGCGTACAACGTAATATTTCGGGTTTTCGCGCGCAGAAATGGCAGCCCTATTTCTCCAACCTGAACAATGGAGCAATTCTGGTAGATACCCAGACACGCGCGCTGCATTACTGGTCAGAAGATCAGTCGATTTTCCGCGTTTATCCGACCAGTGTTCCGTTGAGCGAGGAGTTGACCCGTCTTGGTCGGACCGAAGTGACGCAAAAGGTCGTTGGCCCGACGTGGCGTCCGACGCCCTCCATGAAGGAACGTAACCCGGAATGGCCCGACGTGGTCGGCCCCGGCCCGGACAACCCGCTCGGCACCCATGCGCTCTATCTGTCGTGGCAGTACTACCGCATCCACGGAACCCATGATACGCGCAAGATCGGGCGGCCATCGTCCAATGGCTGTGTCGGGCTTTTCAATGAAGACATTCAGGAGCTGTTCGGCTACGCCAAGGTCGGAACGCAAGTGTTGCTAATCTGACGCGCCGTTACATAACATTAACGCGAAGCTTTTGAGCTTGTTGCCTTTTAGGGAATCGCGCGGCAATACGATTACCGAGGTAACGTCTTCCGCCGCCCGGTTTCCTCAAAGTTACTTCGCTGGGTGGCACCTACTGGAGGTCAAAATGAAGAAACTTGTTCTCGCCGCTGCGTTCTCCGCTGTTGCTTCTTCTGCTTTTGCGGGCGGTTATGTTGAGCCGATGCCGGAGCCGGTAATCGAGCCCGTCGTTGTCGAAGAAGACACCGGCAGCTCCACCGGCGGATGGATCGTTCCGGTTTTGCTTCTGGCACTGGTTGGCGTTGCAGTCAGCTAATTGCCTGGAGCAATCCAGATATAAAAGGCGGTGCTCAAGGCGCCGCCTTTTTCATTTGTGTCGCAAGTGTTTGAATCAACTCAGACCCAGCCCTTCAATTCCGTTTCGATGACGGACATCAGCGCCGTGATATGCGCGTCGTCGGAATTCAGGCAAGGGATATAAGTGAACGTCTCGCCGCCTGCTTCCAGGAAGCTTTCACGGATTTCCTCGTTGATCTCCTCAAGTGTTTCGACACAATCAGCCGAGAAGGCCGGGGCCATGATCGCAAGGTTCTTCTTTCCGTCCTTTGCCAGCCGTGCAACCTCTTCGACCGTGTATGGCTGTAGCCATTCCTCGGGGCCAAAGCGCGATTGGAACGTGACGACCACCTCCTCGTCCTGCCAGCCGAGTTTCTCTTTCAGCAGACGCGAGGTCTTCTGGCACTGGCAGTGATACGGGTCACCCTCGGTCAGATACCGTTTCGGCAGCCCGTGATAGGAGGTCACCAGCACATCGGGTTTCATACCGTTGGTGTACGCGCGGTGTACGGATTGTGCCAATGCGTCGATATACAGCGGATGTTCGAAATAGGCCGGAACGGTCCGCGTTGCGGGTTGCCATCTCTCCTTCATCAACGCGCGGAAAAACTGATCATTTGCAGTTGCGGTCGTCGCCCCCGCATATTGCGGATAAAGCGGAAAAAACAGTATTTTCTGGCAGCCCTTTTTCACCAGCGCTCGCAGCTTCGACTCCGTCGAGGGGTTGCCGTAGCGCATACAATAATCGACCTCGACCTCCGCACCATAGCGATCACGCAACGCAATTTCGATCTTGGAGGTCTGTTCCTTGGTGATCGTTAGAAGCGGGCTTTCATCCACCTCGTTGTTCCAGATCGACGCATATGCCTCGCCCGATGAGAATGGACGCTTGGACAGGATGACAAGCTGAAGCAGCGGCTGCCAGAACCATGGTGAATAATCGATCACGCGACGGTCGGACAAGAACTCGCTCAGATACCGGCGCATCGGCCAGTAGCTGGTCGCGTCAGGTGTCCCGAGATTGGCGAGCAGCACTCCCACTTTCTGGGCTGGCATTTTCGGGTGATCGCTTGGCAATGCGCTGGATGTTGCGGTCGGCTGTATGTCTTTCATGGCTCGATCCTGTTCGGTTTCTGGCCTGCTGATAGCGGTGGGCGTGGCCGCGTCAATTCTTTAGCTTTGTTTCCGTCGTGCCAAGCGCGTCGGAAAGCCGCGCTACGGCAGAGCCCGGACGCAAAGGCTGCGGTTGATCGGGAGCGGGTGCCCAGCCCGTCAGGGTGATGATCTCAAAACTTGCCACGACACGGTTGTCGTCTGCGGGATAGGATTGGGTGTATAGTTCCGCGGCTCGGCGAAAAATGGCGCGGCGGGTTGCGATGCGGCGGCGATCGGCAAGTGCGTTGGTTTCTCCCATGGCGCGAAGATCGTGCATGAGGTGGAATATGTCACGATAGCTGACATCATGGATCACGCTGTCGGCTACGGGCAGTGCGAAGCCGGCCCTTTGCAGCAACGCACCCAGATCCCGTATCTCTCCCATCGGCAGAACGCGTGGAGACATACCACCCATCACCTCGCTTTCTGCTTGTCCAAGCGTGGCGCGCAGCTCCTGCAGTGTGCGACCACCGAACGTTGTCGCCAGAAACAATCCGTCGGGCTGAAGCGCGCGACGCGACTGGATCAGTTGACCTACCGGATCATCCGCCCAATGCAGGGATAACCCGTGGATCACCAGGTCGTGTGCGCCCTCGGCGAGATCGAGCACGTCTTCATCAGCAACTATGCGGGCCTCAGGGAGCAGGGGTCGCCAGGTTTCCGGAAAACCGGTGACGATGGCAGGTTGTATAAACTTCCTGTTAACCTCTGACAGCCTTTCCTTAAGCTCGGACATAGCTTGTTCATGAAGGAAGCAGGCCGACAATGTGCTGCTTGCCGCGCGCGCGCGGTTACGCGACAGGGCGTTGCGATCGGTCAGGCGGCGAGGTTGGCTCACGGGTTCGTCCTTGAAGTTCAGCCGTTCATTTAATGGTGTTTGCCCGTGTTGAAAACCGCCCGGAAGCTGATCTTTCCTGACCAATGCCTGAGTTGCGGTGAGCTTGTGCAAGGCGATAGCGGCCTATGTGGTCCCTGCTGGGGAAGAACGCCGTTCATACTGGGACCGACCTGCGATCTATGTGGGGTGCCGTTGATGGGAAGCGATCCGGGCCGGTCCGTGCTATGCGATGAGTGTCATCAAATGGCACGGCCTTGGACGAAGGGCCGATCCGTCATGGTCTATCAGGGGGAAGCGCGGCGGTTGATCCTTGGGTTGAAGCATGGTGACCGGCAGGAATTGGCACCCGCGATGGGGCGATGGATGGCCGCACGCGCGGAACCGCTGATGCAGCCGAATATGCTTGTTGTTCCGGTCCCGTTGCACTGGAAGCGATTATTAAAGCGCAAGTACAATCAGGCGGCCTTACTGTCCCATCATTTGGCGCGAGCGTCAGGGCTGAAGACGTGTCCCGATCTATTGACCCGTTGCGTGCATACGCGCCCACAGGATGACATCGGTGTGGATGCCCGTTTCGCCAATCTTTCGGGTGCCATTGCCGTTCATCCCAAACGCTGCGAGCGTGTAGAAGGGCGAAGCGTGTTGCTGGTCGATGATGTGATGACCTCGGGCGCGACCTTAACGGCCTGCGCGAATGTGTGTTTGTCGGCAGGCGCATCAGAAGTTCACGTAATGACACTGGCACGTGTGAGCTTGGAGGCATAAGTCTGTGCGCAACGCATACCGGAGAAAATGATGCAGTCAGTCGAGATTTATACAAAGCCCCTTTGCGGATTTTGCCATGCGGCCAAACGTCTGCTTGATGGAAAGAATGTCAGCTACGCCGAAGTGGATCTGAGCAAGCAACCAGATAAGCGACAGGAAATGCTGGGTCGTTCGGGTGGACGCCATACGGTTCCGCAGATTTTCATCGGCGCGACGCATGTGGGTGGCTGCGATGATCTGTTCGCGCTGGAGCAGTCGGGCAAGCTCGACAAGTTGCTGGCGGGTTGATCATGCGCGCGGCCCTTCTTCAACTTACGAGTTCCGATCAGCCGGAGGAGAACCTCGAGGCCGTTCTCGCGCTTGTTGATCAGGCGGTTGCAGGTGGTGCCGATCTTGTTCTGACGCCGGAGGTGACGAATTGCGTGTCTGCCAGCCGTAAGCATCAGCACGAGGTTCTGAAATCCGAGAACGATGACATCGTGTTGGCGGGGCTAAGGAACGCGGCGCGGACCAAGCGCATCTCTATCGTGGTGGGGTCGCTTGCGGTCAAGACCGACGATCCAGATGGACGCTTCGCGAACCGGTGTTTCGTGATCGGATCGGATGGAACAATTCGTGCCCGCTATGACAAGATCCACATGTTCGACGTGCAGATTTCGGACAGCGAGACCTACCGTGAATCCGATGGGTTTCGACCCGGCGGGCACGCGGTGACGGTCGATGTCGCGGGTGCGACGCTGGGTTTGTCGATTTGTTACGACATACGGTTTGCGGCGCTGTATCGGGCGCTGGCAAAGGCCGGCGCGCAGGTTCTGACGGTGCCCGCTGCGTTTTCACCGGTGACGGGAGCAGCACATTGGCACAGCTTGCTGCGCGCGCGGGCGATCGAGACCGGGTGCTATGTGCTTGCCCCGGCGCAAACAGGTGCGCATCCGCACAGTCTGGGGCGGGAAAGGTCAACCTATGGTCACAGCCTTGCCGTGTCCCCTTGGGGCGATATCATAGCGGATGCAGGGACCGTTACGGGTGTCACTTTCGTCGATCTGGATTTGTCAGAGGTCGAACAGGCGCGTCGCCGGGTGCCGGCACTGGATCATGATCGCCCGTTCGTCGTGAGCTGAACCGTCAATTCGGGCGCAGGCTGGTCGTGACGTAGTTAACCGACAGGTCGTTTGATGATAGCGACCATCGCCATGTAATCGGGTTGAAGACCATGCCTTTGCGATCAACGGGATCGAGACCGGTCTTTTCAATCATGCCGAATAACTCGTCCGGTGTAATGAATTTGTGCCAGTCATGTGTGCCCTTGGGAAGCCAGCGCATCACCCATTCCGCGCCTATGATACCCAGGGCGAAACTCTTGGGCGTCCGGTTGAGAGTTGATGCCACCATCAACCCGCCGGGTTTCAACAGCGAATGGCAGGTTTGAAGGAAAGCTTGCGGTTCGGCGACATGCTCGATCACTTCCATGTTCAGCACGACGTCGAAGCGCTCGTCCGCGTCGGCCAGGGCTTCGGCTGTGGTGTGTCGGTAGTCGATATCGAGCCCGCATTGCTCAGCATGGACACGCGCGACCGGGATGTTCCGTTCGGCAGCGTCCGCACCAACGACATCTGCTCCCAGCCTTGCCATAGGTTCTGAGAGCAACCCCCCTCCGCAGCCGATGTCCAGTAAACGCAGGCCTTTGAACGGCGCTTCATTACGCAGATCCCGTCCGAATTCGGTGGCGATCTGGCTTGCGATGTAGTCCAGCCGACAGGGGTTGAGCATGTGCAAAGGTTTGAACTTACCCTTCGGATCCCACCAATCGGCGGCCATGGCTTCGAACTTCGCGACTTCGTCTGGGTCGATGCTGCTGGCAGTGTCGCGTGTCATTGGCGGTCCTTTTCTTCTATCAGGCATATGGCGGGCGGGCTATTGCGCCTATATAGTCGTCTTATGGAACAATTCGCAGGTTCAAAACCGGTTTCCAGCCTTCTGTATCCCGCGCTCAATCCGTTTTCGCAACGGATGCTCGAAGTTGGCGACGGGCACCAGATCTATGTGGAGCAATGCGGCAATCCGGAAGGTTTGCCGGTCGTGGTGTTGCATGGTGGCCCGGGCGGAGGATGCAGCCCGACGATGCGCCGCTATTTCGATCCGGCGGTTTACCGCATCATCCTGTTTGACCAGCGCGGCTGCGGTCGATCCAAGCCGCATGCAAGCGTCGAAGCAAACACGACCTGGCATCTTGTGGCGGATATCGAGCGTATCCGTGAAACGCTGGGGCTGGATCGGTGGATGGTGTTCGGTGGCAGTTGGGGCGCAACGCTTGCGCTGATCTACGCACAGGCCCATCCCGACCGCGTTGCCTATCTCGCGCTGCGGGGGGTGTTTTTGATGACGCAAAGCGAGTTGGACTGGTTCTATGCGGGCGGAGTGGGAAGGTTCTGGCCCGATGTCTGGGAACGATTCGTCGATCCGATTCCCGTATCCGAGCGCGACGACTTGATCGCAGCCTATCACCGGCGGTTGTTCAGCGGTGATCTTGTAACGGAAACACGATTTGCGCGGCTTTGGGCCGGTTGGGAAAACGCGCTCGCGTCCATCGGCAACGACGGTGCAGCGGCCGAGGGTCCCGCGGAATACGCGCGGGCCTTCGCACGGTTGGAAAATCACTACTTCACGAACGCTGGATTCTTGCGGGAGGATGACCAGATTGTGAAGAACATGCACAAGATTCGCCACATTCCGGCGAAGGTCGTGCAGGGACGTTTTGACATGATCTGTCCGCCCATGGCCGCGTGGCGACTGACGCAGAACTGGCCCGGAGCCGAGCTCAAGCTTATCCCTCTGGCGGGTCATGCGCTGTCGGAGCCGGGGATTAGCGCCGAGTTGGTCAAGACGATGGACAGCTTGCGTCGTAAGGGAAACGTGCTGGGGCTTTAGCAGAAATGTGGCAAGGCCTCGATTGCGAGCGCCTGCCGGGTGTCCAAATCCTAAAGCGTTTTCATCTCCGCTTTTCGCGCGTCCGGTTCTGTCAGTGCGGCCAAACGGGATCTCGATGCGGTGATCTGTTTTTTTTCAGGCCCACGACAAGCGATTTAAGCGGGATTCCGTCATTGCCCTGTCGAGCAACGCGTCCTTCGGATCGTGCAAGTTGCGCAGTGGTTGTCCCGCTCCCGGAAGGTTGTCGAATGCGCCCTCTGCTTCCGCTTTACGCATCGCTTCATCAATGACGGAATTGAGTGGATGAGACATGGCCGTGATCCGCTAACGCGTGATCATGAAGTAACCCCATTTAGAACCCGCTCAAGATGGACCTGTACGGAAAGCGGATCATGTCAATCGTGCGACCCACAGGGCGGGTTCTAAGAATGATGGCGGGGCTTGCAAATCGGGAAAGGTCGCCGTATATGGCATTTCAACAGCGGCGCCGAAGGGTCTCCCCCCGAGGCACCACCGGGAAAGATCGACGGGCCGCGCGCCCGTTTTTTTGTGTTTGAAGAAAGCCAGACCATCCTATGAGCGACCTGATCGCAAAAGCTGCAATCGACCGCCGCATGGCCGAGATCATCACACCGGTGATCGAGGACATGGGCTATGAACTGGTGCGCGTGCGCCTGCAGGGCGGCAAGACAAGCACCCTTCAGATTATGGCCGACCGTCCCGAAGGCGGGATCGAGGTCGATGACTGCGCCAAGATTTCAACGGCCGTTTCCGCAGTTCTCGATGTCGAGGACCCTTTGACTGACGCCTATACGCTTGAGGTGTCGAGCCCGGGCATTGACCGTCCGCTGACGCGCCTCAAGGATTTCGACATGTGGCAGGGATACGAGGCCAAGGTCGAAACAACGGAAATGATCGACGGGCAGCGCCGCTTCAAAGGTGAGCTGGCTGGCGTGGAGGGGGACGAGATCCTCATCACCATCCAGCAGAATGGCGAGCCGGTGACCATAGGACTGGAGTTCGAATGGCTTTCGGACGCCAAGCTTGTTTTGACCGACGATCTGATCAAGGAAATGCTGCGCCAGCGCAAGGACGCGGGCGTGGTCGATGAAACCGCTTTTGACGAGATCCAGACCGAGGATCCCGCAACCGAATCCCAGGACGAGGACTGAAACCATGGCAATCACCAGTGCAAACCAGCTGGAGCTGCTGCAAACCGCCGAGGCGGTCGCGCGGGAGAAGATGATCGACCCCGGCCTAGTGATCGAGGCCATGGAAGAAAGTCTCGCGCGGGCGGCCAAGTCGCGTTACGGCGCTGAAATGGACATCCGTGTGTCAATCGACCGCAAGACGGGCCGCGCGACATTCTCGCGCGTGCGGACTGTGGTCGAGGACGAGGAACTGGAAAACTATCAGTCTGAGCTTACAGTTGCGCAGGCCAAGCAGTATCTGGATAACCCCTCCATTGGGGACACGATCGTCGATGAGGTGCCACCGGTGGAGCTGGGCCGCATCGCTGCGCAGTCTGCCAAGCAGGTCATCCTGCAGAAGGTGCGCGAAGCGGAGCGTGAGCGTCAGTACGAGGAGTTCAAGGACCGCGCAGGCACGATCATCAATGGTCAGGTCAAGCGCGAGGAGTACGGCAACATCATTGTCGATATCGGCCGCGGTGAAGCTGTCCTGCGACGCAATGAAAAGATCGGACGTGAAAGCTATCGCCCGAATGATCGCATCCGCGTCTACATCAAGGACGTGCGGCGTGAGCCGCGTGGCCCTCAGATTTTCCTGAGCCGTACCGCGCCAGAGTTCATGGCAGAGCTGTTCAAGATGGAAGTGCCGGAAATCTACGACGGCATCATTGAAATCAAGGCTGTTGCTCGCGATCCGGGGTCGCGCGCTAAAATCGCTGTGATTTCCTATGATAGTTCCATCGATCCCGTTGGCGCTTGCGTTGGCATGCGCGGTAGCCGCGTGCAGGCCGTCGTTAACGAGCTTCAGGGCGAGAAGATCGACATCATTCCGTGGAACGAAGACCAGCCGACCTTCCTTGTAAACGCTTTGCAGCCGGCAGAAGTCAGCAAGGTTGTTCTGGATGAAGAAGCCGAGCGGATTGAGGTCGTTGTGCCGGACGACCAGTTGTCATTGGCGATTGGCCGCCGCGGCCAGAATGTGCGCCTGGCCAGTCAGTTGACTGGTCTTGACATTGACATCATGACCGAGGCGCAGGAAAGCGAACGTCGCCAGAAGGAATTCGCCGAGCGTACCACCCTGTTCATGGAAGCGCTTGACCTGGACGAATTCTTCGCGCAACTGCTGGTGTCCGAAGGTTTTTCCAACCTTGAAGAAGTCGCCTATGTTGAGTTGGACGAGCTTCTGGTTATCGACGGTGTGGATGAGGATACCGCGAACGAGCTTCAAGCTCGCGCCCGTGACTTCATCGAAGCAGTCAACAAGCAGGCCCTGGACAAGGCACGTGAGCTTGGCGTCGAGGACAGTCTGGTTGAATTCGATGGGTTGACACCCCAGATGATCTTGGCGCTGGCCGAGGATGGCGTGAAGACTCTCGAAGACTTCGCGACCTGTGCCGACTGGGAACTGGCCGGTGGCTGGACGACGGTCGACGGGCAGCGGGTCAAGGATGACGGGGTTCTCGAAAAGTTTGATATGGGGCTGGAAGAAGCACAAAACCTTGTGATGACCGCTCGGGTACAACTTGGCTGGGTCGATCCTTCGGAGTTGGAGGCTGACGTCGAGGACGAAGCCCCGGAAACATCGGAGGAAGAAGAGGCCTGATCCAAGGGTCTCGAACCAGATGACCCGAGGTGGACGCATATCCGACCGGACAGAACCGGAGCGCAAGTGCATAGTCACAGGCGAAACGGGCCCGAAATCCGGGCTTATCCGGTTTGTTGTCGGGCCCGACGCGCAGATCGTTCCGGACATTCTGGGGCGCCTGCCAGGGCGGGGAATTTACGTTTCGGCGGATCGGTCGGCTCTTGAGGCTGCTGTCAAGAAGCGTATGTTTGCGCGCGGAGCGAAACAGCAGGTGACCTTGCCGGACGATCTGGTGCGGGACACGGAACTGGGTTTGGCGCACCGCGTCGTGGATTTGATTTCCCTGGCGCGCAAAGCCGGGCAGGCCGTGGCAGGCTATGAGAAGGTCAAGTCCTGGCTGGAAACGGAACGTGCCGCGGTCTTGTTGCAGGCAAGCGACGGATCGGAGCGCGGAAAATCGAAACTTCGTCCGCCGCGAGGGGCCGAACGCCACATTACGACGTTGACAGCGTCTGAATTGGGTTTGGCTTTCGGGCGGGAAAATGTGATACATGGCGCGCTTGCGGGTGGTGGACTCACACAGCGTGTTGTAGAGGAAGCCGCACGGCTATCAGCCTTGCGCGTAAAGCACGGCGGGGAACGCCCCGTCGGGAAGGGTACGACGACCAGATGAGCGATACAGACGGCAAGAAGACACTGGGAGTGCGCGGCGGCGGCTCTCGTTCGGGACAGGTGAAGCAAAGCTTCAGCCACGGCCGGACGAAGAACGTTGTCGTGGAAACCAAGCGCAAGCGCGTTGTGGTTCCCAAGGCCGGTGCAGCAAAATCCGGCGGTGCCGGTGGCGATGCGCGTCGCCCCAAAGGCGCAAGCGATGCAGAGATGGAGCGTCGTCTGAAGGCGTTGCAAGCCGCCAAGGCTCGCGAGGCTGAAGATCAGAAAGAACGCGAAGCAGAAGAACGCCGCCGCGCTGAAGAGCGCGAGCGCCGTCGTGCGGAACTGGAAGCCAAGGAGCGCGAAGAGCGCGAGCGCGAAGAAGCGCTGAAAGCCAAGGCCGAAGAAGACGAACGTCGCAAGCGCGAAGCCGAAGAAACCAAGCGTGCGGACGCCGTCGCAGCGCGGCAACCGAAAGACGAGCCCGCCGCAGCTAACACTGCCGGCCCGGATCAAGCGACGAACGCACCAAATCCCCGCAAGGTCGATAAGGAACGCGACCGCGAACCGCGTCAGCCGAAGAGCAAGGGGCGCGATGACAACCGCCGTTCAGGCAAGCTGACCGTCAACCAGGCTCTGCGTGGCGGTGAAGGTGGTCGCCAGCGTTCAATGGCCTCAATGAAGCGTCGTCAGGAACGTGATCGTCGCAAGGCGATGAGCAACGAGCCACGTGAAAAGGTCGTTCGCGAGGTTCAACTGCCTGAGACGATCGTCGTTCAGGAGCTTGCAAACCGTATGGCCGAGCGCGTCGCCGACGTGGTAAAATCGCTCATGCAAAGCGGCATGATGGTTACGCAAAACCAGTCGATCGATGCTGACACGGCTGAACTGATCATCGAAGAATTCGGCCATCGTGTACAGCGTGTTTCAGCATCTGATGTCGAGGATGTGATTCATGTCGAGCAGGATGACCCAAAGGATCTGAAGGCGCGTCCGCCGGTTATCACGGTGATGGGTCACGTCGACCACGGCAAGACCTCGCTTCTGGACGCAATCCGGAATGCAAAGGTGGTCTCAGGCGAGGCTGGCGGTATCACCCAGCACATCGGCGCGTATCAGGTGAAAACCGATAGCGGCGATATCCTGACATTCCTCGATACACCCGGTCACGCTGCATTTACGTCGATGCGTGCGCGGGGTGCTCAGGTGACGGATATCGTCGTGCTGGTGGTTGCTGCCGATGATGCCGTCATGCCACAAACCATCGAAGCCCTGAACCACGCCAAGGCCGCCGGTGTTCCGATGATCGTCGCGATCAACAAATGCGACAAGCCGGAAGCGAACCCGGATAAGGTTCGCACGGACCTGCTGCAGCATGAAGTGATCGTTGAGAAGATGTCCGGTGATGTGCAGGATATCGAGGTGTCCGCAATCACCGGCAAAGGGCTGGACGAACTGCTGGAAGCCATTGCGCTGCAGGCGGAGATCCTTGAACTGAAAGCCAGCCCGAATCGTTCTGCGCAAGGCGCGGTGATCGAGGCGCAGCTCGATGTGGGTCGTGGTCCAGTGGCGACTGTGTTGGTTCAGAATGGCACGCTCCATCAGGGCGACATCTTCGTTGTGGGCGAGCAATGGGGTAAGGTCCGCGCACTGATCAATGATCAGGGTGAACGCGTGAAGGAAGCCGGTCCGTCTGTACCTGTCGAGGTGCTCGGTCTGAACGGTACGCCAGAAGCTGGTGACGTCTTGAACGTGGTTGATACCGAAGCGCAGGCTCGTGAAATTGCAGAGTATCGCGAGCACCAGGCCAAGGACAAACGGGCGGCGGCTGGTGCTGCAACAACTCTGGAACAGATGCTGGCCAAGGCGAAGGCCGACGAGAACGTCGTCGAACTTCCCATCCTTGTGAAAGCCGATGTTCAGGGTTCCGCCGAAGCCATCGTTCAGGCGATGGAGAAGATCGGTAACGACGAGGTGCGCGTGCGCGTTCTGCACTCCGGTGTAGGTGCGATCACTGAAACCGATATCGGTCTGGCGGAAGCATCCGGTGCTCCGGTGTTCGGGTTCAACGTGCGTGCGAATGCGTCGGCGCGAAACACGGCAAACCAGAAGGGTGTGGAGATCCGGTACTACTCGGTGATCTACGATCTGGTTGATGATGTGAAAGCGGCGGCGTCCGGCCTGTTGTCGAACGAGATTCGCGAACGCTTCATCGGCTACGCCGAGATCAAGGAAGTCTTCAAGGTCTCCGGTGTCGGTAAGGTTGCTGGTTGTCTGGTCACCGAAGGTGTGGCGCGCCGCTCCGCCGGTGTGCGCCTGCTGCGGGACAACGTTGTAGTCCACGAAGGCACGCTGAAGACCTTGAAACGCTTCAAGGACGAAGTGGCAGAGGTTCAGTCCGGCCAGGAATGTGGTATGGCGTTCGAGAACTACGACGACATCCGCCCGGCAGATGTCATCGAGATTTTCGAGCGTGAAGAGGTCGAGCGATCCCTTTAAGTCGGGTTGCTTGAAAGGAAAAAGCCGCGGGCCTTCTGGCACCGCGGCTTTTTTTGTGTGACAGTCACGAAGGTATTAGGGTCAGGGTACTATGCACGAGAGGCACAAAGCCGTCTCGAAACTCCGGTGTCCGTCACATACAGCGCCCACCTTATGGATATCATCGCTGCTTATGGTCTGTTGGTCATCTCATTTTTCTACTTGCCTAGTCATTAGGCACCGATTCGCGGTGAATGGCCAATTTCAAACTTTACGTGGGCAAAAAAACGCCGAACAAGGCTGTCTTAAGGCCAAGTTTCATACAATATGGACCTCCGAGTGATTGGAGAGGCACCATAGGTCAAACCCAATCTCGGATAAATGGAATCAAGGGAATGTCCGCCGCCGGCATCTCATAGTCGCGGAGCCGGTTTGGCCGAACCCAATCCAGCGCCTGCCCTTCCCGGGACTGTACGATTCCTTCCCATTTGCGACAAATGAAGACGGGCATCAGCAAGTGGAAATCGTCGTAACTGTGAGACGCGAAGGTGAGGGGAGCCAGACAACTGTCCCACGTCTCTATCCCAAGCTCTTCGTGCAGTTCACGGATAAGTGCGGCCTCGGGCGTTTCATCGGTCTCAACTTTACCGCCTGGAAACTCCCACAACCCCGCCATGGATTTTCCTTCTGGGCGTTGAGCAAGGAGCACACGCCCGTCACGGTCGACGAGAACAACAGCGGCAACGAGGATCGTCTTCATGACCGATAATCCGCGTTGATGGAAATATAACCGTGGGTCAGATCGCAGGTCCACACTGTGTCGCTGGCTTCGCCGAGGCCGAGGTCCACGTGGATCACGATCTCGTCTGCCCTCATACACGCGACGCCGTCTTCCTCCCGGTAGCTTTCGGCGACCCAGCCATTCTCGGCGACCAATATGTCACCAAAGCGGATGCTCAGCAGATCCCTGTCAGCCTTGGCCCCGGATTTACCGACGGCCATCACTATGCGACCCCAGTTGGGATCTTCTCCAGCAGCGGCGGTCTTGACCAGAGGCGAATTAGCGATGGCTAAAGCGCATCGCCGGGCGTCTTCCGGGCTATCGGCACCGGTGACGGTGACCTCAATAAACTTGGTGGCACCTTCGCCGTCGCGTACAACCTGATGCGACAGGTCGCGCATCACCTTGTGCAGGGCGTCGGAGAAGGCAGCTTCATTGGCGCTACCTGCCACAATGTCATCCCCCGTCTGACCCGTAGCGGCAACCAGAAGCGTGTCGGAGGTCGAGGTGTCGCTATCCACCGTGATTGCGTTGAAGGTTCGGTCTGTCAGTCTGCGCAAAATGGATTGCAGCAGCGCTGTGTCGATCTTCGCGTCGGTGAAAATATAGACCAGCATGGTGCCCATGTCGGGCGCGACCATGCCGGATCCTTTGGCAATACCCGCGATGCGGATTGTGTCCTCGCCCAGTTTGGCCTCTGTTGCCGTGCCTTTGGGAAAGGTGTCTGTCGTCATGATCGCGTGGGCAGCGTCGGAGATGGCGGTGTCAGACAAGGCTTTGGTCAGCTCGTCCAAAACACTCGTGATGCGCTCATGCGGGAGCGGTTCGCCAATTACACCAGTTGACGATGAAAAGACACGCGATTGAGGGATATTCAGGCGGGTTGCGACAGCTTGGGTGATCTCCTGCACAGATTTCTGGCCCGCGCCTCCGGTGAAGGCGTTGGAATTGCCGGAGTTCACGATGATCGCGGCACCATTACGCAGATCGGGCGTCATCGCCAGCTTTTCTTCGCAGTCCAGAACCGGGGCGGAGCGCGTGGCGGAGCGCGTGGTGACGCCTGCGATCGTCGTGCCAGTGCACAGTCTGGCCAGCATGACGTCAGTCCGACCGCGATACCTGACGCCTGCGGCGACAGATGCGAACTCTACACCCGGAATCACGGGAAGATCGGGAAAGCCTCCTTTGGGTGCCAGCGGGGAGACGGCGACCCCGGACTCATCCGGGGTCTCGTTTTTCAGCGCGCGCAGTTGTGCCTGCGCCCGTGCCAGTTTCCGGCGCAGACGCCGGACTTCCAAATCAGCGCGCATAGTATTACCTTATTCGTCGAACAGGTCGCCAGCTGTCAGAAAGCTCGGATCAATCTCTTCCGCAGTAGCGCGGTCGATTTCGGAGCCATCGGTCAGTTCATTCAGGTGCGCTTCGACAGCTTCCTGCTGAATCTGACCGGCCAGTTCGCCGCGAACTTCTTCCAGCGTCGGCGCATCAGCCATGCGGGTTTCGGTCAGTTTGATGACGTGCCAGCCGAACTGGGTTTCGATCGGATCGGACACTTGACCTGGTGCCATCGCCATGACGGCCTGTTCGAATTCCGGCACCATCATGCCCTCGGAGAACCAGCCAAGCTCGCCGCCATTCGGGCCGGATGGGCCAGTCGAGTTTTCACGAGCCAATTCTGCGAAATCCGCGCCTTCATCGAGCTGTGTCTTAAGATCAGCCGCTTCTTCCTCGGTCTCGACCAGAATGTGAGACGCGGAGTATTCCTTCGTCGGCTCCGCATCTGCGTAGGCTTCGTCATATTTCTGCTGAATGGCTTCATCCGTCACGGCGGCAGAGACCACATCTTCAAGAGCGGCGGATGCCAGAACGGCGCGTTCTTCGTTCTTAAGAGCGGCTTTCGTCTGCGGGTCGGGAGAATCAACCTGTTGGGCCAGGAGGGTTTGCTGAATGACCTGATCCAGAAGGCCCGAGAACAGCGCATCCGGCGGCACTTGCTGATACTGTTGCGGCAACTGTGCGCGGATCAGAAGCAGTTGGCCAGCCGTAATTTCATCGCCATTGACGGTAGCCAGTACGGTATCTGCGGTGACGGTGTCCTGCGCTGCGACTTGTCCGGCCAGTCCAAAAGAGAAGACGGGCGCGAGCAAGAGCGTTGAGCGGATCTGCATCATGTATTCCTTGTGTTTGGCCGCACCGATCGGGCGACGTTGACAGTCCAAGACCCGCCCCTTACATCGCCTACTGATCAATGTAACAAGACCGGCCCTTGGCTCGTTACTTATTGCGCGGGGCAGATGTCGGCAAGGTGCGCTTTCTCACGATCGGGTCAGAGGCGCGGCAACGGAGAACACAGTGCTGGGTATCGGAACACTTGCGAAGAAGGTCTTCGGGACGCCGAATGACCGAAAAGTCAAATCGATCCGCCCCCTGGTTCAGAAAATCAACGACTTGGAACCCGAATTTCAGTCCCTTGATGATGAAGGGCTGAAAGCCAAGACGGCTGAACTACAGCAACGGGCGCAAAATGGCGAAAGCCTTGAAGACCTGCTTCCGGAGGCATTTGCCAATTGTCGGGAAGCCGCCCATCGGGCGCTGGGGTTGCGCGCTTTCGATGTGCAGCTCATCGGCGGCATTTTTATGCACCGCGGCAACATCGCCGAAATGAAGACAGGCGAAGGCAAGACGCTTGTCGCGACGTTCCCTGCCTATCTCAATGCGCTGACTGGCAAGGGCGTGCATATCGTCACGGTGAACGATTATCTTGCCAAGCGTGACGCTGAATGGATGAGCAAGGTCTATGCGGCGCTGGGGATGAGCACGGGCGTCGTTTACCCGCAGCAGCCCGAGACCGAGAAGAAAGAGGCATACGCCGCCGACATCACATACGCCACGAACAATGAGCTGGGCTTCGACTACCTGCGCGACAACATGAAAGCCGATCTGGCCCAAATGGCACAGCGCGGGCACAACTTCGCGATCGTGGATGAGGTCGACTCGATCCTGATCGATGAAGCCCGCACACCACTGATCATTTCCGGTCCTGCTCAGGACCGGTCAGAGCTTTATAAGGCCGTCGACACGTTCATCCCCGAACTGACGGAAGAGCACTACGAGCTGGATGAGAAAACCCGTAACGTGACTTTCACCGAAGACGGGAACGAGTTCATCGAGCAACGCCTCTCTGCCTCCGGCCATTTGCCGGAAGGTCAGACACTTTACGATCCCGAATCCACGACGCTTGTCCACCATGTGACCCAGGCGCTGAAGGCTCACAAGCTGTTCCAGAAGGACAAGGACTACATTGTCCGCGATGGGCAGGTTGTTCTGATCGATGAATTCACGGGCCGTATGATGGCCGGGCGGCGCTTGTCTGACGGGCTGCATCAGGCGATCGAGGCCAAGGAGGATGTCGCGATCCAACCCGAGAACGTGACGCTCGCATCCGTGACGTTCCAGAATTACTTCCGACTTTATAATAAGCTGGCCGGTATGACTGGCACAGCTGCAACGGAAGCCGAGGAATTCGCGGAAATATACGGGCTCGGTGTGGTAGAAATTCCGACGAACCGGCCAATCGCACGGAAAGACGAACACGACCAAGTCTATCGCACCGCCAAGGAAAAATTCGAAGCGATCGTGCAGGAGATCAAGGACGCCAACGCAAAAGGCCAACCTGTTCTTGTTGGTACGACGTCCATCGAGAAATCCGAGTTCCTTTCCGAGATGCTCAAGCAGGCGGGCGTGACGCATAACGTGCTGAATGCACGCCAGCACGAGCAGGAGGCCCAGATCGTCGCTGACGCAGGCAAGCCCGGTGCCGTCACGATTGCGACGAACATGGCGGGTCGAGGGACCGACATTCAGCTCGGTGGCAATGTCGAGATGCATGTGCTTGAAGCCCTCAAGGAAACACCCGACGCCGATCCCGAAGAACTTCGTGAGAAATTTACCGCGCAAGTCGCGGAAGCCAAGCAGAAGGTGCTAGAATCCGGCGGCCTGTTCGTTCTGGCCACGGAGCGGCACGAATCTCGACGGATCGACAACCAACTCCGGGGGCGGTCCGGCCGCCAGGGTGATCCGGGGCGTTCGTCCTTCTTCCTGTCGCTTGACGATGATTTGATGCGGATTTTCGGATCCGAGCGGCTCGACAACATGCTTCAGAAGCTTGGCATGAAGGAAGGTGAGGCGATCGTTCACCCTTGGGTGAACAAGTCACTGGAAAAGGCACAAGCCAAGGTCGAGGGCCGCAACTTCGATATTCGGAAACAGCTGCTGAAATTCGACGATGTCATGAACGACCAGCGTAAGGCGATCTTTAGCCAACGTATGGAGATCATGGAATCGGAGGACATCAGCGACATCGCGCAGGACATGCGCCATCAGGTCGTTGACGATCTGGTGGACGAATTCATCCCGCCGAAGACCTATGCAGATCAATGGGATGCCCAAGGCCTCTACGCCGCCGCGATCGAGAAGCTGGGTATTGATGTGCCGGTACTGGAGTGGGTCGACGAAGAAGGCGTTGACGATCAAGTCATCCGAGAGCGGTTGTACAAGGCCTCTGACGAGTTGATGGCCAAGAAGACCGCCGATTTCGGTCCGGAGAATATGCGCAATATTGAAAAGCAGGTGTTGCTGCAGACGATTGACGGAAAATGGCGCGAACATCTTGTAACACTTGAACATTTGCGTTCGGTTGTCGGGTTCCGTGGCTACGCGCAGCGCGATCCGCTGAACGAATACAAGACGGAGTCTTTCGAACTGTTCGAACGCCTGCTGAACGGGCTCCGTGAGGAAGTGACGCAGAAGTTGTCGCAGATCCGCCCGATCAGCGAAGAAGAGCGCGAAGCGATGATGCGCCAGTTCATGGAACAGCAGCGCGCGCTTCAGAAACCTGTCCAGGATCACGCGCAAGCCCGCGCGGCGGGTGAGGCGACGCCGGGCGAGATGGCTGAAGGCTTCGACGAGAACGATCAAACGACTTGGGGTAGTCCCGGACGGAACGATCCATGCCCCTGCGGCTCCGGCAAGAAGTTCAAGCATTGTCACGGTCAATTGGGCTAATCCTTGGCGCGCTGGGTCTTATCGGCCCAGCCGCGTTTGCGCAGGAACTTTGCCCGGAAACGCTGAGCGTTCAACATGATCAGGTGACAGGGATTGCCCTGTTGTCGGTTAGTTCGCCTTGCCGTCCTTATACTCCTGTTGAAATCATGCTTGGCCCGTTCGTGATCAGCGAGGAAACCTCTGACAGGGGGGGAGTGCAGGTGCCGCTTCCGCTGGTAGAAGGGGTATCAGAGGTGCGTGCGCGTTTCGAAGATTCGGTGCTTGGTATGCCGTTGCCGTTGATCGAAAATTACCCGGCTTTTGTTGCATTCGATTGGGACACAGCGCCGGGTTTCGGCTTTGATCTGGTCGCCGGCTTGGCAGTTTTTGAGACTGTCGCGGGCTTTGTTGCCAGCGAAGACGCACCGAGGCTGCAAATCGCTGTGTTTTCACCCGATCACGACCTGTCCAGCGTTCCTGTGAAAATTTTGCCGAAGCAGTGTGGGCGTATGGCCGAAGGGCGGTTGATTACATCCAGACAGCCAGAGCCGCAGCCACTTCGTGCTCAACTGCCCGAATGTGACGAGACCATTCGGCTGGATCTACCGCTTGGCGGCTAAAGATAGCCTGCGGATCGAAAGCTGAGTTCCGAAGACTTTCCGATGATGATGTGATCATGCAGGGACAGCCCCAGGACCTCTGCTGCTTCCTGAACGCGTATGGTCATAGCGATGTCTGCGTCCGACGGAGTAGGATCGCCGGAAGGGTGATTGTGAACTAGGATCAGTGACGAGGCATTCATCGCCAGAGCGCGTTTGACAATTTCACGGGGATAGACCGGCACATGATCCACTGTGCCACGTGCCTGCTCCTCGTCCGCAATCAGTACGTTCTTGCGATCCAGATACAACACCCGGAACTGTTCTGTTTCTAGATGTGACATTGCGGTGTGGCAGTAGTTCAACACGGCGTCCCAGCTAGAGATCACGGGCTTTTGCATCACCTTGGATCGCGCCATGCGATGTGTAGCGGCTTCAACCAGCTTGAGTTCCAGGATTACCGCATCGCCCACGCCGCGGACGGCCATAAGGCGGTCTCGCGGCGCGGCGAGTACACGTGCAAAGTCACCAAACTCTTGGAGAAGCCGGTGCGACACGGGTTTCACATCGCAATTGGGAATCGCGCGGATCAGGATCAGTTCGAGGACTTCATTGTCCGGCATGGATTGTGCGCCGCTGTCAAGAAAGCGGCGTTGAAGGCGAAGGCGGTGTTCCTTGATGTCGGAGGGGACGCGGGTTCCGCGCGAGCCGGTGATGAACAATTCCTGCCCCTCGAAGAGGGGAAAAAACGGTTCAGAAAATTCACCATGTTCAGCCATAGGCCGACGCTGCGCGAATTGGTTAAATTTTGTGTTAACTGCGGTAGAGAATGAACGCCCGCGCTGCGAAAACGCGGGCGTTATATCAGTTCTTCATCCCGTCCCAGAAATTCTTCACCTTGGAGAAGAAGTTGGACGAATGCGGATTGTTGTCCTTAGACAGTTCCTCGAATTCTTGCAGCAGCTCTTTCTGGCGTGCTGAAAGATTTACGGGTGTTTCCACCGCGATTTCGATAAACATGTCCCCATGGCTGGCTCCACGCAGAGCGGGCATGCCCTTGCCGCGCAAACGCATCTGACGGCCGGACTGGCTGCCTGCGGGGATTTTGACGCGGGATCGACCGCCGTCGATCGTAGGCACTTCGATGTCGCCGCCCAACGCCGCAGTGGTCATCGACACCGGAACGCGACATTGCAAATTCACTCCATCGCGCTGGAACAGGCTGTGTTCCTGAACCTCGATGAAGATGTACAGATCACCCGATGGCCCGCCGCGCATACCTGCTTCGCCTTCGCCGGACAAGCGAATGCGTGTGCCCGTTTCGACACCTGCGGGAATGTTGACCGAAAGGGCACGGTCTTTCTCGACGCGACCCTGACCATGACAGGTCTTACACGGATTCTTGATGATCTGCCCAAGTCCTGCACAGGTCGGGCAGGATCGTTCGACCGTGAAAAAGCCTTGTTGTGCTCGGACTTTACCCATTCCGGAACAGGTAGGGCAGGTAACTGGTTCTGCACCACCTTCTGCACCGCTGCCGTGGCAATCGTCGCATTCAACGGCCGTCGGTACGTTGATAGTTTTATGAAGCCCACGATAGGCGTCTTCGAGTGTGATTCTCAGATTGTATCGCAGATCCGAGCCGCGCGCGGCCCGTTGTCGGCCACCACCTCGGCCACCGCCACCCATGAAGTCACCGAACAGGTCATCGAAAACATCGGAAAAGGCGGAGGCAAAGTCACCCTGACCGCCCGCGCCGGGATGCCCGCGGCCGCCGCCGCCCATACCGCCTTCGAAAGCAGCGTGACCGAAGCGATCATAGGCTGCTTTCTTTTCGCCGTCCTTGAGAACCTCATAGGCCTCGTTGGCTTCCTTGAACTTGGTTTCCGCATCCGGATTGTCCGCATTGCGATCAGGATGAAATTCTTTGGCCTTTTTCCGGTAGGCCTTTTTGATTTCATCCGCAGAGGCACCTTTGGGTACCCCCAAAACGTCGTAGTAATCTCTTTTTGCCATTGGCGCGTGTCCCCCAGGAAACGCGAAGGTCGGCCCCGGCTGGCGAGGCCGACCTCAGCATCTCAGACGCGCTTACGAGGCGCGCTTGTTATCGTCCAGATCCTCGAAATCGGCGTCAACGATGTCGTCATCGACGCTGCTTGGCGCGTCAGGGTCTTCGTCCGGCGCTTCTTCGCCAGCCTCTTCCTGCTGCGACTTGTAGATCGCTTCGCCGAGCTTCATCGAAGCTTCCATCACATTCTGGATGCCCGACTTGATTTTCTCGGCGTTACCGTCTTCGAGCGTTTCTTCCAATGCACTGACCGCAAGCTCGATCGCTTCCACGGTGGTCGGGTCCACCTTGTCGCCATGGTCTTCGATCGACTTTTTGGTCGAATGGATCAGGCTTTCGGCCTGATTCTTGGCTTCGACCAGCTCGCGGCGATCCTTGTCGGCCTCTGCGTTTGCTTCGGCGTCGCGGACCATTTGATCGATCTCGTCGTCGGTTAGGCCACCGGACGCCTGAATGGTGATCTTCTGTTCGCGACCCGTGCCCTTGTCTTTCGCCCCAACGGATACGATGCCGTCAGCGTTGATATCAAAGGTCACTTCAATCTGAGGCAGACCACGTGGCGCCGGCGGGATCTCTTCCAGATTGAACTGGCCGAGGATCTTGTTGTCGGCAGCCATCTCACGCTCGCCTTGGAAAACGCGAATGGTCACGGCATTCTGGTTGTCTTCGGCAGTCGAGAAGATTTGCGATTTCTTGGTCGGAATCGTCGTGTTACGGTCGATCAGGCGGGTAAAAACACCGCCCAGCGTCTCGATGCCCAGCGACAGCGGCGTAACGTCCAGAAGAACAACGTCTTTCACGTCACCCTGCAGAACGCCGGCCTGAATGGCTGCACCCATTGCGACCACTTCGTCCGGGTTTACGCCTTTATGCGGCTCTTTGCCGAAGAACTTGGTTACTTCTTCTACAACCTTGGGCATGCGGGTCATACCGCCGACCAGGACGACCTCGTCGATTTCGCCCGTTGAGATGCCCGCGTCTTTCAGCGCAGCCTGGCACGGCTTGATTGACTTCTTGATGAGGTCGCCGACCAGGCTTTCCAGCTTCGCACGCGTCAGTTTCATGACCATATGCAGCGGTGCGCCGTCGGACCCCATTGAGATGAACGGCTGGTTGATCTCAGTCTGGCTGGAGGAGCTGAGCTCGATCTTCGCTTTTTCAGCGGCTTCCTTCAGACGCTGCAGGGCCATCTTGTCTTTGGTCAGATCGACGCCGTGCTCTTTTTTGAACTCGTCGGCTAGATAGTTGACGATCCGCATGTCGAAGTCTTCGCCGCCGAGGAACGTGTCCCCGTTGGTCGATTTCACTTCGAACAGGCCGTCGTCAATTTCCAGAATGGTCACGTCGAAGGTGCCGCCGCCAAGGTCGTAGACGGCAATCGTCTTCGCTTCCTTCTTGTCCAGACCGTAAGCCAACGCGGCAGCTGTCGGCTCGTTGATGATCCGCAGCACCTCGAGACCGGCAATCTTACCGGCGTCTTTCGTGGCTTGACGCTGAGCGTCGTTGAAATAGGCCGGAACGGTGATCACAGCCTGTGTAACCTCATCGCCGAGATAGGATTCGGCTGTTTCCTTCATCTTTTGAAGGATGAACGCAGAGATTTGGGACGGCGAATACTTCTCACCACGCGCTTCAACCCAAGCGTCGCCGTTGCCGCCGTCAATAATGGCGTAAGGGACAAGTTTCTTGTCCTTTTCGACTTCCGGATCTGTGGTACGGCGGCCGATCAGACGTTTAACGGCGAAGACTGTGTTGTCGGGGTTGGTGACGGCCTGACGCTTTGCAGGCTGACCAACGAGACGTTCGTTTTCGGTAAACGCAACAATCGATGGTGTCGTGCGCGTGCCTTCGGCGTTTTCGATAACGCGGGCTTGCGAGCCGTCCATAATTGCGACGCAGGAGTTCGTGGTTCCCAGGTCGATACCGATGACTTTTGCCATAGTGTATACCTTCTTCCTTGGCGATTTGAGGGGGCGGCCCGGTCGCGGCGCCGATCCCCGATCCCTAAAATTTGGCCGGGCGAACCCGACAGCTTGGAGCGTATATAAGGAGGGGGTATTCCCCCTGCAAGCGGATGGATAGGACGTAAGTTTTGAAAAATGGCAAAGAATGAAACGGATGTGCAGCGACTCGACGTGAACGGCGCGCTTTTGATGCCCGGATTCCTGGATGAGGCGATGCAGAGACAAATTCTCGAAGATGTCCGACAGATCACGCGGCTTGCACCGCTGTATGCCCCGATGACGCGACGAGGGCCGATGTCGGTCAGGATGACGTCGGCTGGTGCGTTTGGCTGGGTGACGGATCGCAAGGGGTACCGCTACGAGTCCCGCCACCCACAGGGCACGGAATGGCCGCCGATTCCTGCCTCAATCCTCAAGGTCTGGGACGAGGTGAGCGGAGCGAATCGACCGCCGGAATGTTGTCTGGTGAACTTCTACGGCGAGGGCGCACGGATGGGGTTGCATCAGGACAAGGACGAGGCGGACTTTTCGCAGCCGGTTCTGTCGATCTCGTTGGGGGATGACGGGCTGTTCCGTGTGGGTGGTGTTGAGCGCGGTGGGCGAACAAAATCGGCGTGGCTGCATTCCGGGGATGTCGTGGTGCTCAGGGATGAAGCGCGTCTCGCTTATCACGGGGTGGATCGCATTCGGTTCGGAACTTCGCCGCTGTTGAACCAGAGCGGGCGCCTCAACCTGACACTCAGGGTGGTGACCTGAACTTACGGCCCATGTAAACTGCAGCAACCGGAGTAGAAGGTCGGGGTCTCGGCAGTTTCCAGTATCAGGCGCAGGGAAAACCCGTATTCTCGGTTGCTCATTCCGTCCGTGCACATTTCGCGGTTCAGGAACATTTGGCCCGAACCTGCATCGTTGACAGGATCGCGGCCATTTCCCGATCTGTTCGACCTGCTGGCGCAGATTGCCAGACGATTGAAAATCCTTGGGTCGGGTCGGGCATCCTTTCGAATTCGGCTTGATCGTGGCGAGGGATGTGCAGGCTCCAGAAGGGTTCAGTTCCGTTGCAACGAAGGCGGACAGGAATCATGTTGTCGGGTTGCACGGGTTGGGGTGCCAGATACCGGACTGCCACCCAGCCGGATTGTTCAGGCAGACCAACACGGGCCCATTTGCGGTCCTTGGAAAGCCGGAGTACCTCGACATCTGTTCGGTCCGGCGGAAGACTGCCGATGATGTCAGCCCTAGAGTTTGGGGCCGCGCGAATGTTCAGCTCGTCGTCACTAGCAACGTCCGTGATATCAAACAGTGCAGGGTATTCGTCGGGCAGGCCTGCGATGCTTCCGCCAGCCTGACATAGGAAGATCAAACAGCCTGTGGTGAGCATCAACAGCCGACGCATGCCTATTCCTCCCCCAACCGATCCGTATCCCTTTCAATATACGTGTCGTTCGGTGTAATGCACAGAACAACTATTTGCATCGGGTAGAGAGCGGGGAAATAATGGATTTCGACAAACTCGAAGAAGTGATGCGCCGTTTGGCACTCGAAGCGGGCGACATCATCATGGATATCTACAATTCTGATGATTTCGAAGTGCGTTCCAAATCCGATGAGAGCCCTGTGACCGAGGCTGACGAAGCCGCAGATCGCCATATTCACGCGGGTCTGAAAGGGGCCTTCCCGGATACGTTGATCGTAACGGAGGAGCAGGCTGCCTCGCATGGGTCGCAGGCCGAGAATTTCTTAATTGTTGATCCACTGGATGGCACCAAGGAGTTCGTGAAGCGCCGCGGCGACTTCACAGTCAACATCGCTTATGTGGAAAACGGAGTTCCGGTGCGCGGTGTTGTCTATGCTCCTGCGAAGGATCGGCTGTTCTACACAATGGATGATGGCAATTCGGTCGAAGAGCTCGGGCCTTTCGATAAGGACGAGGCGGGCGTTCTGACACCACTGAAGGTGCGTTCGCCCGACAATGAGGCACTGCTCGTGGTGGCTTCCAAAAGCCATCGGGATGCGGCGACGGACGACTATATCAATCGGTACAACGTGGCTGATATGAAAAGCGCGGGATCGTCGCTGAAGCTGTGTCTCGTCGCGTCTGGTGAAGCTGATCTATATCCTCGTCTTGGTCGTACGATGGAATGGGATACTGCGGCTGGTGATGCCGTGTTGCGCGGGGCAGGCGGTCAAATGATCCGTTTCGATGATCACGAGCCTTTCACCTATGGCAAAGAGCGCTATGAAAACCCCTTCTTCATCGCCTACGCGCCGGGCGTCGAACTGAAGAGCGCCTGAAAGGACTTGCCATGTCTGTAATGATTGTTATCCCCGCTCGCTACGCATCAACACGTTATCCCGGCAAGCCCTTGGTGCGGCTCAAGGCACCTGACGGGACGAACAAGACACTGATTGAACGGTCATGGGATGCGGCATGTGGGGTCACAGGGGTGGATCGAGTCGTCGTCGCCACCGATGACGACCGGATTCGCAGTGAGGCCGAGAATTTCGGGGCAGAAGTCTGTATGACGTCGCCCGAATGTGCGAACGGGACTGAGCGCTGCGCCGAAGTGTTGGACAAGATCGGCGGCGACGCGGAGGTCATCGTCAATTTGCAAGGGGATGCGCCTTTGACGCCCCATTGGTTTGTCGAAGATCTGATCGCGGGGTTGCGCTCAGACCCGGAGGCCGAGGTCGCTACGCCCGTGTTGCGCTGCGATGGTCGGGCGCTGAACGGTTTCCTGGAAGACCGCAGCGCTGGCCGGGTCGGCGGCACGACAGCGGTATTCTCGGCAGGTAAAAAGGCGCTCTATTTTTCCAAGGAGGTGGTGCCTTACACATCCATCAAATACGCCGACGATGACGAGACACCGGTATTCCATCATGTCGGTGTGTACGCCTATCGCCCCTCGGCCCTGTCGTCGTATCCGAGGCTCTCTGCGGGACCGCTGGAAAAACTGGAAGGGCTGGAGCAACTTCGGTTTCTGGAACATGGCCACCGGATTCTTTGCGTCGAGGTCAACGGGCGGGGTCGGCAATTCTGGGAACTGAACAACCCCGAAGATGTGCCAAAAATTGAGGCAATGTTGCGTGACATCGCGACTTCCGAAGAGTAAACTTGCTGGCTAGAAAATGTGCATCTGTGACAAGATCTGAATGATTTCATGACAGATCGCCAACCGCGGAAATTCTGTTACGTTTTCTTGTTCTGGTGACGGAACATTCGCGCGTCGGTAGTGTTAGATGAAGCGAGTGGTGCAGCAGGTCTGCAAACCGCTAAATGAAGACCTCAAGGGTGAAGGCCACATGAAGAGACAAGTCAGAAAAGCGATCTTCCCGGTTGCGGGGCTGGGAACACGATTCCTTCCTGCAACCAAGTCCATCCCGAAGGAAATCATGACGCTCGTAGACCGTCCGCTGATTCAATACGCGATCGATGAAGCGCGTGCTGCGGGTATTGAAGAGTTTATTTTCGTGACCTCGCGCGGCAAGTCGGCTCTGGAAGATTACTTCGACTCTGCGCCTCAACTCGAAGAATCCCTGCACAAGAAGGGAAAGACTGACCTGCTGGCCGAGTTGGAGAAATCGGACATGCCTAGCGGTGCCATCGCCTATGTGCGCCAACGCGAGCCAAAAGGTCTTGGTCATGCGGTTTGGTGCGGTCGCCGACTGTTGGGAGATGAGCCATTTGCGGTTCTGCTGCCCGATGACGTGATTGCAGCGGAAAAACCCTGTTTGCAACAAATGGTCGAAGCTTATCAGGACACCGGTGGCTGTATGGTCGCTGCGATGGAAGTGCCGCAGGACAAGACGTCTTCCTATGGTATTCTGGATGTATCTGAAGATGACGGGCGTCTGGCGCGCGTCAAGCGTATGGTCGAAAAGCCCAAGGCAGAGGACGCTCCGTCCAATCTTGCCGTGATCGGGCGCTATATCTTGAACCCCGCCGTGATGGATAATCTCGACAAGCACAAGACAGGTGCGGGCGGAGAAATCCAGTTGACCGACGCAATCGCGGAAGAAATCGATAAGTCTGGTGTCTACGGTCTGCGCTTTGATGGGCAACGTTATGATTGTGGGTCCAAGGCCGGCTTCCTGCAAGCAACCGTCGCGTTTGGCCTGTCCCGTCCTGATCTTCAGGACGAATTCGGGGAGTTTCTTCGAAGCTACTTTCCAGCACGAGCAGCCGCAGAATAATCCATGACAGTTGAGACGCCCGGCATTGCCGGGCGTTCTTCTATCGCTGGCGAAGAGGTCCCGAAAGATTTGCTGCCCTCGCAAGGACATACCATTCCAATCCTTGTGTTCTCTGATCTTGATGGAACGCTCATTGACCACCACAGCTATGATTTTTCGTCCGCACGCCCTGCATTGGATGCGTTGCGGGACTTGGGCGCGGGCGTCGTGCTCAGCAGCAGCAAGACAGCGGCGGAAATCGCGGTTATTCGGGAGGCTATGGGGCTAAGCAGTTGGCCTGCAATCGTCGAAAACGGGGCAGGTGTTCTGGAAGCTCGGGCGCAGCCTGATGACGACCAATGGGGTTACCAACGGCTCCGTAGTTTGCTGGATGCTCTGCCGGAAACGCTTCGATCACAGTTCATCGGTTTCGGGGATATGTCGGCCGAACAGCTTGTGGAAGCAACTGGCCTGACGGTCCCGGCAGCGAAGCTTGCCAAGCAGCGTAGTTATTCCGAACCAGGCCTGTGGACGGGCAAGAAAGAAGACCGGCAGGCTTTTCTGGATGCTCTTGCAGAGCACGGCGTCAGCGCGCGATCAGGCGGGCGGTTTCTTACATTGTCATTCGGCGGAACCAAGGCGGATCAGATGCTGGCGCTCATCCGCAGGTTTGACCCGTGTCACACAGTTGCGCTGGGTGACGCGCCGAATGATGTCGAGATGCTGGAAACGGCAGACCACGGCTTTGTCGTCGCCAACCCGGACTCGCCCGAGCTACCTGAGCTTGATGGCGAAACGGCCGGGCGCATTCAGCGAACGAAATTGGCTGGACCCGCCGGTTGGAACGCCGCCATACTGGAATTGTTGTATAAACTGGAACTGACCTAGGAGTGCAGACATGGCCGATTTTCATCAGAACGGGAACATCGCGACCATCCATAATCTGCGCACACGGTCAGTTGAAGAGCTCCATTACGAGTTGGAGACTTTTGCCCAGACCCGAAAGATTTCGCTGATCCTGCCTTGCCTGTTCTCGGAGTTGGAAGGCCCCGCCCTCAGTAACATCCTCAAGGAATTGTCCGAGGTTCCGTATCTGCATCGCATCATCATCGGTCTGGATCGTGCGACTGAGGAACAGTACCGATACGCGCGCGAATTTTTCTCGATTCTTCCGCAAAACCATATCGTGATCTGGAACGACAGCCCGCGAATGTTGGAACTCGGTGATCGGCTGGACACGATCGGGTTGGCACCGCAGGAGCCGGGCAAAGGGAAGAATGTCTGGTCCTGCCTGGGCTATCTGATTGCGTGCTCTGACAGTGCCATCATGGCGCTGCATGACTGCGATATTGTCACCTATGACAAAGAGATGTTGGCGCGCCTGGTCTATCCGGTCGCAAATCCGAATTTCTCCTACCAGATGGCAAAGGGCTATTACCCACGAGTTGGCGATGGGAAGCTGAACGGAAGAGTAACCCGTCTGCTTGTCAGCCCGCTTCTGGTGGCACTGAAAAAAGTCATCGGCGATCGCGAATACATCAGCTACCTGCACAGTTTCCGGTATCCATTATCGGGCGAATTCGCCATGCGTACTGCCATGTTGCCGGATCTGCGCGTGCCTTCGGATTGGGGGCTGGAAATCGGCGTGTTGTCGGAGGCGTGGCGCAACCTTGCCCCACGCGCGGTGTGCCAAGTGGAGATTTCCGATGCCTATGACCACAAGCATCAGGACTTGAGCGAGAACGACTCCAATGCCGGGCTAAGCCGCATGTCCACCGACATCTGCAAGGCAGTGTTCCGCAAACTTGCTGCCGATGGTACTGTGTTCACATCGCATGTTTTCCGAACGCTGAAGGCGACCTACTACCGCTGTGCGCTGGACATGCTGGAGGCCTACTACAACGACGCGAAAGCGAACGGCCTGCAGATCGACCGGCACAAGGAAGAAAAGACCATCGAGCTGTTCTCCGAGAACCTGATGCGGGCCGGTCAGAGTTTCTTGGAAAACCCGCATGAGGTGCCCTTCATCGCAACATGGAACCGCGTGCAGTCAGCCGATCCCAACTTTCTGGGCGATCTGAAGGCGGCGGCGTTGGCGGATCAGTCGGAGTTCACCTGACGCGGTTCGTGATCCAGCGGCATTGATAGGGGGAGAGCGTGAAAGGCTCGTCCGTGGCCTCGATTTTTTCGCCGTTCAGTATGTCGATCCAGTCCTCATCTTCGATCAGGTTTATGCTCCATGGTGCGATGAAAACCTCGTCGCCGCTGACATTGTGCAAGGCGAAAATGGACTGATCGCGGTCAAGGCTCTGTCGCCATAGGCCGAAGACCCTCTCGTCCAGAGCCAGCGTGAACTGCGTGGCGTTGGGATGAAATGCGGACTGCCGCGCGCGCAATTTGATCCTGCGCGACATCTCGGTCAGCACGATTGATTGGTCGGAGTGCTCTTCCGCCAGTAGTTCCAGCAAGGCCGGATAGTCCCATTTGTGGCGGTTGATCGCACGGCTCATCCCGCGATGCCTGACCTGTTCATGGTCGTTTGGCGTGGCCAGCAGCGAATGGATGTAAAAGGCCGGGATACCTTCCAGCGACATTACTATGGTTTGTGAGCAAAGGAAGCGGTCGATCTTTTTATCATCATCATCTTCAAACGTCCGCGTCATGGCGTCGAAAAAGGTGGTGTTCAGTTCGTAGGGCGATTGCGTCCCATCGGGCAGGGTACGCATCGACACTAGACCACCAATCTGTTGGACGGTCTCGATCATCTTCGTGATCTCGTCTTGCGGCAAAACGCCCTCGGCTGGTCGCATCCCGATCCCATCATGGCTGGCGGTGAAGTTCAGATACGCGCAACCAAGCTGGGCCGGAGGCATCCCGCTTTGCCATCGGTTCAGGTAGCGTGCGCTGCCGGACATCATCGCATGCAGGATCAGCGGTGGCAGCGGGAAGTTGTAGACCGCGTGCGCCTCGTTCCGGTTGCCGAAATAGCTGAGGTTTTCTGCCTTGGGCACATTGGTTTCTGTCAGCAGAATGATAGTCTCGGTGGTGAAATCGCAAAGCAGTCGCATTAGCCGCACGATGGCGTGTGTTTGCGGAAGGTGGATGGAGGGAGTCCCGAGTTCCTTCCAGATGAAGGCAACCGCATCCAGACGTAAAGTGCGAACACCATTGTCGATATGCAGCCGGATAACGCGCAGCATCTCCATTAGGACTTCGGGGTTCCGGAAGTTCAGATCTATCTGGTCGTGGCTGAAGGTGCACCAAACATGACGCGGGCCGGACGTGGTGTCTACCTTTCGTAACAATGGCGTTGTCCGGGGCCTGACGGTCGCGCTGAGGTCATCATCCGGCGCAGCCTCGAAGAAAAAGTGATCATAGGGTGCTTTGCCTTGACGATAGTCATTGAACCATTTGCCTTGGCTCGAAACATGGTTAAGCACCAGATCCGACATCAGGTGAAAATCCGCAGCGATCCGATTGATATCTGTCCATTCGCCGAGTTGCGGGTTCACCATCCGGTAGTCCGTGACCGCAAACCCGTCATCTGAAGTGTAGGGAAAAAACGGCAAAATGTGGACGCCGTTGACCACCCCCTTCAGATTGTTCAGCAGAAAGTCGTGCAGTAGGTCCAGCGGTTTGTGCTCACCGTCAACGATCGAGTTGCCATAGGTGATCAGCACCGCGTCATGTTCCGACCAAAGGTTGTTGCCGGGCATGCGTGACCGTTTACGCATATGGGTGCCGGCAGGCCAGAACGCCTCTATCACCTGCGCTGTCAGCGCGTCGGCGTCGTGGTCCGGATAGATGAAGCGAAGCAGCTCGGAAAGCTTATGGTGAAATGTCGGCGATACAGCAGTCATGTGAACATGATTGAGGAACTCCGTCGCAGATGAAAACCAGAAGCTGTTGAGACGCAGCCAAAAATGTCATGACGCTGCTGTGGGTGCTCGCGCCGTGAACGAAATTTGTGCAATGTCGGTGCGGCAGCAAGGATTTCAGGATCTACGGCGGTGTGAGTTCCCGTCTCGAAGACACATTGTTCCGTCAATCGCTGCTGGTCTTGAAACAGCCCACAAAGATCGGCAAGGATCTCGCAAAACAGGCAGGCAGGTAGACATGACGAACGAGTCGCTGAACCTTTGGGAATGTTCCTCGGGGGCGCAAGTGAGCACGGCAGAACTGACCCAAGACTTGACGGCTGATGTCGTGATCATCGGTGCTGGGTTCACAGGGCTAAGTGCGGCGCTGCATCTGGCGAAGGCGGGAGCATCTGTTTGTCTTCTTGAGGCCAGGACCATTGGGTTCGGCGGGTCTGGGCGCAATGTAGGGTTGGTGAATGCAGGTCTTTGGACGCCCCCGGACCAGATCTCGGAAACCATCGGCGCGCAACCAGCAGAGCGGTTGATTGGTCGGCTGGGAAATGCACCGGACTTGGTGTTTGGGCTGATTGACGAACACTCTATTGATTGTCAGGCGACGCAACGGGGGACGCTGCATTTGGCGCATGCGCCACGGGGCGTTCGTGACTTGCAATCGCGCCACGACCAGTTGGTGAAGCACGGCGCGCCGGTACGCATTCTGGACCGCTACGAGACCCGCGCACGGACAGGGAGCGAGGCATTCTTCGGAGCTTGTCTTGACCCCCGTGCCGGAACGGTTCAACCGCTTGCCTATGCCAAGGGGTTGGCCCGCGCAGCCATCAAGGCAGGCGCGCAGGTCTTTCAACACACACCTGCTTTGGACATCACGTCCGGAAACGACCATTGGCTCGTCAAGACGCGGAAACACCGTGTTGCAGCGCGACATCTGGTTCATGCGACGAATGCCTATGAGACGCGACCTTCTGATCGGGCGCGGTTCACTCCGGTTTTCTATTCTCAATTTGCAACCCGACCCTTGCCTGATGCTTTGCGTAAAGATGTGCTTCCAGGCGGTGAAGGGTGCTGGGATACGGCACTGGTGATGAGCTCGTTCCGGATGGATGCCCAAGGGCGACTGGTACTTGGGGGGATGGGACGGCTTGATGGCTCATGCGGTGCCGTTCACCATGGTTGGGCGCGCCGCAAGTTGCGTCTTTTGTTTCCGCGTTTGGGCGATGTCCCGTTCGAGTTCGAATGGTGCGGTCGCATTGCGATGACGGGCGACCACCTTCCGCGTATAGAGCGGATGGGCGAAAACGCGGTGTCCATTTATGGGTATAGTGGCCGAGGCATTGCGCCGGGAACGTTGTTCGGTAAATCGGTTGCAGACTGGATCATCACGGGGGACAAGGATGTGCTGCCGGTGGAGATGTCGCCGCCGCGATTTGAAAGCTGGCCGCGTGCAAAAGAGGCCTTCTTTGACATGGGCAGCGCCGCTGCCCATGTCGTTGCAGCACGGTTCTGATCAGTCGATGTCGAACACAACGCCCTGAGCAAGCGGCAGTTCGCGCGAATAGTTGATCGTGTTCGTGGCACGGCGCATATACGCTTTCCATGCATCCGACCCGCTTTCTCGACCGCCGCCGGTTTCTTTCTCGCCACCGAACGCGCCGCCGATTTCTGCGCCTGACGTGCCGATATTGACGTTCGCAATTCCGCAATCGGACCCGGCAGCGGACAGGAATTGTTCCATCTCACGTAAATCGGTCGTGAAGATCGCCGACGACAGCCCCGCCGCTACGGCATTATGATCTGCGATAGCTTCCTCCAGATCGGTGTAGCGCATGACGTAAAGGATTGGTGCGAAGGTTTCCTCGACCACGGGGCCGGTTTGCGACGGCATCTCCACGATCGCGGGTTTCACGTAGAACGCAGCGTCGGTTTCCACTTCCAACCGCTCGCCGCCATGCACCGTGCCGCCGGCATTTTTCGCGGCGCTCAGCGCCGACTGCATGCCGTCAAACGCGTCTTTGTCTATCAAGGGTCCAACCAGAACGTTCTCGGTCAGCGGATTGCCGACGGATACGGACGCGTAGGCCTTCTTGAGACGCGGGACCAGATCGTCGTATACATCGGCATGCACGAAGAGGCGGCGTGTCGTCGTGCAACGCTGTCCCGCTGTGCCCATCGCCCCGAACGCGACGGCACGCAGCGCCATGTCCAGATCGGCAGACGGCGTCACGATGCCCGCGTTGTTGCCGCCAAGTTCCAGAATGCAGCGACCGAAACGTTCGGCGACGCGGGGCCCGACGATACGCCCCATCCGGGTCGATCCAGTCGCGGACACTAGCGCGACCTGTGGATTATCGACCAGTGCCTGCCCTACATCAGCGGCACCGATTACCACCTGTGAAAGGTTCTCCGGCGCATCACCGAAGCGTTTGAGCGCGCGGTCCAGAATGGCTTGGCAGGCCAGCCCGGTAAGGGGCGTTTTCTCCGAGGGTTTCCACACCACGCTGTTGCCGCAAACGAGCGCGATTGCCGTGTTCCACGACCACACGGCGACCGGGAAGTTGAAGGCTGAAATCACGCCCACCACACCGAGGGGATGCCAGGTTTCCATCATGCGGTGCCCTGGACGTTCCGTGGCTATGGTCAGACCGTAGAGTTGACGAGACAGACCGACCGCAAAGTCGCAGATGTCAATCATTTCCTGTACTTCGCCCGCGCCCTCAGACGGGCTTTTGCCAGCTTCGATGGACACGAGGCGTCCCAGATCATCCTTGGCGGCGCGCAACTCTTCTCCGAACAGCCGCACCAACTCGCCGCGCTTGGGGGCGGGCGTCGTGCGCCAAGCCAAAAACGCTGCATGCGCCTTTGCGATTGAGGTTGCGGTGCTATCCGCGGTGTCGGGTGTGACTGATGCAACGGCCTCACCGGTGACGGGGCTGAAGCTGTCCATGGAGCCGTCGGTGTAGCGTGTGGCAGTGACCCCGAAACGGGAAAGAATTTCGTGGGCGTCTGACTTGAGAGATTGCGGCATGTAGGGTCCTTTCAACGCAGTTGCGTTTCGCGATGGTTTTGTTGATGCCCGTAGCATATTACTTGGGACAGTAAACGCGATGATTTCTATTCAGTTGATGCGAAAACGACATGAAGTTGAGCCGAAGCCTTCTTCCCGATGCAACCACGCTGCAAGCATTTGAGGCTGCCGCGCGTTATGGCAGCTTCACACAAGCGGCCGGAGAGTTGAGCCTTACCCAAAGTGCGGTCAGCCGTCAGGTCAAGGAATTGGAGACCCGCCTCGGCGTACAGTTGTTTGATAGAGTCCGGCAGCGCGTTGTCTTGTCAGAAAACGGCCACCGTTTGCTGCCTGAAGCGCGGAGAATACTAGCCCAGATCGAAGAAATGACCATGCATGCCATGGGTGCGCAGGATATGTCAGCGGTGCTGACAGTCGCGACCTTACCAACATTTGGTGAGCGTTGGCTTACCCCGCGCCTGGCCGACTTCCTGACACGACATCCTGGCACACAATTGCGTGTCGCCGCACGCGTTGCACCGTTTGATTTCGATGCCGAACGCTTCGACATAGCCATCCATTACGGGCAACCTGTCTGGCCCAAAGCCGTGTGTCGCTATTTGTGCAGTGAAGCCGTCGTGCCCGTTGCTGGTGCCGCCGCCTTGGGCGGTCCGTCCCTTGACGCCGACGTGTTCGCGCAGCTGCCTCTGCTGCATCTCGATACGCGACCCAAGCTGTGGGCGGAATGGTTCGCCGTACACGAGATGGAGGTCGACAATGCCTATCGAGGTCATCGCTTCGGCCAATTCTCTATGCTCATCGAGGCCGTGGCGAGTGGTATGGGGATCGGCCTTATTCCGCGCTACCTGATCGAAAAAGAACTAGGCGATGGGCGTCTGACGATTATTCAGGACAACCCCATGAACACGGATCTCGCGTATTACTCCGTGCTGCCCGAAGGACGTACGGATAACGCGTTGGCCTTGGCGTTTCAGGAATGGTTGGAGGCTCAGGTCAGCCGGTAGCCTTTGCCACGGACGGTTGTGATTGGATCGGGATTGCCGTGCTGCACAAGCGCTCGGCGTAGTCTTGCGACATAGGCATCGACAGTGCGTGGTTCATGCGTTGCGCCTTCGCCCCAGACGCGCTGCAGAAGGTGCTCACGGCTCCAGACGCGGTCGGGATCATCCAGCATGGCACCGAGCAGGCAGAACTCGCTTACACCCAAAGGAACTGGATTGCCCAGAATTTCAGCCCGCATTGCACCGTTGTCGAGCGAGAGAAATCCATGCGCAGATCCGCCCGTCAATACGCCAGGGCGTTCGCGGCGGAGTACAGCGCGAAGGTGACGCAGAGCCTCCGACGGGTCGCTGTCAGCCTCATCAATAGTCGTGACGGGAATTTTCCGACGGCGCGATGCATTCTCGACGGGGACTGGAACAGTGCCGTTCACACCGATTATCGCCGGGCGGTCACACCTGATCGCAGTTAGCGCTAGGTCTGTACTTCTCGCGGAGTAGCTCTCAAACCCCCAACGATGCGCGTTGCGCATGAGCGCGGCCATCCTATCCGTTGCATCAACAACCAGCAGTCGTGCCGGTGTTTCGGTGAACGGAGTTTCGTGCATCGCCGTGACCCCGCCGGATTATCCCAATGCGTATCCTGCCCCGCGAACCGTCCGGACCGGATCATTCCCGCCATGCCTGCACAGCGCCTTGCGCAATCGCCCAATATGCACGTCTACTGTCCGCGTGTCGACGTAGATGTCACGCCCCCAGACACGATCCAGGAGTTGTTCACGGCTCCAAACGCGACCGGGCTTCTCCATGAAGGTGCTCAGCAAGCGGAACTCGGTGGGTCCGAGCTTAAGCTCCTCACCGTCGCGGGATACTTTATGAGTTTCTGAATCAAGAATTATTCCGTTAAATTCCAGCCGTTCACCGACCGTCGCCGGGCGGCTGCGACGCAGTTGGCTTCTTACGCGCGCCATCAACTCGATGATGGAATAAGGCTTTACCACGTAGTCGTCCGCCCCGGTTTCCAGTCCGCGAACCTTGTCCACCTCTTCCGAGCGGGCCGACAGCATGATCACCGGCGTCGCGCGGGTTTCTGGTTTCATCTTGATCCGACGGCAGATTTCGATGCCGGAGACACCGGGCAACATCCAGTCAAGGATAATGACATCGGGCTGGGTTTCCTCGATCAGCAGCAGGGCCTCATCCCCGGTTTCAGCCTTGTGGACGAGAAACCCTTCTGCTTCGAGGTTGTAGGACAGGACTTCGCGCTGAGCGGGTTCGTCCTCAACGACCAGTACGTTAGGTTGTTCGCTTGCCATTCGATATATCAGCCCTTAGGGGCGGTATCCGTCACATCTACCTTGGGTCGGTCTTCATCGGGAAGTTCGCCGGACACGCGATAGATGGTCTGTTCCGCTATTCCAGTTGCATGATCGCCGATGCGTTCAAGGTTTTTTGCGATGAAGTGCAGATGCATGCAGGCGGTGATGGTGCTCTGGTCCTCCATCATATGAGTCAGTAGCGACCGGAAGATGGTGTTGTAGGTCTCGTCTGCTTCTTCGTCGCGACGGATGATCGCTTCGGCTGCAGCCACGTCGCGTTGGATATAGGCGTCCAGCGCGTCCGAAACCATTTTTTCGATAAAGCCGCTGAAGTTGCGCAGCATCGCGAATGCGCCCGCAATTTCTGTTGACTCTGCGATAAGTGGTGTGCGTTTGGCGATATTCTTGGCCAGGTCGCCGCAGCGTTCCAGTTGTGCGCCGATCGTCATGACCGACAGGATTGTGCGCAGATCGATCGCCGTCGGAGCGCGAAGCGCGATGACGCGGGCCGTCTCATGCTTGATTTCTTCTTCAAGCGCGTCGATGGCTTTGTCACCCAGCCGGGTCTTTTCAGCCAGTTCCAGATCGCTTGTTTCCAGCGCGGTAACAGACGTTCGGATGGCCTCTTCGACCATTGCGCCCATCTTGACCATCAGACCCTGAATGGTTTGCAGGTCGCGGTCGAACGCGGACATGATGTGTTGTTCGCTCATATCGATCTCCGTCAGCCGATTTTACCGGTGATGTAGGACTCCGTCCGGCTGTCTTTGGGGTTCGTGAAAATCGTGTCCGTGTCGTCATATTCGACCAGGTTTCCGAGGTGGAAGAACGCGGTCTTTTGACTGACCCGCGCAGCTTGCTGCATGGAGTGGGTCACGATGATGACCGTGTATTCGGTGCGCAATTCGTCGATCAGTTCCTCGACCTGAGCCGTAGCGATCGGATCCAAGGCTGAACAGGGCTCATCCATGAGCAGTACTTCGGGTTCTGTCGCAACGGCGCGTGCGATGCACAGGCGTTGCTGCTGACCGCCCGACAGGCCAGTGCCAGGGGCGTGCAGGCGATCCTTCACCTCGTCCCAGATCGCGCCACGACGCAGGGATTTCTCGACGATCACATCCAGATCCGCCTTGTTCGTGGCCAGACCATGAATGCGGGGGCCATAGGCGATGTTGTCGTAGATTGACTTGGGGAAAGGGTTGGGCTTTTGGAACACCATCCCGACACGGGCGCGAAGTTGCACCGGATCGACCCTCGAATCGTAGATGTCTTCATCGTCCAGCCGGATGTCGCCCTCAACGCGGCAGATGTCGATGGTGTCGTTCATGCGGTTCAGGCAGCGTAGGAAAGTCGATTTTCCGCAGCCTGACGGACCGATGAACGCTGTCACGGTGCGTTCCTTAAGCTCGACGCTTACGTCTTTGATGGCGCGACTGTCGCCGTAATAGACCTGCACATTGCTGGCCCGGAATTTGATGTCTTTGTCGTCCACGGCGCGTTCCACTGTTGTCATGTCGTTCATGTGAGGACTCCTGTTACCAGCGGCGCTCGAACCGGCGGCGCAGGATTACCGCGATCAGGTTCATGGCCAGCAGGAATATGAGCAAGACGATAATTGCCCCCGAGGCCCGTTCAACAAAGGCGGGATCGGCGCGTTGGGTGAAGTTGTAGACCTGAACTGGCAGGCCTGTGGCAGGCTCGAAAAAGCCTTCCGGTGGCGCCGAAGGGTATTCCTTGACGAACGCAACCATCCCGATCAGCAGAAGTGGTGCCGTTTCGCCAAGCGCCTGTGCCAGGCCGATGATTGTGCCTGTCAGGATGCCTGGCATTGCCAGCGGCAGGACGTGATGGAACACGGTCTGCATTTTGGAGGCACCGACGCCAAGCGCTGCGTCACGAATGGATGGGGGTACCGACTTCAACGCGGCGCGGGTCGAGATGATGATCGTCGGGAGTGTCATCAGCGTCAGTACCAAGCCGCCGACAATCGGCGCAGAGTTGGGTAGCCCCATGTAGTTGATGAAGATAGCGAGGCCCAGAATGCCGAAAACGATCGATGGAACGGCGGCTAGGTTGGAGATATTTACCTCGATCACGTCAGTCAGCCAGTTTTTCTTGGCAAACTCTTCCAGATAGATCGACGCGGCGACACCAATGGGCAGCGCAAGGCACAGCACGATCAGCATCATGTATGCGGACCCGATGATCGCGACGCCAAGGCCTGCTGCCTCAGGGCGGTTCTCGGAGGCGTCTGCATTGGTAAAGAAATCCCAGTTGAACCGTTTTTCCATCCGGCCGCTTTCGACCATCGCGTCTGCAGCGCGCAACTGCGCTGGGTCGACGCGGCTGTCGAGTTCCGCGGAGGCCATCGTCACCTTGCCCTTGAGGTATTGGTCAATACGCGCATTGGCAAGAAACTCGAACTCGACAGTATTGCCGATTTCATCGGGGTGGCTAATGACGAAATTCCTCAGCTGGGCGGTGGCCTCTTCCGACACCATTCCGGCAAGCATTTCCTCCGTAAGTTCCGGGGCCGGACCCGCCTGCATCTCGGTCGCCAACTCGGCAAGGGAGGACTGAATCAGCGGCTGGTACGAGAAAGTCAGAACTTTGCGGATATCGTCCGGGTCGCGATTGCCTTCAGGATCCAACGCTTCTGGATCAAGATAAATCTCGGCGTTGATGAAAGTCTGCGTGAAGGATGGCAAGCCCGAGGACAGGATCGAGATCAGCAACAGGATAAGGGCGATGACGCCCGTGGCAACGGCTGCGACACCGTACATTCGGAACCGGCGTTCGCCTGCGTTCCGCTTCCTGGTCCGCTCGTCGAGGGTCAGAAGAGAGGAATGCGATCTTGAAGGCGAAGAGGCTGGGGCGGTCATGTCGGTCATTCGTACTGCTCCCGGTATTTGCGCACGATGTAGAGGGCAAGTACGTTCAAGCCCAACGTAAGGACAAAAAGAGTAATTCCCAGCGCAAAGGCGACCAGTGTTTCCGGGGAATTGAAGTCGGTGTCACCAGTAAGTTGCGACACGATCTTTACCGTAACGGTGGTCATCGCTTCGAACGGGTTCAGTGACAGCCTGGCAGCTGCGCCGGCCCCCAAGACAACAATCATGGTTTCACCGATCGCGCGCGATGCGGCGAGCAGTATAGCGCCAACAATGCCTGGGAGGGCGGCCGGGACGACGACTTGGCGGATCGTTTCGGATTGCGTGGCCCCAAGCCCATAGGAGCCGTCGCGCATCGCCTGTGGTACCGCGTTGATGATATCGTCGGACAGCGATGAGACGAACGGAATCAGCATCACCCCCATCACCAGGCCTGCCGTCATGACGGAAGCGGAACTGTTTCCTAAACCCAACGGTTCCGCGAAGTAGTCACGCAGGAAAGGGCCAACGGTGATCAAAGCGAACAGGCCATAAACGATTGTCGGGATACCGGCGAGAATCTCAATTGCGGGCTTCGCGAAGGATCGCACCCTCGAACTCGCGTATTCCGACAGGTAGATGGCAGCAAACAAGCCGATCGGGACCGCCACGGCCAGCGCGATAAGACTGATATAGAGCGTCCCCCAAAGAAGCGGCAGGATGCCGAGATCACTGTCCCCGCGGAAGTTTGGTGCCCAGTTGGCACCGAAGAAGAACTCGGTCCAGGAGTATTGCTGAAAGAAGCGGATCGTTTCGAACAGCATGGATAGGACGATACCCACGGTCGTCAGAATCGCGATGGAGGACGCGGTAATCAACAGTGCCTTTATCATGGCTTCTACAGAATTGCGCGCGCGGAAATCCTTGTCGATGCGTGAATAGGACCAGAACAATGCCAACGCTGCCGCGCCGAGCGACAGGACGGGAGCGATAAAAGGTCCGACTTCAAGATCGAGGAACGAGTTCAGAAACGACCAAAGGATCAGAACGACAATTCCCGCCAGGAGAGTGGCAAGAGCGACGTTCCAACCATGAAAGCTGATGAGGGAGTGCATAAGACGCTCGTCACCTGCCGTGACTCCGGCTGCCTTGCGACGCCCAAGTATAAATCCCGCGGCGCTTAGCGCGAGCAGGACGAAAAAGAGGATAACTCCGGACATATCGCTCACTTGTTATTGTCGGGGAGCTGGGATGAGGGCGGGCCAAAGCCCGCCCCCACGGAAGGGAAGTCTTAGTTGGTGGCCGGAGCCATGGCGTCTTCGTTCGCGATCTGCTCTTGAGTCTGAGCAAGTTCCGGATCGGACACCAGACCGTAATTGGCAAGCGGGCCGTTCGGGCCGGCAACGGCGTCAGACACGAAGAATTCCGCGTACTCTTTCAGGCCGGGAACCTCGCCGATATGCGCCTTCTTAACGTAGAAGTAGAGCGGGCGGGAAACCGGGTATTCACCGGACGCGATGGTTTCGGTGGAAGGCTCGATGCCGCCCATCGTTGCCACTTTCAGCTTGTCGGTGTTGTTCTCGTAGAACGCCAGGCCGAATACGCCAATGCCATCGGGGTTGGATGCGATGCGCGACAGCGTTTCGGTGTAGTCACCATCGATGTCGACAGCCACACCGTCCGTACGAACCGCCATGCATGCGCCTTCCGCGTCGTCTTCGGACAGGCCGGTTTCGACCAGAGCCTCGAGTGCGCCAGAGGTTTCACAACCGCCGAGAAGAACTTTTTCTTCGAAGACTTCACGTGTGCCGTGCTTGGTGCCCGGGATAAAGGCCTGGATTGCGACGTCGGGCAGCGAGGAGTCGATTTCGGCCCATGTGGTGTACGGGTTGTCGACCAGAGCGCCATCCTGAACGATCTGGGCTGCCATCGCCATGTACCACTGCTCTTCGGTGAAGGCGGTGAACTCGGGGCCGTTGATGTCGCTGGCAAAGACAATGCCGTCATAACCGATGCGAACTTCGATGATTTCTTCAACGCCATTGGCGGCGCAAGTTTCTACTTCGCCATCGCGGATCTTGCGGGATGCGTTAGCGACGTCGATGGTGTTTTCTCCAACGCCTTCGCAGAACTTTTTCAGACCAGCGGAAGAGCCGCCGGATTCAACGACGGGGGCCGGAAAGTCGAAGTTCTCGCCGAAAGCCTCGGCTACGATCGACGCGTAAGGCAGGACGGTGGAAGAACCGGCAACCTGAACCTGATCGCGGGCTGCTGCGGTGGTAGCGGAAACAGCGGACAGCGCCAGAACGGAGGCGGTCATTTTGATGTAGGACATTTCAGCTCCTGGAATCAATTTGTGACGGTCGCGGCAGGACGACCTCAGCGCTGCTCTACGCAGCTTCTGTGACGCGAATGTAAAATAAATGTAACAGATTTATGAAATGCGCGGAAATTCGGCTTTTCGTAACGGCAGGTGGCCCGGAACCCATTTCCAGCATCGAAGAAACTGTAAGCCGCAAGCGAATGATATCGCACCTTAAACTTGACCTGGCCCGTAATCGGATCGGGTCGGCTCCAATGCGGGGTCGCCGCAGCCGAATGTCGGCACCCGGAAAACATCATAATACGGAGGATGTAGAATATGACGAAACTGGCTTGGTCTATTCTGTCCTTGGCGTTGGCGGTTTCTGTCGTGGATGATGCGGACCCGATGGGCCTCGTTACCTTAACGGAAGCGGGGATGGTGGCTTGTCCAGTTGAATTGACCTAGGTGGATTTGGTTGATCATCCGGGTAGCATTCAGGTCGATGCGAATCGCGGATCTAGCCCAGCCGGACGATCCTTCCTCCCGCGGCCTGCGCGTCTTCCGGGTCATGAGTGACCAGTAGAACTGGCAGATTCCGGGTGCGGCTGAAGACCAGATCCCGCATTTGCTGTCGTAGTATGGTGTCGAGACGTGAAAACGGCTCATCCAGCAACAGCGCTTGAGGTTTGGAGAGCAGCACGCGCGCCAAAGCGACACGTTGACGTTGACCACCCGAAAGCGTCGCAGGGTCGCGATCATAGAACCCTGTCAGGCCGATATCATTTAGCGCCCGGTTAACCTCTGCCTGACGCGTGGCGCGGCCCTCGATGTTCGATGTCAGTCCGAAGGCGAGATTCCCGCCGACCGAGAGATGAGGAAACAGCAGATCATCCTGAAACAGGATACCAATACGACGCGCTTCGGTCGGAAGCATCGTGATGTCACGGCTATTCAGGATGATCCGACCTCGAAAAGGTATTTCTTGAGGCAAGGCACCGATCAACGCCGACAGGATAGTTGATTTTCCTGAACCGGACGGCCCCATCAGGCTCAGGACTTCGCCGGGTCGGATTGCGTCGTTCAGCCGAATTTGTCGTCGGTCGGGCAGGGTGATCGAGACGTGTTCCAGCCGGAGTCCTTCAGCCATGCGCTAGACCCCGACGGTTCCGCCACATGGCGCGAGGAAGCAGGGTGGCCAGCGCGAAGGGCAGCATCGCGCTGGCTGTCAATGCCAGGCCATAGGCCCCGATCGCGCGCCGGTCGCTGCCCGATGCCAGAGCCACCGCCTCTGTCGTTAAGGTCGTCACACGCCCGCCGCCGGTCAGTAGCGTGGGAAGATATTGGCCGATTGACACAGCGAAACCGACCGCAGTCGCGGTTAGGATCGGCCGCAGAAGCATGGGCAGGCGTAACCTCCACAAGGTGGTATCCGGTCCGTGCCCAAGAGATGCCCCAACTGTTGCGAAGCGTTCATCCCAGTTTCGGAACGGATCACCTAGTGACAGAAATACATAGGGCAGAACGAAGACGATATGTGCGCAGATCACGGCTTTGGTGCCAGAGGTCGCCCCGAGTTGTAGAAATAGCATCTGTAATCCGGGCAGAAAGCTGACCTGGGGCACGATCAGGGGTATGTAGAGCAACCACCAGCTATAGCGGCGCATGCGCAGATTGAAGCGGTGCTCGGCCTCCAGGCATCCGATAGACAGGGTCAGCGAGATGAGGCTTGCGCAGGCCGCGATTTGCAGGGTTTCAGTTGCGGTGTCGCGCAAGGCTGGCAGGTGGCGTTCCCAGTTCTTGAAAGTGAATTTCTGCGGCAACGCGTCGGGGAAGGTCCATAGTCCAGCGAATGACCAGATCGTCAAAACAGCCAGACCCAGCCCGATGATGAAGGCCGATCCGCCGCCGAGTGCAAAAGCGAGCATTCGCAGCGATCCGCTGTCGCGTCCGCGTGTGCCTTTTTCTATCCACCTGGTGCCGAGCGAAGCGACGATGCGTTCACTTGCGCGCCATGTGAACAAAACTCCTGCCACCAGTCCCAACTGCCAGACCGCCCCGGCTGCGGCGATGCTGTGGCGCATGAGGGTCGGATCAGACAGCCAGTCAAGGATTTGCACGGAAAGCGTTGGTGGTGTCGTTGGACCAAGAATCGTTGCGACATCGACCACCGTCATGGAATAAGCCAGCACGACATACACAGGCAGCCGGATTTGCATGTATACGCGCGGGAATATCAGCTTTAACCACGCGATGTGCCGGCTGTATCCCATGCTGCGGGCGGCGCGGATTGTGGGACCAGCGTTGATCTGGTTCAGTGCAGCCAGCGTCATCAGGATCAGGAAAGGGATTTCCTTGACGATCAGGCCGAGCGTCAAGCTCAGTCCCATTGGATCGTTCAAGACCAGCACGTCGGGCGGGCTGTCCCAGCCCGTTATCCAGGGCGAGACAAGCCGCACAATCCACCCCGACGGGGCGATAAGGAAGGCCAGTGCGAAGGCTGCCGTCGCGTGCGGCAGGGACAGAAGGGGTGACAACACACGTTCCAGCCAGTTGAAGGCGCGGGTACCCTGCCAGCAGGCGCAGACCATGACCACGACGGTCAGGGCGAAGAGCGTTGCCGCCAACCCGACAAAGACGCTCAGGTAGGAGGCGCGCGCCAGCCCGGGCCATGCAAACAGATCGGCAAAGGCGTCGGTGGTGAGCTGAGTCATTCCCAGTGCGGGCATCCACCCGAAAGCGGGCAGCAGCACACCGATCAGCCCGGCCACAACCGGGCCAAGCATCGCAAGCAGCGTCGCGCCGGGCAAAAGGCGCAATATGCGATTATTCAAGCGGGCAACAGGGGCTGTGCCGGTGATCACTCGCGGCCTACGCCAAAGCGTTCGGTCCAGTCGTCTTGAATACGCGTCATCCAGGACGGGTGTGGCTCTGGCAATGCCGTGCCGAGCTCTTCCGGGGTCAGTGTCGCAACGCCAAGGTCGATGTCATCGAAAAGTGCGCGGTCACTTTCATCCAGCTTGTCCATGTCCAGAATGGTTCCGACACCCAGATACTTTGGATCTTGGGCGCGGGCTTGGGCCTCTGGCGACATCAGGAAGTTCGCTACCACCATCGCACCCGATTTGGCATTGGCGTTATATGGGACTGCGACGAAAGAGGCATTGCCGATTGTGCCCTTCTCCAGAACGAAGGTTCGGAAGGTATCGGGCAACTCGAAATTTTCGATTGCGGCGGATGCCTCGCCGGGGCTGAACGAGATTGCCAGATCAATTTCCTTATCCGCTAGAAGCTGTATCTGCTGCGGCCCGCTTTGAGGGTAGGCCAATCCCTGACGCCACAGCAACGGGGTCAATTCATCAAGATAGGCCCAAAGCGGCGCTGTGACAGAGTCGTAGTCGGCGTCTTGGACAGGCTTAAGTAGCGGCGCGGGATCATCCGCCAGATCGTACAGCGCCTGCTTCAGAAAAGTGGCTCCCAGAAAATCAGGTGGTTGCGGAAAGGTGAAGCGGCCGGGGTTGTCGCGTACCAGATCCAGAATGTCTTGCATATTCGTTGGCGGCGCTGGAAGCTTCTCGGCGTCGTACATGAACACAACCTGCGCCATCGACCAAGGTGCTTCCAGCCCATCTGTGGGAACTGTGAAATCCGTTTGAACCGTCTTGCCGTGGACGTCGACATATTGCCAATTGGGAAGGTCATTCACCCATGGCCCGAACAACAGGTCGTTCTCCTTCATCGCCGCGAAATTGGCCCCGTTGATCCAGATCAGATCGACCGCACCGCCCTCGTCCTTGCCAGCGGCCTTCTCGGCCACGACCCGCGTCACCGCGTCAGCCGTGTCCGACAGTTTCACATGCTCAAGCGTGACGCCGAAATCCTCCGAGACGCGCTCGGCGACCCATGCAATGAACTCGTTGGTGATGACCGACCCGCCCCAGGCGTTCCAGTAAACCGTCTGACCCTTCGCCGTTTCCAAGACCACGTCCCAGTCCGAAGGGTCCGGTGCGCTTTCAGCGTGTAACGGGGCAATGCCGAGCGCAAGCAAGGCAGCAAGAATGCGGTTCATGCAGATTCTCCATGGTCGTGGGAAAACAGACGATAGGCCAACAGGATGCGCGACGAGGCAGTGATGAAACACAGCGTGCCGAACAGCCATGCCAGCGGCGCGAACCATTGTGGCAGCAGGCATAGCAGGATGAAGAAAACGATCGTTTCCGTACCTTCTAGCAGACCGCCGGTGAAATAGAGTGACTTGAGCCCTCGCGCGTCGCTTTCCATCTTGCGGCGTTCAGCGAGTATGGCGAAGCCCAGAAAGCTACTTCCATTGAAGTAGAAGCTGGTCAGCAGGAAGGCTCCGGCTGCGCCGTTTTGTGCCGGGTCAAGCCAGACGAAGCCCATCGGAACCGCACCGTAGAACAAGAAATCCGCCGCGATGTCGAAATAGCCCCCAAAATCTGTCCTTTGCGTTGCGCGTGCCACGGCACCGTCCAGCCCATCTGCGAAGCGACTAGCCAGCAGCGGAAGAAGCGCCCAGCCCGGTGCGCCCAAGGCGATGACAGCGGCGCTCAGCAGCCCAAGAACCAGCCCCGCAGCCGTTACCATATCTGCCTTGACGCCAGATGCGGCAAGAATGCCGCCGAGCCGGTTCAGCGGTGGATCAATGAATATGCGTGCGTGTTTATCCAGCATGGGTTCCGTGCGCTTGGTGCGCGACCATTGCGTCCCCATTCCATGAAGTATTGCAACCCCTTACACGCCGTTGTGAGCCCTTGGCAGCGGTTAGACACTTGCATACCCAGAAATACGGGGTTGGCATATAATGTCTCTCGCCTATGGTAACCCGATACACGGACCCTCAGATCCGGCAGAACAGGGAGAGAGACTATGAAATCACTCATTGGAACATCTGCGCTTGCGCTTTTGGCTGCGTCCTTCGCGACGGAAACCGCTGCGACCGAATGGAACGTGTCGTTATGGGGCAAGCGCCGCGCCTTTACCGAGCATGTCGAAAAGCTTGCGGAACTGGTTGATCAGAAGACCGACGGCGCGTTCACCTTGAACATTTCCTATGGCGGGCTGTCCCAAAACACCGAGAACCTCGACGGGATTTCCATCGGTGCCTTCGAGATGGCGCAATTCTGTGCGGGGTATCACGAAGACAAGAACCCCTCGATCACGGTGCTGGAACTGCCGTTTCTTGGTGTAAGTTCGCTTGATCAGGAACGCGACCTGTCTATGGCGCTCTATCAGCATCCGGCAGTGGTAGAGGATCTGGCGCGGTGGAACGCGACCCTTCTGATGCCGTCACCGATGCCGCAATATAACATTGCCGGTTCGGGCGAAGCACCTACGACGCTGGAATCCTTCGACGGGCTTACCGTGCGCGCGACGGGTGGCATTGGCGACGCGATGTCGATGCTCGGTGCGGTGCCGACATCCATGTCTGCAAGCGAGGTGCGCCAGGCACTCGATTCCGGGGTGGTGAAGGCCGTGTCCTTTGCTCCGCACGCACATATGTCCTTCGGCGTCGTGGAAACCGCCGACTGGTGGACGACCAATTTGAACCCCGGCACGGTAAACTGCCCCGTCGTGGTCAATACCGATGCGCTGGATGCGCTGACGGATGAGGAACGCGAAGCGCTTCTTGGGTCGGTTGAGGAGGCGCTCGATCATTATGTCGACTACTACGAGAACGAAACAATGGCCAAATGGTGGCCGACGCTGGAAGATCGCGGGATCGAGGAAATCACCTATGACGATTCTGCAGTCGAGTCCTTCAAGGAAATGACTGCAGGTCCCGCTGCCACCGCCTGGATCGAAAAGAATTCCGGCACCATCCCGGCGCAGGAGCTTTACGACTTCGTTCAGGACAAGCTGACTGACGGACAATCGTAAGTCGGATGGCCTGCTCGCACCTTGTGGGCGGGCCTAACCTACTGACGGAAAGGGGGCTCGATGGCGGGCAGGTCTTCGGTTTTGAGCGACGACACGCTGCTCAGCAGGCTCGATCTCAAGTTATATACGCTGGAACGCTGGCTTGCGTTGTTGAGCGGGCTGGCGGTTTTTGCCTTGATGGTCCTGGCGGTCATTTCCGTCAGTGGCCGTAATTTCTTGAACCAGCCCTTGCCCGGCTATGTGGACTGGATACAGCAGGCGATGCCCCTGATTGCCTTCATGGGAATTTCCTACGTCCAGCGCGACGGTGCACATATACGCATGGACATGATCGTCGGGCAGTTGAAGGGCCGCCCGCTCCATGCGGTGGAACTGATCACGACGCTTGCGATCTTGCTGTTGATGGTGCTGATGGTCTGGGGCTCGTGGGCACATTTCAGCCGCAGCTTCGATTTTGCCGCTCCGATGTGGAGCAGGGACAGTTCCTTCGACATCGGTCTTCCCTTGTGGCCAGCAAAGCTGCTGGCACCCGTCGCGTTCTTTGTGCTTTGCCTGCGCCTTGTGCTTCAAGTCTGGGGATATGCTCGGGCGTTCGTTGAAGATGCGGTGCGGCCCGTCGCGGTACCGCTTGTCGAGGATGCGGCGACGCAGGCCGCGCATGAGGCAGAACAGATGACCGGCGCGGATTGAGGGATATCAATGGATACGATTGAAATTGGTCTGGCGGTCACGGGCGGGCTGCTGGTACTGGTTTTGTTGGGCATGCGTGTGGCCTTCGCCGCCGGCCTTGCAGGGCTTATTGGCTTGATCTGGATCTTCTGGTCCAAGAAAGGCTACGATCCGGCCGAATTCAGTTGGGCGCTGACCGTCGCGACAAAAACGGCCGGGCAGGTGCCGCATTCCAAGGTGGCGTCCCAAGCGCTGTCTTTGATTCCCACGTTCATTCTGATCGGCTATCTCGCCTATTATGCGGGTCTGACCAAAGCGTTGTTCGAAGCTGCCAAGCGTTGGGTGGCTTGGGTGCCTGGCGGGCTGGCAGTGTCTACCGTCTTTGCCACGGCGGGGTTTGCTGCCGTGTCAGGTGCCTCGGTCGCGACCTCGGCCGTGTTCGCGCGGATTGCAATCCCGGAAATGCTTGCCGTCGGATATGACAAGAAATTCGCAGCGGGCGTCGTTGCGGCGGGTGGCACGCTAGCATCGCTCATCCCACCATCGGCAATCCTGGTGATCTACGCCATCATCGTTGAGCAGGACGTGGGCAAACTGCTTCTCGCGGGTTTCATACCCGGTGCGTTCTCCGCACTGGTCTACGGAACACTGATCATTGCGTTGGGACTGACCATCAAGGGGTTCGGGCCACCTGTGAAGGGGTTCACCTGGCGCGAACGCTTTGTGTCCCTTCCGCCAGCCCTGCCGATCTTTTTCGTGGTCTTCATCATAATTCTGTTCATCTACAACCCGTTTGGTGGCGATGCATGGGGCACACCGACCGAGGGCGGGGCGCTCGGTGCTTTCGTTGTCTTCTGCATGGCGGTCTGGAAGGGAATGCGGTGGCGAGAATTCCGCGATGCATTGCTGGAAACAGCCAAGCTGTCGGTGATGATCTTCACGATAATCTGGGGCGTCCTGATTTATGTACGCTTCTTGGGATTTGCGGATTTGCCGGGCGCATTCTCGGACTGGATTACATCGCTGAATCACCCCCCGATCATCACGCTGATCATGATCCTGCTAGCCTATGCAGTGCTAGGAATGTTCATGGACGCTATTGGCATGCTGCTGTTGACCCTGCCCGTGGTCTACCCGGCGGTCATGGCCTTGAACGGGGGCGAGGCCGTGACCGCCGCCGACAGCGCCTTCGGAATGAACGCGCAGATGTGCGCAATCTGGTTCGGCATTCTCGTCGTGAAGATGGCGGAATTCTGTTTGATCACGCCACCTATCGGGCTCAACTGCTTCGTTGTGGCAGGCGTGCGAGACGACATTTCGGTTCAAGACGTGTTCCGTGGCGTGACACCCTTCTTTATCGCGGACGGGGTGACAATTGCCCTGCTGGTTGCCTTCCCCGGCATTGTCCTGTGGTTGCCGAGCCTCGTGTGACACCGGGCTGGATCGTGATCCTGAACGGGGCGCCGCGCTCGGGCAAGTCGAGTATTGCAGCCGCGATGCAAGATCTGTCGGACGAACCGTGGGTTAATCTGGGCGTCGACGCACAGAACCGAACGCTACCTGAAAAACTGCTGCCGGGCATCGGGCTCAGGCCGGGGGGCGAGCGTCCGGACTTGGAACCCGTTGTGCGGCGTTTGTATTCTGCGCTTTACGCCTCGGTCGCTGCTCATAGCCGCGAAGGGTTCAACGTGGTTGTCGACGTGGGCCATCATCATTGCTACTTACAAGATTTGGATGTCTGGCGCATTTGTGCTCGGCACTTGAAGGGCCTTCGGGTTCTCCTCGTTGGGGTGTGCTGTCCACTGGAGGAAATCATGCAGCGCCGAAGCAGCTCACAGCCTGGCCGCGAAGCGTTGTATCTTCAGATCGACGAGAACGGAGCCGTGCCCGAGCCGATCCTGCGATGGCAGGAAGCAGTCCACAAGCCGGACATATACGACCTGGAAATCGACAGCTCGGTGCTCACACCGCAAGAGGCAGCGCAGATGATCCTAGCGGCGCTTCCAGAATACATCCTTCCCGGTGCCTTGAATCGCCATGCCAGCAATTAGCGCTTGCTTCGGACTGATGATACGAAGTCGATGGCGACTAGCAAGATAGTGAAGCCGATGACGACCCAAAGGTCGATCTCCGTGACGTGATAAGCGAGGATGCCAAGAAAGCCCGCAAGTGTGGCAAAGGCTAAGAACGCCATGAGCTTGTTCATCTGCGTCTCCTATTCATGTGCGGCGAGAGTCTTGTAGAGCCAGTTGGCGTTGCGAAGCAGCCTTGCATCATCACCGCGCGGGCCAACCAGTTGCAATCCCATTGGCATCCCATTGGAGGCTGTGAATACCGGAATGGTAATGGCGGGCACGCCGCATAACGTCCACAGCCCGTTGAAAATGGCATCGCCGGTTGTGGCATGACTTTCCGGCGCGGGGCCAAGTGCAGCGGGGCAGAGCATGGCATCGCATTGCTGGAAAATTTCGTCCAGCGTGGCAGTCAGCAGCTCTCGCCAATCTAATGCCGTCAGATAATCCTTCGCCGAAACCGATTGCCCATGATCCAGCGCCTCCTGCAACGTATCTGACAGGCCATCTGATCGCGCGGCATAGCCCTGATAGCAGCGCACCATCTCCGCGACGTTGATGATCGCACGTTGTTCCGCCGCCTTGTCGAACTGCGAGTGTAGGCGAGCAGGAAAGCAACGGTGGTGAAGATGCTCGGCCAGCTCCTCGAACGCGTGGTGTAGGTCGGGGTCGGCACGGTCCCATTCAGGCGGCTTAATCATGGCAAATCGCGGAGCGACGGGTGGGTCGGCCTGTGCGGTGTCCAACAGGGCAGGGAAGGGCTGCAATGTTGTGGCCGGGTCGGCGCTGTCTTGCCCGAAGAGAACCTCCGCCAGCATTGCCGCGCCTGCGGGGTCGTGCGCGAAGGTTCCCACTGTATCCAGCGTTTGGGACTGCATCAACACGCCGGTTCGGGGTATCGCACCGAAGCTGGGCTTGAATCCCGTGACCCCGCAAAAGGACGCGGGGCGAATAATTGATCCTCCCGTCTGTGTACCGATCGCCAGTGGAACCATGGCTGCGGCTACGGCGGCGGCGGAGCCCGCCGACGACCCGCCCGGTGTATGATCCGGATTATGGGGGTTGCGTGTCCCGGAGGGGTGCAGATAGGCAAGCTCCGTCGTGACGGTCTTGCCCATGATGATCGCGCCTTCCTGTTTCAGCCGTTTGACAACGAAGGCGTCGGCCATGGGTAAACGACCCTGATCCAGCATTGTGCCGTTTCCAGTTGGGATTTTCTGAGTGTCGATGACATCCTTGATCCCGACCGGCAGACCATGCAGACGCCCCAATGGCTTTCCTGACTTGCGATGTGCGTCAAGCTGCTTGGCTTGATGCCTTGCGAAGTCCGGGTCATGCCAAATCCATGCCTGCACCTCCGGTTCGCGTTGACGGATCTGTTCGATATAGGCTTCGACCACATCGAGCGCCGCAAGCTCGCCTCGCGCAATGCGATCTCGAAGCGCCACGGCGTCCAGTTCGATTAGCGGGATCATGCCTGACTTACGATCACTGCCCATAGAACTGCTCCGGCAGGTAGAAGACGATCTGTGGGAAGATATACATAAGCGCCATCGAGATGAACACGCAGAACAGGAAGGGCATACAGCCCGCGAAGATTTGGGTCAGACGGACCTCGGGAGGAGCGATACCCTTCAGGTAATAGGCAGACATCGCCATGGGTGGCGTCAGGAAGCTGGTTTGCAGGTTCAGCGCAACGAGGATGCCGAAGAACAGCGGATCAATCTCGAATAGTGGTAGGAGTGGCAGGAAGATCGGTACGAAGATGATAATGATTTCCGACCATTCGAGCGGCCATCCCAACAGGAAGATGATCAGCTGTGCTAGCAGCAGGAACATGATCGGCGACATGTCCAATCCTTGCACGAACTCCGAAATCAGATGTTCGCCGCCAAGATATGAAAACACCGAGGAGAAGGTGTAGGATCCGACGAACAGCCAGCAGACCATCGCTGTTGTTCGCACTGTCAGATACACGCTTTCACGCATCCTTTGCCACGTCATTGCGCGATATGCGAAGGCCAGCAGAATGCCCCCCAAGGCACCGATGGACGCGGCTTCAGTCGGTGTGGCCAGTCCGAACAGGATCGAGCCAAGCACCGCGAAGATCAGGAAGGCAAGTGGCACGAAAGAGGTGAAGATCATGAACAGCAACCGACCAAACGGTACATCCGGCACTTCGTCATCCGTTGGGCGAGGGGCGACTGAGGGTTGCAGTATCGAGCGTCCGACGACGTAGATCAGGTAGAGCCCGACCAGCGTGAAGCCCGGCAGAAGTGCGGCTGCATAGAGACGGACAATCGAGACGTTAGACGCGGCGGCGTAAACAATGAGCATGATCGACGGTGGGATCAAAATGCCTAATGTGCCGCCCGCGCAGATTATGCCCGAGGCGAAGGAATTGTCGTAGCGCGCTTTCAGCATGGCGGGCAGGGCGAGCAACCCCATCAGTGTAACGACTGCACCGACAATCCCCGTTGCCGTCGCAAACAGCGCACAGGTGATAAGAGCCGCAACACCCATTGACCCCGGGAGGTTTTTCGAGGCCACGTTGAGTGTGGAAAACAGCCGGTCCACGATGTTTGCGCGCTCGACTATATAACCCATGAACAGGAACAACGGGACAGCCGTAAGCACCTCGTTCGACATCACTGTGAAGGTCTGGTTGATGAACAGATCGAAAATGCGATTGTTGAAAAGTCCTTCGATCCAAGTGCTCGTGCTGTCCCACCAACTTGCCGTCTCTTCCAGCCGATCGAATTCTCGCCACATGCGGCGGGCATCGAAATAGGCGTAGTAGCCAAAGCCGATACCCATCGCCATCAGGGTGAAGGCAATCGGGAAGCCCAGAAAGACTGTGAAAATGAATATGCCCAGCATGAACAGGGCGACCTGCGGGTCCGTCATGGATGGGCGTCCTTCTCTGCCTCTTGTGCCTGCTTCATCAACAGATCTTCTGTTTCAAACACGTCTTCCTCGGCCTGTAACCATTCGTTCGTCTTGATGCACAGAAGGCAGCGCATGACCTGCGCGATGCCTTGAACGAACAGCAAAAGCCCGGCAACGACGATCACTGTCTTGAATTGGTAGATAGGCACACCGGCAGGGCTGTTTACCGACACTTCCGCGTATTGCCAGCTACGTGCTGCATATTTCCAGCCGGCGAGGATCAAAGCCGTTACGCCGGGAAAGAAGAAGATAATGTAGAGCACCAAATCCACCTTGGCCTGATTTTTCGGCTGCCAGAGACGGTACAGGAAATCACCGCGTACGTGTCCGCCTCGCGACAGCGTATAGGCACCACCCATCATGAACAGCGTGCCGTACATGATGAATGATACGTCCAGCGCCCAGGCGGTGGGGTTGTTCAGAACGTACCGGACAAAGACCTCGTAGCCGGTGCCGACCGCCATCAGGACAATCAGCCAGGCGAAGGCCTTGCCAAACCATGCCGACAAGGTGTCGGCGAAACGTATGAAGCCGATCACAGAATTGCTCCGCAGATTGGGAGCACCCCCGGATTGCACGGGGGCGCTAAGACATCACATCTTCAACTTGCCGGGGAAGTAGTGCTCGTACGCAAGCGCATAGTCGGGGGCGTTCATCAACTCGTAGAAAGTGACTTGTTCAACCCATTCCCGCTGGCTGTCGAGGCACTTCTTCATGAAGGGATCCGATTCCAGTTCGGGGATCAACTCGTCCCAAGCCTGAAGCTGCGCATCCAGGATTTCCTGCGATGTTCGATGTACCGTCACACCCGCTTCGTTCTGAAGCCACTGGAGGTCAGCGGAATAGACCCGCATAGCTTTGGCGGTGTTTGCCGTGGATGCCGCTTCCACACCATGCACGAGGATCGCTTTCAGGTCGGGCTCCATATCGTCCATGACGAATTTAGAGAACAGGAACTCAAAGCTTTCCGACGCTTGGTGGTAGGATGACAGGAAGTAGTTCTTTGCCACGTCCTGTGCGCCGAAATCCTTGTCCGAGGTCGGGTTGTTGAACTCGAACGCGTCAATCACACCCCGTTCCATCGCGGGCACAATTTCCCCGCCCGGTAGCTGTGCGACGCTCATCCCCATGGATTGAAGCAAATCCGCAGCAAGTCCGACGGTGCGATACTTGAAGCCCTCGATGTCTGCGACCGTGGTCACCGGGTCCTTGAACCAGCCAAATGGCTGTGCGGGCATCGGAAAGCCAAGGTAGCCATCAATGTCCAGCCCCATAACGTCCTGTGTGAGTTCGTCGTAAAGTGCCTTGCCGCCGCCTTCATAGAACCAGCTTAGCATCGTGGTGGCGGAACCGCCAAACACAGGGCCTGTCCCGAAAAGCGATGCCGCCTTGTTCTTGCCGTACCAATAGACCGGGACAGAATGCGCTGCGTCTATCACCCCGTCATGAACAGCATCCAGTACCTGAAATGCCCCGACTACGGCACCTGCAGGCAGCAGGTCTATCTGCAATCGTCCGCCGGACATTGCCTGTACCCGGTCCGCGTAATCCTGCGCAAATTCCTGCCAGATGTTTGATGCGGGCCAAGATGTCTGCATCTTGATCACCAGCGGGCTTTGGGCCAGTACTGCGGGTGCAGCCAGCGCCCCTGCCGTTGCCGTGCCCCCGGCCAGAGCCGAGCGCTTTAGAAAGGACCGGCGGTCCATCTTAGTCTTGTCAGCCATTTTTTCCTCCCTTGCGATCGCAGGCGCGATTTCGCACGTCTGCGTCTGTAACGATTACGCAACGTGACAGGGGTTCAAGTCAATGATTTTGCAAATACTTGACCGAAAACCGACGGAAAAATCAGAAATAGGGCTGACCGTTCACCGTCAGATAGCACGCATAAAGCGACGTCGTGCCGGTGATATAGAGCCGATTGCGTTTGCGCCCGCCGAAGCAGACATTGGATACTGTTTCCGGGATAAGTATTTTCCCGATCAGGGCGCCTTCCGTGTTCAGGCAATGCACACCATCCGCGGCACTCGCCCATACGCGCCCCGCCGTGTCTAACCGGAAGCCATCATATAGACCATTCTCGCAGGTGCTGAAGACCTCGCCACCGGATAGTGTGTCGTCATTGACTGCGAAACGACGGATGTGACGGGGGCCGCCTTCCACATGGGTTGCGCCGGTGTCGCTGATGAACAGCGTCGTTTCATCGGCTGAAAAAGCCAATCCATTCGGCTTGATTAAGTCATCCGCAACGATGGCAACATCGCGGGTTTGTGGATCAATGCGATAGACGTTGCTCGTACCAATCTCGGATTCGGCCCTGTCGCCTTCATAATCGCTGTCAATGCCATAGGTTGGATCGGTGAACCACACGGCACCATCTGACGAAACGACGACATCATTCGGGGAATTGAACCGCTTGCCTTGATAGCGGTCGGCAAGAACCGTCAGATTGCCATCGTGCTCGGTTCGTGTCACACGCCGACCACCGTGTTCACAGGTGATCAAGCGACCCTGCCTGTCGCGCGTCTGCCCGTTGGAGTTTCGCGATGGCGCGCGCCAGACGGTTGTTTCATTGTTTATCTCGTCGTAGCGCATGATCCGGTCATTCGGTATGTCGCTGAACAACAGATATTGCCCGTCACCGAAATACACCGGCCCCTCCGTCCATCGCGCGCCCGTCCATATCTGGTCAAGATGCGCGTTCTTCAGGCATAGCTTTAGAAAGGTTGGGTCCAACGCATGAACATGCGGCTTGTACAGTGCTTCCAGCGGATTGACGGGCATGGCAGATCCTATCGTTTGTAGGGGGCGATGAGTTTCTCCATCATATCCATCTCGTCATTCGTCAGATCGTCAAGGGGCGCACGCACTGGCCCTACTTCGAATCCTTGCAGTCGAACGCCTGCTTTGATGGCGGAAACAGCGTAACCCTTCCGGCGGTTGCGGATATCCATGAACGGGTAGAAGAAGTCTTTCAAGATGGCTTCGCAGCGAGCCTTGTCACCGCTACGCAGCGACTTGTAGAACTCCACGGCCAAGCCCGGCACGAAGTTGAAAACGGCTGATGAATAGGTTGTGAATCCCGCACCCAGATACGCTTCGGCAAAGAGCTCTGCCGTAGGCATGCCGCCCAGATAGGTCAGCCGGTCGCCCATGGTCGCGGTGACCTGACGGACCAGCCCGATATCACCGGAGCCGTCTTTGAAGCCCACGAGGTTCGGGCAGTCCTCGCAAAGCCGAGCGAGCGTGTCGGCCTGCAAGATGGAATTGTCGCGGTTGTAGACCATCACGCCAAGCCCGGTCGCCTCGCACACTGCCTTGACATGGGCATAAAGCCCCTCTTGTGGTGCGTCGATCAGATAGTGTGGCAGAAGAAGGATGCCATCCCCGCCCGCCTTCTCGACCGACTTGACGATGTCCACGGCCATTGCCGTGCCGTATCCGCAGCCCGAGACAATTGGCGTGTCGCCCGCTGCCTCTTTCGCGGCGGCGACGATATCTGGGATCTCGGAAGGAGCAAGAGAGAAGAACTCTCCGGTGCCACCGGCTGCAAACAACGCGGACGCCTCGAACCCCGACAGCCATTCGACATGTGCCTGATAGGGATCGCGGTTGAATTTTCCATCGGCGCGAAAGGCAGTTACCGGGAACGAAAGCAGCCCCGCACCAAGCGCGGTTTTCAGGTCTTGTGGGTTCATGGAAAGCTCCGTCTGTGCCGGATGATCGCCCGGATTATTGGTCGTGGTGTCTGAGGTCTGATTGAAAGGCGGCCCGGTAGCGGCGTTGACTGCCCCGCAGATGCAGTTCCATCGCGTCTTGTGCGGCCTTTGTGTCCGAGTTGCTGATCGCTTCTGCGATCTGCCGGTGTTCTTCCCCGATCCGTACAAGATAGTCGCCGGGCATCTGCTCGAAACTCGACTTCAGGGTCGCGCGCGGGATGGCTGTTTGTCCCATGACGTCCAGAAACTCAACGAAGCGAGGATTGTTGCTGGCCTGTGCAATCACGCGATGAAAGGTGAGGTCTGCCTCGGTCGTGGGCTCACCGGTATGCGCCAAAGCGACGAATTGTTCATGTGCGTCAAGAATGGCTTCTTCCTGTGCGGGGGACCGTCGCGTCGCCGCGAGGCCGGCAGCCCCGATTTCCACCGCCGCGCGCAGTTCAAGCATCTCGATGATCGCGGACAGCTTGTCGATTTCGACGATCTGAAAGGGCTTCGGTTCAGCTTTGGGCGGTTCCAGAACGAAGACGCCGGCACCTTGGCGCGGCTCGACCAGCCCGTCAGCACGCAGCGCGGCGATGGCTTCCCGGATCACGGTGCGCGACACATCATGAAGCACCGTCAACTGTGCCTCGGGCGGTAGTTTGTCGCCGGGCTGGTAATCTCCTGCCCCAATTTGAGTGCGAAGCGCGTCTGCAACACCTACGACCAAATTACGGCGAGATTTTTTGCCGGTGCTCGTTCCTTTGGTTTGTGTCATAGCGAAACCCTGCTTGAAGCGGTCGCACGCATGTCTTCAGTAATCTCCATCATCGATGACATATCAGATATGTTGACAATGGCAATCCATATTGATCATATAACTTTCGTCAACACTTGGCGCAGTCGAAAAATCCAGGCAGGGGAAAGAGATGAAGCGACTTCTTATAACGGGCGCAGCAGGCGGGTTGGGAAGCGTCATGCGGACCAAACTGGCTCATCTGGCGGATACAGTGCGCTTGTCTGATGTCGCGGATATGGGAACCTCCGCCAGCAATGAAGAGCTGGTCGAATGCGACCTGTCGGACGAACAAGCGGTCAATGAATTGGTCGAAGGCTGTGACGGAATCGTCCATTTCGGAGGGGTGTCGATTGAGCGTCCGTTCCGCCAAATCATGGCCGGAAACATTCATGGTGTTTACAATTTGTATGAAGCGGCCCGCGCTCATGGAATGCCGCGGATCGTTTTTGCTTCTTCAAACCATACGATCGGTTTTCACACTCAGGATACACACCTGCAGGCGGACTGTGTGACAAAGCCGGACTCGCTTTATGGTGTGTCGAAATGCTTCGGTGAATCCATGGCGTCGATGTATCATTCCAAGTTCGGGCAAGAGACGGCCATTGTGCGTATTGGTTCGAGCTTCGAGAAACCGACCAACCACCGCATGATGGCGACATGGTTCAGCTACGATGATTTTACCCGATTGATCGAGCGCGTGTTCAGTGTTCGGAAGTTGGGTTGCCCGATCATCTGGGGTGTATCGGCCAATGACGAGCATTGGTGGGACAACTCGCAGGCGTCTTTCCTTGGCTGGGTGCCCAAGGACAACTCCGAGATTTTCCGTGAGGAGATCGAGGCCAGAAACGAGCGCCCTGACGCAGATAGTTCACAGTCTCGTTGGCAGGGCGGCCATTTTTGCGACGAGCCGATCTACAAGGACTAAGTGTTCTGCGCCACCAGAGGCAGTGTCATAGCGGTGCAATGACGCCTTTGGTCAGCAGGAAACATCCATAGAAGCGGCGCTCGCCTGTTGCGATGACACAGTAGGCTTTCTTCGCCTCTTCGTAGAACGCGAAGCGTTCGATGTCATAAAGCGAACCGTCTTCTCCCTCTGACTCGCGCAAGACGGCTTGCACCTCGCGCTGAACTTCGGGCATCTCGTTGGGCGAACCCATGACTTGCATCCGGCCGACAGATGGCTGGATGGGGCTGTCCAGCGGCAGGACCGATAGTACCGTTTCCATGGCTTCTGCGCTGGTCAGGTTATCCAGCCGCAGCAGCTTTCCGTAAGATGTGTGCCGCGAGACGCCATCAGCCGGAAAGTTGGTATCCACGAGCGCCACCGTCTCGCCATGCCCCATCAGATGAAGTGCGTGCAGCACATCTGCATTCAGGCGCGGGTCGATATTCTTGAGCATCTAGTATCCTTCGTCATTCGCCGTAGGGAATCCAGACATTCTTGTATTCGGTGGCCCGGCGCAAGAACAATTGTCCCTCCGCTGCGGTTGGATCCGTCCAGTCTATGGCGCGGCCGTAATCCACGAAGGTCCGCTTTAGATTGCCCGCAGATTTTTCTTCGACCAGCTTGGACAACTCCGCCGACCCGAACGCCCAAACCGCATCTACATCGTTATGTGCAGCTAGCGTGCCTGCCAGCGACTGGGCGTCGCCTGTGACGATGTTCACGACGCCCGCAGGCACATCCGAGGTTTCCAGCACCTGATAGAAGTCCGTGGCCGACAGTGGATGCGGGGTGCTTGGAATGACAACCACGCGGTTACCCATTGCAATCAGCGGTGCGACAGCTGAAATCAACCCTAGAAGCGGCGCTTCGGGCGGACACACGATACCGACAATCCCGAGCGGGTCGGGGATCGCCAGTGCGACACCGCGCAGAGGGGGCTGGTGGATTGGTCCTTCGAATTTGTCGGCCCATGCCCCATAGGTGAACAGCCGGTCAATGCTTAGCTCGACTTCGGTTTTCGCTGCGGCTGCCGTGGAGCCCGTCATGTCTTTCAGACGGGCCGCGAATTCATCACTTCGTGCCGACAGGTTCTCGGCAATATAGTAGATGATCTGCGCGCGGCTGTGGCCCGGCCTGCTGGGCCAAGATGCGGCTTTGCGGGCGGCCTCCACCGCGTTGCGAATGTCCTTGCGGTTGCCTTCACCGACCTCCGCCAGAACGTTACCTTTGGGTGAATAGATCGGGCGGGAGTAGTTTCCGTCAGGGCGAGCCTGCTTGCCGCCGATAAACAGCTTCGCAGTGCGGTCAACGGCGGCTGGGGCGAAACCCGAAGCGGATGGTTTGGTAGGCGTTGTCGTTGCGCGGGGTTTGTTCTTGGCCCACGCCTTTGGCCTAAGGTAGTCGTAGCAACCTTCGCGCCCGCCCTCGCGACCAAATCCGCTTTCCCGTTTGCCTCCGAAGCCGACAGCGGCGTCCAGCATGTTGGTGCCATTCACCCAGACAACGCCCGCCTCCAGCTTTGCCGCGACTTCCAGCGACAGGTTGATGGATTCACTCCAAACACTTGCGGACAGGCCGTAGCGGCTGTGATTGGCCAGTTGCACTGCCTCATCTGGCGTGCGGAAGGTCATGGAGACTACAACCGGACCGAAGATTTCCTCCGTAGCAACTGTCGCGGTCGGTTGCACATCCGAAAGAAGGGTCGGAGGAAAGAAACAGCCGCCCTTGGGAAGTTCAATCTGTGGCTGATGCAGTTTGGCGCCTTCCTCGACTCCCTGTGCGACCATCCTTTCGATGCGTTCAAGCTGAACGGGCGCGACGATCGCGGCCATGTCGATAGATTTGTCCAAGGGCTGGCCAACGCGTAGATAGTCCATGCGGGCGCGCAAGCGTTTCAGGAAGGTCTCTGCCACGCCTTCCTGCACCAGGATTCGCGACCCCGCACAGCAGACCTGCCCCTGATTGAACCAGATCGCATCGACCACGCCTTCGACGGCAGCATCGAGATCGGCATCCTCGAACACGATGAATGGAGATTTGCCCCCCAGTTCCAGCGTCAGCGATTTGCCGGAGCCAGCCGTGACTTTGCGGATGTGGCGCCCGACCTCGGTGGAGCCGGTGAAGGCCACCTTGTCGATCCCGTCATGTTCGACCAGCGCCGCGCCGGTCTTGCCGTCACCTGTCACAATGTTAAGCACGCCATCCGGCAGGCCTGCAACCTGGGACAACTCCGCAAACAGCAGTGCAGTGAGAGGGGTGAATTCGGCGGGTTTCAGAACGACAGTGTTGCCCATCGCCAGCGCCGGTGCGATCTTCCACGCCAGCATGAGCAGCGGGAAGTTCCAGGGGATGACCTGGCCGACCACGCCAACAGGCTGGTGGTCAGAAAACTCGCTGCCCATCAATTGAGCCCATCCAGCATGGTGATAGAAATGCCGCGCGGCCAGTGGCACGTCGATATCGCGGGTCTCGCGCACCGGTTTGCCGTTGTCGAGCGACTCGACCACGGCCAATAGCCTTGCATTGCGCTGGATGGTGCGGGCGAGGGCGTATAGATGCCGGGCGCGTTGATGCCCGGTCAGTGCGGCCCATGATTTCTGGGCTTTGCGCGCTTCCTTGACCGCCTTGTCGACGTCGCTGCCGTCGCCTTGTGCGATTGATGCCAGAACGGCCCCGGTGGCAGGCTCGGACGTCTCGAAAGTTTCGCCCTTGGGCTTGGTGAAACTGCCGCCGATAAAGTGTCCGAATGTGCCGCCATGCCGATTCAGCCAATCGCGTGCAGGGGCATCATCTTCCGGGGCTGGGCCGTAATCCATGCTGTCGAAATACTCTGCTACGTTCATGGCTTATCCGATCGGGTGACGGGTATGGGCGCTATAGGCGCCGGTGATGTGGTGTTCGAGCTGGCGCTCAATATCGGCCAGCAGGCTGGACGCACCAATGCGGAACAGGTCGGGTTCCAGCCATGGGCGGCCCAGTTCTTCCTTCATCAATGTTTGGTAAAGCATTACATCCTTGGCGGTGGATATTCCGCCTGCGGGTTTGTAGCCGATGCGAATGCCCGTGAGTTCGTTGTAGCGCCGGATCGCGCGCAACATGATCAGCGTAACAACCGGTGTTGCGTTGACGCCTTCCTTGCCGGTAGAGGTTTTGATGAAATCCGCGCCTGCCATCATGCAGACCATGCTGGCTTTTGCGACATTGCGCAGCGTTTTAAGATCCCCCGTAGCGAGGATAGCCTTGACGTGGGCGTCTCCACAGGCCGCACGGTAGTCGCGCATCTCGTCATATAGCGCCTGCCAGTTTCCGGTCAGCACATGTTCGCGCGTGATGACAATGTCGATCTCGTCTGCGCCGTCCTTAACCGAGGCCTCGATTTCACGCAGCTTTGTGTCATGCGGGGACAGGCCAGCGGGGAAGCCGGTAGATACCGCTGCAACAGGGATACCTGTGCCCTTCAATGCCTGCGCCGCTGTCGCGACAAAGCGATGATAGACGCAAATGGCCCCGGTGGTGATATGGCGATCTGTCATGCCTAGCGCGTCCAGCAGATCGGCCCGCAGCGGATGTGCAGCCTTGGCGCACAGGCGCTTGACCCGTCCTGCCGTGTCGTCGCCGTTCAGGGTAGTCAAATCGATGCAGGTGATTGCTTTAAGAAGCCACGCGGCCTGCGCATCCTTTTTCACACTGCGTCGACCGGGCAGGGACGCGACGCGACGCTCGGCGGCGGAAAGGTTCACGCGGATCCCTTCAATCTCGGAGATGTCGAGCGGGATTCCCGGATTGCGTCGATGCGTCAGATCCCCCCCATGCTGTCGGGTCAGCGCGGTGTGGTCGCGATTATCCTGATGAGACGTGTCCATAGCGGTGCTGCCTTCCGTCAATGGGTCACCGCAATTCTAGCGGCATTTTTCGTTGAGAGCTAATCATCTCTCGTGTTATTATACAAACATAAATGTAATAATTATAACATCGGGGCGCACATGACGCGCGGACAGGTGGATCGGCTGGATCGCCTCCAGCAGCTACTTGGACAACAAAAAAGCCTTCGCTTGCGAGAAGCAGCCGAGTTGCTTGGGGTGTCCGAAATGACAATACGCCGCGATCTGGCGGATCACGCGGACAGGTTCACCTACCTGGGCGGGCATATCCTGGAGGCGGAAGTTGAACGGCTTCCATACGGCTTGGCCGAGGCCGCGCGTAAGAACGAAGTGGCCAAGCGTGCTGCCTGCGCCCAATGTATGCCGCTGCTGCGGGGTGGCGAGACAATCTTCGTCGATTGCGGCACGACACTTGTCCATCTGGTTGACGCCGTTCCGCCCGGACTGAAGCTCACGGTTGTTTGTTATGCGCTGAACGTGGCGGAGCGCGTGGTCCGCAATACGTCGCTTTCCCTGATCCTCCTGGGCGGGAAATATCAAAGCGCGTCGGCCTCTTTTGCTGCGCTGCCCGGGGAATCCAGTTTCCAGCATCTGGCAATCAATGCCTGTTTTCTTTCGGCTGCGGGGTTAGACGACGCCCTTGGCGCGAGCTGTGTTGGATTTCACGAGGCTGCATGGAAGATCGCGGCCATGAAGAAATCCAGTCGGAACTATCTCGTTATTGACCGTTCCAAACTGGGTCAGGTGCATCCCGCCGTGTTTGCGCAGCGAGACGATTTCACAACGGTTATCACAGAGACCGGCACTTATCGGTAAAAACCTGCAAAGGCTGTATTTCGACTTGTAAAAATTTGTGTGCTCTGAAACTCTACGCGCGATAAGGGCTGGAATGGCCCGTTACGCGTTCAGGAGTGGGACATGGCATTTTCCAAAGACGAGATGCGGCAAAAGCTGACAGGCATCTCGGGTATTCTGGTGACACCCTATGACGAGGCGGACGAGATTGCCCCCGATGCCTTGGCCCCAATAATCGAACATGTCGTTGACACTGGTGTGCATATCCCCGTCGTGAACGGCAACACCGGTGAATTCTACGCCCTGACCACCGATGAAGCCGTCACGATGGTCCATGCCGTATGCCGTATGGTGGATGGTCGTGCGCCAGTGCTTGCGGGAATTGGGCGAGGTATCCGCGACGCAACGCGTTTGGCAGAGGAATCCGCGAGGGCAGGGGCGTCCGCGCTGATGATCCATCAGCCGCCTGATCCTTTCGTTGCACCCCGCGGAATAGTCGATTATGTCCGACAAATATCGGAAGCCTCCAGCGGCCTGCCCATCGTGCTTTATCTTCGCAATGACGCGATCGGGCTGGACGGCATCAAGGCGCTGTGTGCAATCGACGGTGTGATCGGGGTCAAATGGGCATCACCAAATCCGACCAAGCTGGCAGCCGCTATCGAAGCCTGCGATCCGTCGATCGTGTGGGTCGGTGGGCTGGCAGAGGTCTGGGCGCCGATCTTTTATTCCGTGGGCGCACGCGGCTTCACGTCCGGCCTAATCAACGTCTGGCCGGAACGCTCGCTCGATATCCATGCTGCGCTGGAGGCCAGCGACTATGCCAAGGCGCGTTCGCTGATCGCGGACATGGCAGCATTCGAGGAAATTCGCGCAGAAGAATTGAACGGCACGAATGTCACGGGTGTAAAAGCCGCGCTGCAGGCATTAGGTCGAGACTGCGGGCCGACGCGTCCGCCATCGGCCTGGCCGCTGACCGATACGCAACAGGCGAAACTAGACACATTCCTGAAGGCCAGCGGTCTGCTGGCCTGATCTTCTCACAGACTAGCAAAGAGACGCAGATATGGACGGGACCACACCGAACTTCACGCCGCATGGCAAACATCTGATCGCGGGCGAATGGGTCGCTGGCGAGACGACGTTCTCGTCGGAACCGGCGCATGGTCAGGCGTTTGACTATGCCGTTGGCACCCCCGCGCTTGTGGATCAGGCCGCCAAGGCCGCCGAGGATGCCTTCTGGAGCTATGGCTACAGCAGCCGCGAGGAACGCGCGAGATTTCTGGAAACCATCGCGGACGAGATCGAGGCACGCGGCGCCCAGATCACCGAGATCGGCACATCCGAAACCGGGCTGCCCGAGGGTCGTCTGGAAGGCGAGCGCGGGCGCACGACTGGCCAGCTGCGCCTGTTCGCATCGCATATCCGCGACGGTGCCTATCTGGATCGCCGTCATGACGAAGCGCTGCCCGAACGCCAGCCGCTGCCTCGCCCCGACCTGCGCATGATCCAGCGCCCGATCGGTCCGGTTGCGGTCTTTGGCGCGTCGAACTTCCCGCTGGCATTTTCCACGGCTGGCGGCGACACGGCGGCCGCGCTCGCGGCTGGGTGCCCCGTCGTGGTCAAAGGTCACTCCGCCCATCCGGGCACAGGTGAGATCGTGGCCGAAGCGATCAAGGCTGCCGTCGAAAAATGCGATATGCCGAAAGGCGTGTTTTCCTTGATCCAGGGTGGACGTCGCGATGTCGGCCAGGCACTGGTGCAGCACCCCTTGATCAAGGCAGTCGGCTTCACCGGTTCGCTCGGAGGCGGCCGCGCGCTGTTCGATCTGTGTGCACAACGTGAGGAACCCATTCCGTTCTTCGGCGAGCTCGGTTCCGTCAACCCGATGTTCGTTCTGCCCGAAGCACTGTCCGCGCGCGGTGCAGACATCGGCAAGGGCTGGGCAGGGTCGTTGACCATGGGCGCAGGCCAGTTCTGCACCAATCCCGGTATTGCGGTGATCCCCGAGGGTGCCGTAGGTGATGCCCTGATCGAAGCGACGGTTGCTGGGCTGAAAGAAGCTTCTGCGCAAACCATGCTGACCGATGGCATCGCGCAGGCCTATCGCGACGGGAAGAACCGTTTCGACAGCCGCAACTCGGTCCAGCCGCTTCTGACCACCGACAGCGAAGGCCGCGAAGCCAATCCGAACCTCTACGAAGTGTCCTCCGAGGCATTTCTTGGTGACCACACCTTGGGTGAAGAGGTCTTCGGTCCCCTCGGTCTGGTCGTGCGGGTGAAATCTACGGATGAGATGCTGACCCTGGCGAAAGGTCTCGACGGGCAGCTGACGACGACGCTGCATCTTGATGACGGCGACGCCGAACTTGCCCGCAAACTGCTTCCGATCCTTGAGCGCAAGGCCGGCCGCGTGCTTGCCAACGGCTTCCCGACCGGGGTCGAGGTTGCGGACACGATGGTCCATGGCGGTCCGTACCCCGCCTCGACCAACTTCGGCGCAACTTCGGTTGGCACCTTGTCGATCCGCCGCTTCCTGCGCCCGGTCTGCTACCAGAACATCCCTGAAGGCGTTCTACCCGAAGATCTGGGCTGATCTAAGGTTTCAATGGCTTTGAGAGCGGCGCGGTTTACCCGCGCCGTTTTTTTGTGCGCTTGACATTGACGGCACCGCCAAGGATGTATTCATATACAGGGAAGTCATTTATATAAGAAGTCTCCTATGAGTATGTCACGACCATCAGATGCCCAGCCGGATGCGCCACTGTCCGGGCTGACGGTCATCGATCTGAGCCAGTTCTTGTCTGGTCCCTACTGCTCGCTGCGTCTGTCGGATCTCGGCGCGCGTGTCATCAAGGTAGAACGGCCGAATGTGGGTGATCTGTCGAGGCATCTCTACTTGAGCGACACCGAAATCGGCGGTGATTCAACGATCTTCCATGCAATCAATCGCGGGAAGGAAAGCATCGCACTGGATCTGAAGAACACCGGTGATCTGTCAAAGTTGACGCAACTTCTGCGCCAGGCGGATGTAATGATCCAGAATTTCCGTCCGGGCGTGGCGACGCGTTTGGGGCTGGACTACAACAGAGTGCAGGCTATCAATCCGGCGCTGGTCTACGGATCGATTAGTGGTTACGGGACGCAGGGACCTTGGGTGAAGCGTCCCGGGCAGGATTTGCTGGCGCAGGCGCGGTCCGGTGCGATGTGGTTGAACGGGGATGCGTCTCAGGGGCCGGTGCCGTTTGGCCTGGCGATCGGTGACATGATGGCGGGTGTAGCGCTGTCCCAAGGTATCCTCGCGGCGTTGGTGCAGCGCGGGATTAGCGGGAAGGGTAGACTGGTTGAGACCAGCTTGCTTGAAGCCCTGATCGACTTGCAGTTCGAGGTGCTGACGACACATCTGAATGACGGAAAGCGCGCGCCCAAACGGTCGAGTTTCAACAATGCGCATGCCTACCTTGCCGCACCCTACGGCGTGTATCGCGCGGCGGACGGGTATCTCGCGTTGGCGATGACGGACTTGCCGCGACTGCTGGAACTTCTTGATGTAGCAGGGATGGAGGATGTCGTTGCCGATCCCGCAAATGGATTCAGGAAACGGGATGACATCAAACGGGCAATTGCTGCCCGTTTGGAGACCGGCTCGATAGCACATTGGCTGGCAATACTGGAGGCAGAGGACATCTGGTGTTCCGAGGTGCTCGATTGGCAAACGCTGCTGGACGGCGATGGGTTCAAGGCGCTCGACATGCTGCAACGGGTGACGCGCGACGATGGTGTGTCAATCGAAACCACGCGCACGCCCATCCTGTTTGATGGCATCCGTCCCATGGGCAGCAAGGCTGCGCCCTTGGTCGGCGAGCACAGCGACCAGATCAGGCAGGAATTCGGGTTGTGATCACGCTCAAAGGCATGACGTGGAGCCATCCACGCGGTTTCGATCCCATGGTGGCCTGTTCCCGCGAATGGCAGCAACAGACTGGCGTTGGCGTCGATTGGGACAAGCGGTCCCTTCAAGATTTCGAAAGCTATCCGGTTGAGGATCTCGCCCGCGAGTATGACCTGATTGTCATCGACCATCCGCATGTCGGGCAGATCACCGCCGAGGGCTGTCTGACTCCACTGCCCGATGCCCCGGAATTGGCGGAAGGAAGCGTAGGCCGGTCATATCCAAGCTATCACTGGAATGGCCGCCAGTGGGCGTATCCGATAGATGCCGCCGCGCAAGTTCAAGCCTATCGTCCGGATGCGCTCTCGGAGCCGCCGCGCATCTGGAGCGACGTTCTGGATTTGGCGCGCGATGGCAGGGTTATCCTTCCGCTACGACCGCCCCATTCCCTGATGTGCTTCTTTACCTTGGCGGCCAACATGGGCGTGCCGTGTCGGAACGAGGGGCATGGCGATCTGATCGACGCCCTGCATGGCGAGCAGGTGTTCGAGACGTTGGCCGAGATTGCCGCTCTGGTGTCGGATGCATGTGCAGGTATGGACCCGATAGATGCGCTGGAATCTATCTCCGACAGCCAAGGGCCGATCTGCGCGCCACTGATCTATGGCTATGTGAACTATTCAATCAACGGGTTTCGCAACAACCTGGTGCGTTTCTCGGATATTCCGGTGGCGGGTTCCGACGGCTCTGTGGGGTCGGCTTTGGGCGGGACCGGGATCGCGGTATCGGGCTTTAGCCAGCACAAAGGAGAGGCAACAGATTTCGCGCGTTGGATTGCCGGTGCCCAGGCACAATCAGGCTTGTATGTCGATGCAGGGGGGCAGGCTGGTCACGATGGGGCGTGGTTTTCAAATCGGGTGAATGCCACGGTGAACGGCTTCTACCGAGATACACGCACGACGCTTGACGCTGCTTGGCTGCGACCGCGGCATAACGGCTATATGGGTTTTCAATCCCGCGCCTCAGACCTGCTGACCGAGGCGCTCGCGCGTCGCTCCGAAGGCAAGCGCGTTGTTGCGCAGATCAACGCGCTTTATCGCGCAAGCCTTCCAGTCTGATACCTAGAGCTTCCAGATCCGGCTGGCGTTGCCCGAGAACAGTTTCGCGCGTTCTTCATGTGTAGCACCCGCCAGCAATGCCTGCGATGCAGCCACCCAAGTCGACAGGCCACCGCCCAATGTGCACACTGGCCAGTCGCCGCCCCAGACCAGCCGGTCGAATCCGAAGCTGTCCACGACATGCTGCACATAGGGTGCGAGATCGTTCAGGACCCATTGCTCCGTACGGGTATAGGCGATGATTCCCGAAACCTTGGCGGTAACATTGTCACGTCTGGCAAAATCCGCCATGTCATTACGCCAGGGCAGAAATTGCTCGCCCGCGATATCGGGCACCCCGCAGTGATCAAGGACGAAGCTCACATCCGGCGCTGCATCGACCAACGCCATGCCCAGCTTCAACTGATCTGCCCGCAAACACAGGTCGAAGGTCAAGCCGGTCCCGGACAGCCGCCTGATGTTGTTTATGAACTTGGTCGATTTGGATACTTCGTCGGGTATAACATGAAGAACCCGTCGGAACCCCTTGATAAGTATATCATCTTTTGCGCGTTCGACTTGTGCGGCGAAGCCATCGCCTTCAGGACGACAGGCGGAGATGATGCCGCAGATCAGACTCTGCTCCTGCTGAGACAGTTCAGCAACCCAGGTGTTTTCGTTGCCGATGTCATTTTCCGCGACATCAACTTCCATGTGTAATGCCTTGATAATGCCGACACGTCGCGCTTCTGCGCCATAACTCTCCAGGGACCAATCGGCATTCAGGCTGCCGGCATTGGCGAGCCACGGATAGGTCAGGCGGGATCGGTTAACCAAGTGAAGATGGGTGTCTATGATGCCGGTTTCGGTCATGTTCAGTCTTTCTCCGATCGTTGAGCGGGGTCACCTGCCATGTCGGACAGCTTCTGCGCCGTATGTGTAAGCAGGTCGATACATTTGGACATATCAGGCGCATCTGAATGGTTCACAAGCGCGATGTAGGGAATCGTAAGAGCGGCGATCGCCAGCCCGTCGGACCCGAGAATGGGCGCAGATAAATTGAACACGCCCGCCGTCTGCGCACTCGGCATGCTCTCGAACCCTTGATCCTTGATCCGCTCCAGGCGGCGTTCGAACTCGGGGGTTATCATCTCCGGTCCGTCATCGGCCGAGCTTTCCGCCAGCATCATTTGTCGTTGTTCGGTGCTATTAAAGGCCAGTAGCACATGGCCTGATCCGGTCTCCAGAAGGCTCAGATGCGATCCGATGCGAACCGAAATACCCCAATAGCCGGGAGCCTCCTGCTGCGCGATCACGACGGCACGACCCCGGTCAAATACGACGAGTTGGTTTGCCTGGCACGTATCATTCGCCAGTTCGCGCATCAGCGGTGTCGCGTAGGACGCCAGCCTGCGCGGGGGGGCGTGAAGCTGCGCGAGGCCGAACAGCTTCAGGGTCAGGGCAAAGCGGTCGCCATCGATGCGAGTGACGTATTCGCGGCGGACCAGCCGGTCCAGCATGCGGTAGAACTCGTTCGGACTTCGACCAAGGCGTTTGCCAATCTCGGCTTGGGTCAGCCCGCTCTCCACACCAGCCAACAATTCGAGTATGTCCAACCCCTTATCCAGAGCGGGGGCCCTGTATCGGCTCTCCGTATCGCTCATTTTCCCTCCCTGCTGAATGTTCGCATTTATATGCACAAGATCTGTTCTGTTGCACATGATTTTCTTGACATGGCGTCAAATTTTGTTTGTATATAAATATATCACCCACTGGTGGGCATACAGCCCAAGCATCGAAGGTCGGTGATCAAGGGAGGGAAAATGACCGGAAGAACAATCATTTCAGGGATGGCCTGTGCTGTAGTACTGTCGGCGCAAGGCGCATATGCGCAAGATCTGCCTGGCTCGTTCGACGGCATCACGATTGATGCGAAGCTCATCGGCGGCCAGCAATATGAGACGCTCTACCAACGTATCGCCCAATGGGAGGAAGCCACAGGCGCGACCGTCAATGTTATCTCGAAGAAGAACCATTTCGAGCTGGACAAGGAAATCAAGTCGGACATCGCGACCGGTCAGCTTGGTTGGTGTGTAGGCTCCAATCACTCGTCCTTTGCGCCGCAGTACCCCGGCATCTACACCGATCTTGCCGCATTGCTGCCGCAGGAAGAAATCGATGCCTTCGTTCCCGCAAACATCAAGGCCAGTACGCTGAACGGCAAGCTGGTGATGCTGCCCCGCGCGCAATTCGATGTCTCCGCGATGTATTATCAGAAATCGCTGTTCGAAGACGCGGACAACCAGGCGAAGTTCAAGGAAGAATACGGCTACGACCTCGCCCCGCCAGTAACGTGGGAACAGGTATCCGACCAGGCCAAGTTTTTTGCCAATCCGCCTGATTTCTTCGGCACACAATACGCGGGCAAGGAAGAGGCGATCAATGGCCGCTTCTACGAGATGTTGGTCGCGGAAGGTGGTGAATACCTTGACGACGAAGGCCGCCCTGCGTTCAATTCCGAATCCGGCGTTCGTGCGCTGCAGTGGTTTGTTGATCTCTATCAGGCCAAAGCGGTCCCTGCGGGCGTTCCCAACTACCTTTGGGACGACCTTGGGCAAGGTTTTGCGTCCGGTACCGTCGCGCTGAACCTCGACTGGCCGGGCTGGGCCGCGTTCTTCAACGATCCTGAAAGCTCGAAGGTTGCCGGCGACGTCGGTGTCGTCGCACCGCCGAAGGGCAGCGCGGATGTCGCGACGGGCTGGTCGGGTCATCATGGTTTCTCGGTCACCGAAGGCTGCGAAAACCCCGAGGCGGCTGCGTCACTGGTCTGGTGGCTGACCAACGAGGACAGCCAGAAACTGGAATCCTCTGCCGGTCCGTTGCCGACGCGCAGCGCTGTTTGGGATTACGTGATCGAGCAGGCGCAGGGCGACGCTTATCGTGAAGAAGTTCTGGCAGCCTTCCAAGTTGCCGCCGATGGTGCTTTCGCCGTGCCGCAGACCGCGTCCTGGATCGAGATTTCCAACGCGGTATATCCCGAACTCCAGGCTGCGATCCTTGGTGACAAGACTGCGCAGGAAGCGCTGGATGACGCTGCCGACGAGGCAACGATGATCCTTGAGGACGCCGGCGAACTTTGAAGTCTCCCCGGGGTCGCGGCAATGCGGCCCCGTCTTATCTAGACAGGATATACGACATGAAGGCCTGGCGTCTGCCACCGCCCTTTCTGCTGCTGTTGCCCGCCGTCATTGTGCTGGCCGCAGTGGTGATCATCCCGCTGCTGCTGTCCTTCTGGTCCAGCTTGACGCCGTTCCGGCTGACGCGACCGGACTCGATCTACCAGTTCATCGGCTTTCGCAATTACGAACGCATTTTCACCGATAGTGAGTTCTGGATCGCATTCGGTCGGACCGTATTGTTGCTGACCTTTGCGCTGAACCTTGAAATGATCCTTGGGCTGGGGCTGGCCATGCTCGTGGAACGCGCCACGCGCGGGCAACGCATCCTACGCACGATCATGATGTTTCCCATGATGTTTTCGCCTGTGCTGGTGGGCTTTCAGTTCAAGTTCATGTTCAATGACAATATCGGGCTGATCAACAACGCACTTCAATCACTGGGCCTGACGGATCAGGCGATCCCGTGGCTGATCGACGGCAACCTGGCGTTCTTCGCGATCATGGTTGCTGAAATCTGGTCATCGACCGCCGTGTTCGCGATCTTCATCCTTGCCGGCCTTATGGCAATGCCCCGCGATCCGTTGGAAGCCGCCCGCGTGGACGGCTGCACGCCGTGGCAGACCTTCCGCTATGTCACCTGGCCCTTTGTGATGCCCTTCGCCTTCATCGCGATGACCATCCGGTCGCTGGACGTGGCCCGCGCCTATGACATCATCAAGATCATGACCGATGGCGGCCCCGCCAAACGGACCGAGGTCCTGTGGACCCTCATCGCGCGCACCGGCTATTCGGATGCGAAGATGGGGATGGCCAACGCCATGTCCTATGTCGCGATCCTGTTGTCGATCCTGTTCACCTTCATGTTCTTCCGCCAGCTTGCAAAAGCGCGGGCACAAATCGCGGCGGAGTGGTAATCATGGACATCAACACTGCACACCGTATCAAGAAAAGCCTGCTGAAAGCCTTAACGCTCATCGGGCTGTTTATTGCCATGGCGATTATCTGCCTACCGGGGCTGTGGATCGTGCTGAACTCGCTGCGGCCCACTGTCGAGATCATGGCTAAACCCCCCGTATGGATACCGCGTGAGCTATCCTTTGACGCCTATGTCGCGATGTTCTCCGGCGTGGGGCAGGGCGGTATTCCGGTGCTGGAATACTTCCGCAACTCGATGATCATTGCCGTGACCTCCACTGTCATCGCCTTGGTTGTCGGGATGGCGGGCGGTTACGCCTTCGCGCGTTACCGTTTTCCGTTCAAGACAGGCTGGTTCCTGGGGTTGATGCTGACACGGGCCGTTCCGGGGATTGCGCTGTCGCTGCCTCTGTTTTTCGTTTATGCGAAGCTTGGCATCATCGACACGCATTTCGGCTTGATCCTCGCCTATGTCGCGATGAACGTGCCGTTCACAATCTGGCTGATCGATGGTTTCTTCCGGCAGGTACCCAAGGACCTGGCCGAGGCGGCACAGATCGACGGCTGCACGCGTTGGCAGGCCTTTTGGCGGGTGGAATATCCGCTTGCGCGGCCGGGTATCGCAAGCGCGGGCATCTTCGCCTTCCTGACGTCATGGAATGAATTTGCGCTGGCGTCGCAACTGACACGGTCCACTGACAGCAAGACGCTTCCCGTCGGGCTGTTGGATTATACGGCTGAATTCACAATCGACTGGCGCGGCATGTGTGCCCTTGCCGTCGTGATGATCATTCCCGCGCTGGCACTGACCTACGCGGTGCAGAAACACCTTGTCTCGGGGCTGACCTCGGGCGCGATCAAGGGATAGATATGGCTGACCTTACACTCGAGAACCTGGACAAGAACTATGGCAGCTTTCACGCGGTCAAAGGGATTGATCTGCATGTGAAAGACGGCGAGTTCGTGGCCCTTGTCGGCCCGTCCGGTTGCGGCAAGTCCACGACGCTGCGTATGATCGCGGGGCTGGAAGAAATCACCAGCGGCGATATCGTGATCGGGGACCGGGTCGTGAACGACCTACCACCGCGGTCGCGTAACATCTCGATGGTGTTCCAGTCCTACGCGCTCTACCCGCATATGACGGTGCGCGAGAACATGGGCTTCACACTGAAAATCGCGGGACGACCGGAAAAGGAAATCGCCGCCGCCGTTGCCGAAGCCGCACGAGCGCTTGATCTGGAATCATTGCTTGATCGCCGCCCGTCGCAGCTGTCGGGCGGTCAACGTCAGCGTGTCGCCATGGGGCGTGCGATCGTCCGTGACCCGGACGTGTTCCTGTTCGATGAGCCGCTATCCAATCTGGACGCGAAGCTGCGAACCCAGATGCGTACGGAAATCAAACGATTACATGCGCGTCTTCAAGCGACCGTAGTCTACGTCACTCATGATCAGGTGGAAGCCATGACGCTGGCCGACCGGATCGTCATCATGCGCGACGGTGACATCGAACAGATCGGAACGCCGGAAGAGGTATTCAAACGTCCTGCAAGCAGGTTTGTGGCGGGGTTTATCGGCTCGCCCCCCATGAATATGGCCGAGGCGACGATTCAGGACGAGACCTTGAAGTTCGCTGAGGGCGCAATCCTGCCGATTCCCACAGCGTTCCGGGGCAGGGTAACGGAGGGCCAGCGGGTCACCTTTGGGCTGCGACCGGATGATCTGTACCCGGTCGGGCATGGCTTGCACACCGGTACCGCGACCGAGGTGGAAACCGTCGCTTTGCCCGTGGCGCTGACGGAGCCGCTAGGAAACGAAACCCTGCTGTTTGTCGCCTTCGCGGGCGAGGAATGGACCGGTCGCATGCTGAACCCGCGCAATATCGGTCGTGGCGAGCAGGTGGAATTCGCGCTCGACCTGTCGCAGGCGCATCTGTTCGACGCCGAAACCGGCGCAACTCTGAGAGCTGACTGATGGCGAAGATTGAAAAAGTCGAGCTGTCGATGGTCGATCTTGTGCCAAAGGTCGAACGCAGCGACGCGATCCAGTCCTTCGTCAGTCAGGAAACGCCCATTGTCCGTATAACGGATGCGGATGGGGCGGTGGGGATCGGCTACAGCTATACCATCGGGACAGGCGGATCGTCGGTGATGCGATTGCTGGCAGACCATCTGGCCCCGCGCCTGATAGGAAAGGATGCCGAGCAAATCGAAGGCATCTGGCACGATCTGGAGTTCTCGACACACGCGACCACCATCGGGGCGATTACGTCGATTGCACTGGCGGCGATAGATACGGCGCTGTGGGACCTGCGGTGTCGAAAGGCTGATCTGCCATTGTGGAAATTGGCAGGTGGAGCGCGTGACTCCGCGCCTTGTTATACAACCGAAGGTGGCTGGCTGCACATACCGAAAGAGGCGCTTGTCGAAGATGCACTTCTGGCGAAACAGCTGGGCTTTACCGGATCGAAGGTGAAGATCGGAAAACCGACGGCGAAAGAAGATGCCATTCGGTTGGGAGCCGTTCGCGAGGCCGTCGGCGACACCTATGAAATCATGACTGACGCCAACCAGGGTTTCACGCGCGACATGGCCCTGCGGCGGGCCGAGGTGTTGCGTCCATTTGATCTGGCATGGATCGAGGAACCGCTTCCCGCCGATGACGTGGCAGGGCACGAGGCGTTGGTAAACTCGGCACGGATGCCGGTGGCGGTCGGTGAATCGCTCTATTCCATCCGCCATTTCCGCGACTACATGGCGCGGGGCGCGTGCAACATCGTGCAGGTTGACGTCGGACGAATCGGGGGGATCACACCGTGGCTGAAAGTCGCTCACGCAGCGGAAGCATTCGACATTCCCGTCTGCCCGCATTTCCTGATGGAACTGCATGTCAGCCTTGTCTGCGCGGTGCCGAACGGGCGCTATGTCGAATACATACCGCAGCTTGACGAGCTGACGAATTCGCAATTGGCAATCGAGCGTGGGCGCGCGCAGGCACCCATGCAACCGGGGATCGGTATCGACTGGGATTTCGACGCGTTATCGGGGCGTGCAGTTGAAGAGTTCAACCGGACCGTAACGGGGGATTGAACATGGAACGCAAGGGCATGGTCATCGGTGTCAACGCCGAGAAAATCGCCGAATACAAACGGCTGCACGCAGAGGTGTGGCCCGATGTGTTGAAGATGATTACGGAGTGCAACATTCGCAACTATGTTATCTATTTGCGCGAACCCGAGAACCTGTTGTTTGCCCATTTCGAATATCACGGGGCTGACTTCGAGGCTGATATGAAAAAGATGGCTGCCGATCCGGTCACACGGAAATGGTGGGATGTATGCATGCCTTGTCAGCGACCGTTCGACACCCGCAAGGACGGGGAATGGTGGGCCGAGATGGAAGAGGTCTTTTTCCATGACTGATTTCGATCCGGAAAAACTGCGGCAAAGCTGGCCGGAGCCCGCGCAGAAGCGCCCGATTGTCATCTTCGGCGCGGGATCAATCGTCAGTGACGCACATCTGCCAGCCTATGCGCGCGGGGGTTATGACGTCGCCGGAATCTATGATCCGGATTTGGACAAGGCAAAGGCGCTCGCGGCTGCGCATGATCTGCGTGTGTTTCCGTCTGCCGAAGATGCTATGGCCCATCCAGGTGCCGTTTTCGATCTGGCAACGCCGCCTGCCGCCCATGCTTTTGTCCTCGCTAGGCTACCTGAAGGCGCGGCTGTGCTGATCCAGAAGCCGATGGGCTCAGATCTTGAAGGCGCGACCGAGATCTTGCGAATTTGCCGTGAACGTAACCTGATGGCAGCCGCCAACTTCCAACTTCGCTTCGCGCCGATGATGATCGCGCTACAGGATGCCATAGATCGGGGTTGGCTGGGCGAGGTCGTGGATTTCGACGCCTGGCTTGCGCTTGCGACGCCCTGGGGACTTTGGCCGTTCCTGAAAGGGCTACCCCGTATCGAGATTGCAATGCATTCGATCCATTATCTCGACCTTGTGCGCGGCGTTCTGGGCGATCCGCTTGGTGTCCATGCCAAGACCATCGGGCATCCAAACCACGAAGTCGCGCAAACGCGCACATCCGCGATTCTGGACTATGGTGACCGTGTCCGTTGTGCGCTATCCGTTAATCATGACCATGATTTCGGGCGGACGCACCAGGCCTGCGAGTTCCGGATTTGCGGGACAGAAGGCGCGGCTTATCTTCAACTTGGCGTCAATCTCGACTACCCTCGCGGAGAGCCGGATATTCTGCAAATCAGCCCCAAGGGGGGCTCCGACTGGGTCGAGGTTCCCTTGGCCGGTTCTTGGTTCCCGGACGCATTCACAGGCCGGATGCATAATTTGCAGCGCGCCGCGGCGGGGGACGAACCGCTGGTTTCGTCCGTTGAAGATGCGTGGAAGACCATGGCGTTGGTGGAGGCAGCTTACCGGTCTTCTACGACACCCGCAACTCCGATCGAAAGCCTGCCTTGATGGAAATCACCACTTACTTTGAAGAATACGAAATCGGGGATACCCGCGAAACATTCGGGCGCACGATCACGGAAACGGATTTTGTCGTCCATGCCGGCCATACGGGCGACTTTTTTCCCCACCACATGGACCGTGAATTCATGGCGAAATCCGAATTCGGCCAGCGTATTGCGCATGGGACGATGGTGTTTGCCATTGGGGTCGGTCTGAGCGCAACGGTCATCAACCCCGCCGCCTTTTCCTATGGATATGACCGACTTCGGTTTGTACGCCCAGTGTTTATCGGCGATACAATCCACACGAAACTGACGATTGCGCGGAAACAAGACGACCCCAAACGTCCGGGATCCGGGCGAGTGTTTGAGAAAGTCGAAGTGATCAATCAAAACGACGATGTGGTGCTGGCGTGCGAGCACATCTACATCGTCGAGCGACGGGAAGAAAACGCATGAGCATACTGCAAGGCAAAACGGTTCTGATCACGGCGGCGGGGCAAGGGATTGGCTGGGCGAGCGCCTTGGCCTTCCAGGCAGCCGGCGCGACCGTATGGGCCACGGATATAAATGAGACCGCGCTTGCGGAACTCCCCGACGGGATCAACACTGCACGTCTCGATGTGCTGAGCGATGCGGATGTCACAGCTGTTACCGCGCAGATTGGGCGGGTGGATATCCTGTTCAATTGTGCGGGCGTGGTGCATGGCGGTACGGTGCTGGACATGCCTGACAGCGATCTGGACTTTGCGCTGGATCTGAACGTCAAGGCGATGATCCGCACGATCCGGGCGGTGCTGCCAGGAATGTTGGAACGTCAGGACGGCGCGATCATCAACATGTCTTCCGTCGCCAGCAGTGTGAAGGGCGTCCCCAATCGTTTCGCCTACGGTGTCTCCAAGGCGGCGGTGATCGGGCTGACAAAGGCCGTCGCGGCGGATTACGTAACCCAAGGTATCCGGTGCAACGCGATCTGCCCGGGGACGGTTCAATCGCCCTCGCTGGACGAGCGCCTTGCCGCGACGGGGGATTATGACGCCGCTCGCACTGCATTCATTGCCCGCCAGCCGATGGGCCGCCTGGGTGCGGCCGAGGAAATCGCGGATTTGGCCGTGTACCTTTCGCATGCGACCTATACCACGGGCCAGGCCTGCGCGATTGATGGCGGCTGGACTATCTAGAGGAGAGCTACATGAAACTGCTGAGATTTGGGGATGCCGGTGCGGAGCGTCCCGGCTTGCTGGACAATGACGGAAATATCCGCGATCTGTCCGGCGTGGTGGACGATATCGCGGGGGAAACGATTTCTCCGGACGGGATCGGCCGGCTGAGCGGGCTGGACATCGACACGCTGCCCATCGTGGACGGCACTCCGCGTCTCGGTCCTTGCGTGTCCGGAACGGGCAAGTTCATCTGCATCGGGCTGAACTATTCCGACCACGCCGCCGAAACGGGCGCCGAAGTTCCGGCCGAGCCGATCATCTTCATGAAGGCCACCTCTGCCATCTGCGGCCCCGATGACGATGTGCGTATCCCGCGCGGGTCCGAGAAGACCGACTGGGAAGTCGAGCTGGGCGTCGTGATCGGCAAGACGGCGAAATACGTGTCCGAGGAAGACGCGCTGGATTACGTGGCGGGCTATTGCACGATCAATGACGTGTCCGAACGCGCTTTCCAGATCGAGCATCACGGTCAGTGGACGAAGGGGAAATCGGCGGACACCTTCGGCCCGACCGGCCCGTGGCTGGTGACCAGGGACGAGATCGCCGATCCGCAGAACCTTGCCATGTGGTTGACCGTGAATGGCGAGAAGATGCAGGACGGCAATTCCAACACGATGGTGTATGGCGTTGCGCATCTGGTCAGCTATCTGAGCCGCTTCATGTCCCTGCAGCCGGGTGACATCATCTCGACGGGCACGCCCCCGGGCGTCGGCATGGGCCTGAACCCGCAGCGTTTCCTGAAGAAGGGTGACGTGATCGAGCTGGGCATCGAGGGCCTGGGATCGCAGAAGCAAACCTGCGTCGACGACTAAAACCTGCGCCCTGTGCTCAGCGTGAGCGCAGGGCGTCGATCAACTCGTCCTTGGTCATATCAGACCGCCCTTCGATACCGATCTCCTGCGCGCGTCCGTACAGTTCTTCTTTTCTCCACTCTTCATAAGGTGGCGCTTTCCCACCCTTCCTGAACGGATGCATATTTTCGTTCGCCTTTGCATTGGCGATGCGCGCGGCCTTTTCCTTGCCCATCCCGTCATCGCGCAGCGACTGGTAGAGTTCGTCGTCCTTGATCGTGGGCCCGTGGTTCTTGGCCATTGCGGCCTCCGATGTGGCAGATCACTATTTATCAACCCCATAAAGATCCGAAATGTTCCCTGTAGGCCTTTCTAATCCGGTATAACCTTGCCCGGATTCATGAGGCCCTTCGCGTCGAGCGCCTGTTTGATTAGGCGCATGACATCCAATGCTACGGGATCTTTGTAGCGGGCCAGTTCATCGCGTTTCAGCATCCCGATACCGTGCTCGGCGGAGATAGATCCGCCAAAATCGGCGACAACATCGTGTACGACACGGTTGAATTGACCCCACATCGCCAAGAACTCCGACTTGTCCATGCCCACGGGCTGGCTGATGTTGAAGTGAAGATTCCCGTCGCCCATATGTCCGAATGGGCATAGCCGGATCCCGGGTAGAAGGGTCTTGCAAGCCGCCCCCGCGACATCAATGAATTCCGCCACGCGTGAGACCGGCACAGCGATATCGTGTTTGATCGAGCCACCTTCAAGTTTCTGTTTCTCGGACATGTATTCTCGAAGCGCCCAGAGGGCGGCCGATTGGGTTTCGCTGGCGGCAACTGTCGCGTCTTGCACCAGGTCACGCTCGAAGGCGTCCGCGAGAATGCCTTCCAATCTATCTGCTAGGTTCAGCTCCGAATCCGGTGTGGTAAGCTCGATCAGGACATAGGACTGATGCGTGTCTCGCAGTGGATCGCGGGTGCCGTCTGCGTGTTTCAGCACGATGTCCAACCCGAAGCGTGGCAGGTATTCGAATGCAGTCAGATTGTCGGAAAGGCTGCACCTCAGCAGGTCATAAAGGGCAAGCGCGTCATGTGCCGATTTGCAGCCCGCGAAGGCCGTGACCTTTTTGCGTGGAAGAGGGAACAGCTTAAGCGTTGCGGCGGTGATGATGCCCAACGTCCCCTCCGCGCCGATGAACAGATCACGCAAATCATAACCGGTGTTGTTCTTACGCAGCCCTGACAAGTCAGTCAGGATACGACCATCGGGCAGCACGACTTGCAGACCCAAGGCAAGTTCCCGCGCATTGCCGTATCGCAGAACGTTTACGCCGCCGGCATTCGTGGACAGGTTTCCGCCTATCTGGCAACTGCCTTCGGACGCGAGCGACAGGGGAAACAGCCGGTCAGCATCGCGCGCGGCTTGTTGCACATCGTGCAAAGTGCAGCCCGCCTCGACGGTCATGGTTGAATTCACGGCATCCAAAGACTGGATCTGGTTCATCCGACCCATCGCGATGATGATGGCCCGAGAGGCAATTGCGCCGCCAACCAGCCCAGTATGCCCGCCTTGTGGTACGATAGATACGTTGGCTTTGATAGCCTGCCTGACAACGAAGCTGACCTCGTCGACCGTCTCGGGAAACACGACCGCGAACGCTTCACCTTTGAACAGACCGCGATCCTCGGTCAAATGCTGGATCATCGCCTCCGGGTCGATGATCACCCGTCGAGCACCAAGGCGGTCAGTAAGTGCATTGATCAACTCAGTTGGCATGGGCGGTGGCTCCGATTGGCATGAAGAACGACATAGAGGATCGCGCGCTCCGGTGTAAACCTGCTTGACCTTATGGCACGGGAGAGGCAGGAGCGGCGTCCAAAAACTGAACCTAAGGCAAGTGAGCGCGTTATGCTGACGATCAAGCAAGGGAGGCTACTATGAGCCAGCTAGGGCGGTCCACCTTCAAACGTGGCACATTGGCGGAAGAGCTCTATCTGCGTGTCCTGGAGCTGATTGTAGCGGGAAAATTTTCCGTCGGTGACAAGCTGCCGTCCGAGAACGAGATCAGCAAGACCTTTGGTGGTTCGCGCCCGGTAATCCGGATTGCCCTGACGCGCCTGCGTGAAGAGGGCGTGATTACCGCCCGACAGGGTGTCGGCTATTTTGTAACGAACAGGCCCTCGGCTGACTTGACTGCCGTTGTTCACAGCGACTGGGACGAGTTATCCCATATCAACGAAGTACGGCAGGCGATCGAGCCAGTTGTTGCTCGTTGCGCGGCAGAGCGCGGCAAGAGGACTCAGCTGGACTTTGTAAGTCGCGCGCTGGATGTCTTGCGCGAACGCATCGAAGATGGTGAGGCAGGGTCGGATGCTGACTACGCTTTTCATCTTTCTATTGCTCAGGCCAGTGAAAACGATCTGTTTGTCTCAGTTCTGCGGTCGATGAGAGGGCAGCTTTTGAGCAGTATCGTCACGACGAATAACGATGTGTTCGAACTGAAGCGTGAATATGCCGACGCAATCATTCAGGAACACCGCGACATCCATGATGCAATTCTAGCAGGGAACGGTCAGGCAGCGGAAGTGTTCATGAAATACCACCTAATGAATGCGTTTCGACGGATCAGAAACCTCCAAGGCAAAACGCCCGTGACCGGCCCTTGAGGGCCGATCAGTCGTCGTCCTAGCGATAAATCGCGACCGGCACCCACATTGATAGCGCGGGGATAAAGGTCAGCAACAGCAATACTGCGACCAAGGGCACCAGGAACGGGGCAGTAGCAAGAACACAGCGCTCGAATGGCACTCCGGAAACCTTGGACAATACGTATAGGACCATGCCCACTGGCGGCGTCAACAGACCTATCATGAGGTTCAGGATCAGGATGATGCCGAAGTGAACCGGGTCGATCCCGATCTGGACGGCTACCGGGAGCAGCACTGGCGTCAGGATCGTAATCGCCGCAATGGTTTCCATGAAACACCCGACGATCAGGACGATCAGCATGATGATCAGAAGGATTGCGACCTTGTTCTCGGTCAGGCCCAGAAGTTCGGAAGCGAACATCTGCGCGACCTGATTGGCGGTCAGGATCCATGCAAAAATGGCGGATGCGGCGACGATCATCATGATCGAGGCTGTTGTCTCGACCGTATCCATCGACACCCGCAGGATGCGCTTCCAATCAAGCGTGCGATAAACGACCAGCCCCAGAAACATGGAATAGGCAACGGCGGCAATCGCAGCCTCGGTCGGGGTGAACCAACCTGTCAGAATGCCGCCCACGATGATGATCGGCGTGAACAACGGCAGGATCGCGGCACCGAAGGCTTGCAGGAAAGGTTTGAACTGAAATCGTTCGTCGCGCGGGTAGTTACGCATCTTGGCATAGACCGCCACCATGACCATCAGCGACATCGCCATCAACAGACCGGGGATCAGACCCGCGGCGAACAACTGCCCGATGGAGGTGTCGGCGATGACCCCGTAGACCACCAGCGGCAGGGACGGCGGAATGATCGGGCCAATGGTAGAACTGGCAGCCGTGATCCCGACAGAGAAATCGGAGTCGTAGCCCGCTTCGCGCATGGCCTTGATTTCGATGTTTCCAAGCCCGCCCGCATCGGCGACAGCCGCGCCTGACATGCCCGCAAAGATAACGCTGGCACCGACATTGACGTGGCCTAACCCGCCATACATCCAACCCACGGCGGCACGGGCGAAATTGAAGATTTTGGTGGTGATGCCCGCGGTATTCATCAGATGCCCGGCCATGATGAAGAAGGGCACCGCGATCAGCGGGAAGGAATTGATGCCGTTGACCATGTTGTGCAGCACGACGACGCTTGGCATGCCTTCGAGCATGATGAAGATCAGCGAAGACAGCCCCAGCGCAACCGCGACCGGTGCGCCTGCCACAAGCAACAGGAACAGGATGAGAAACAGAAGGGCGAGGCTCATGTCTGTGGGCCGCTTTCGTGTAAGTCGTGCAGGGAATGTTCTTCGAGTTCGCGGATGACGTCGTCAGGATCCTGGCGGATTTTGCGCAGCAGCCAATAGATGCAGAACAGGGTCATTACCCCAAGGCTTGCCGCGACTGACCAATAGACAAGGCTCTTTGGGATTTCTGCAGATGCCATCTTGGTTTTGGTCTTTTGCGCCAGCAATACCGCCTGCCAGGCCAGATAACCCCAGAATACCGTCGAAACAAACTCCATCGCGACGGACATCCATTTGCCTGCGACGGGTGAAAGATAGCGGTAAAAGAACTCCAGAAAGATGTGCGTGCCTTTGCGCGTCACCGAAATCGCGCCCAGAAACGCCACGAGGATCAGGACGTAACGCGCGATTTCTTCGGTCCAGGCGAGGCTGTCGTTAAGAACATAGCGCGTGAAGAATTGCAGGAAGACGATAATCGCCAACCCCCAAAGGGCGATCAGCCCGGGCAGGTCCCAGATCCGAAAGTCGGAAATGTCGACCCCTTCATCTGCAAAGGTGATGTCAGGGCGCGCATCTCCGGCGCGCCCCTCATCGGTGGTATGTCCAGCCATTCAGCTGTCTCAGAGATCTTGCAGGCGTTCGTAGTGCTCCATCGTGTAGGGCACGCCGTCACCGGTCAGCAGGGGCTCGACAGCGGCCTGGAAAGGCGCACGGTCGACTTCGTTCACATTGATGCCTTCATCGCGGAACCACTGGATCAGATCCGTTTCGGATTGGTAGATTTCTTCCGAGATCTTGGTGGAGGCCTCAGACAGCACCTCGCGCAGCGCCGCCTCGTCATCGCCGACCTGAGCCAACGCGTTGTCGGACGCGATGATCAACAGCGAGTTCAGGATGTGGCCGGTCAGGTTGATGTCCGACTGCACCTCGTAGAACTTCTTGAACTGGATGGTCGGCAGCGGGTTTTCCTGCGCGTCGACAACCCCTTGCTGCAGCGCAAGGTAGACCTCCGAGAAGGCCATCGGCGTCGGGTTGGCACCTACGGCATTGGGGAACATCAGCATCAGGGGCGAGTTCGGAACGCGGATCTTCAGCCCTTCCATGTCGGATGGTTCGAGGATCGGCTTGTTCGATGTCACGTGGCGCTGGCCGTAATAGACCAGATCGATCACCTGATTGCCCGTCGCATCGTGATAGCCATCCGACAGTTCGGCGAACAGGTCACTGTCGCGATAGGTTTGCCAATGATCATAGCCACGCATGATGAACGGATAGTCCGAAATCGCGATGGGGCCGTAATAGCGTTCCACGAAGCTTGGGCCGGTATAGATGATATCTACCGCGCCAATGCCGAGGCCTTCGTTGATTTCGACTTCCTTACCCAAGGATGAAGCCGGAAAAACCTTGATCTCTACACGCCCATCGGTGCGGTTGCTTATCTCTTCCGCAGCCCATTCGGCATATTTGTGGTAGCTTGATCCAATTTCATAGACATGCGCCCATTTCAGTTCAGCGGCATAGGCCGAAGTGGACATGCCAAGAGCTATACAGCCCGCAGCGATCGCGGACGCGACATTTTTAAACTTCATTTTTTCCTCCCAAGACAACCCGCTAGGGGTGTTCGCTTGCTCCGGGGAATCTTGACAGATGCCAGAGCTTGCCCGTTAACTGAAATACAAGTTAATGCGCAGGTCAAGAAACTTTTCGCTGCGTCAGAGAGTTTCGGGGCAAAGGAGGCAAGCGGAATGCCACAAAACAAGGGCGAGGTGACTTCGAGACCCCGCAAGCGCAGGGCGCCAAACACGGCGCCGACCGGTCCGGCACAATTTCTGACGCGTGGAGGATCGACATATTCCGAGATAATCTATCGCAAGTTGCGACATGCGATTGTTTCAATGGAAATGACACCGGGGACGCCAATCCTCGAACGTGAAATCGCGTCGGAAGAAGGTGTATCGCGTACGCCGATCCGTGACGCTGTTCTACGCCTCGCTGAAGAACAACTTGTCGAAATCGTTCCCAAATCCGGTACGTTCGTCGGCAGGATTCCCATGTCCGCGTTGCCTGAGGCGTTGATTGCACGGCGGGCATTGGAAGATGTTACCGTGCGGCGTGCAACCGAACTCGCTGCGCAGAACCAACTCGAAGACCTGGACGCGCTGATTGTACAGCAGGCAAAGGCGATAGCGCGTGAAGACGAGAATGCCTTTCACGAAGCCGACGAGTTGTTTCATATTCGCATCGCGGAGATTTCGCGCCTGCCGGGGATCTGGCGCCTGATCGCGTCGGTAAAGGTTCAAGTCGATCGGTATCGCCGCCTAACGCTACCGGTATCAGGTCGAATGGCGACAGCTATGGAAGAACATGACGCGGTGCTAAGGGCTATGCGCGCGAAAGATATTGATCGCGCGGCCAGCGCCATGTCCAAGCATCTGAGTGGGCTCCAGATTGATTTTCCCAAAGTAAGAGATATGTTTTCCGACCACTTCATCCATGATCTGGATCTGTCCGAAGACTGGCTGGACGCAGTCGCATTGCAGCCGGGAGAGAAAGCGGATGAATGATCTGGTTTTGGTCAACGCGGACCATCTGAAAGATTTCTGTGAAGCCGTGTTTACCCGTGCAGGCGCGGACATCGAGACGGCAACGGATGCGACCCGTGCGATGATGCATGCCTCGATCCACGCGGTGGAAAGCCACGGTGTGCGACTGCTGCCTCACTACATTACGGCGATCAGGGGTGGACGGGTCAACGGCCAGCCGAAGATGGAATTCACACGCGTCAAGGCTGGCAGCGGTTTACTTGATGGTGATCATGGTCACGGGGCGCACGTCGCTTACGTCGCCACAGATCATGCGATCGAGATGGCGCGTGATGCAGGGATTGCGGCGGTCGGTATCCGGAACTCATCCCATTTCGGCCCCGCAGGAGCCTTCACCCTGCACGCTGCGCAGCAAGGGTTCATCGCACTCGCCACATGCAATTCCGACAGTTTCGTGCGGCTGCATGACGGGGCTACACGGTTTCACGGAACAAATCCGATCTCGGTGGCGGCGCCAAGCGGAGGCGACGATCCATGGCTTTTGGATATGGCGACCAGTGCTGTGCCCTATAACCGCGTGCAGCTTTACAAGAGCCTTGGGCAGGAGCTGCCTGAGTTGGTCGCGTCAGATGCTGACGGGTTGAACACGCATGATCCCGCGGCCGCTGAAATGTTGGTGCCGCTAGGCGGTGAGTTCGGGTTTAAGGGCGCGGGGTTGGGTGGTGTTGCCGAGATACTTTCGGCAGCCCTGACAGGCATGCGGTTCAGCCCGGAGATCGCGCCGATGCCTGGCCCCGACTTTTCGACCCAGCGCGAAATGGGGGCATTCATTCTGGTGATCGACCCGGATGGTTTCGTCGGTCGGGCGCTGTTCGAAGGCGGTATGCGCCGGTATCTGGAGCAACTCAGGCAGTCGCCCGCCCGTGACGGGATGCGGGTGATGGCTCCGGGGGATCGCGAATGGGTGCGGGCGAAGGAGCGGCGAACACATGGCATGCCGCTTGATCCGGTTACCCTGACGGAGTTCGAAGATCTCGCGCAGGATTTCGGCGTCGAACTACCATTCTAACGCGTCAGCCCAAGGCGCGCTTGCCAGAGGGGTCCGTGTTCACCTGAGCGAATGCCTGAAGCAGATCGGCTACTTCGGTCAAATGGCTGCGCATCAGCTTTGCGGACTTCGCACCCTTACTGCTGGAAATAGCTTCGAATATCCCTTCATGCGCCGCGAGCGTTCGGGCGGGCTGGCCGGGGTTGGGCAACAACGCCCGGCGGGCACGATCCAGATTGGCCTGTGCTTGCCTTAGCATGGATTGCGCCATCTCGGACGCGGAAAATTCCGTGATAATCCGGTGAAACTCGACATCCAGTTCGTAAAAGCCGGTGACGTCGCCTGCATCTGCGGCAACCCTTTGATAGCGCAGGTTTCTTTCCAGCGCCTCGGTCGGGCGCTCGTTCGCCTCCGCGAACCGCGCCGCACATTCGGCTTCAAGTGCCGTACGGATCATGAACCAATCGGCGATTGCCGTTGCATCCAGCTGAGATACGAATGATCCGTGCTGAGGAACAATTTCGACCAAGCCCTCAAAGGCCAACCTGTCCACCGCGCCGGATATCGGCTGACGTGATGCATTCAGTTTCTCGGCCAACTCCCCCTTGCTGATCGCAGCGCCCGGAGGCAAATCGCCGCTCAGGATCATTTCCCGCAAAGCGGTGTAGACCAGATCCGTTTTTGTCACGCCCATTCCGCGCCTTTCAAATTGTCTTACATCACAGCACCGATCTGCCACGGCACAAATTCAGCTCCGCCGAAACCGAGTTGTTCGCTCTTGGTGCGTTCGCCCGACGCGACGCGGATCATCATCTCGAAAATTTCTTCGCCTTTTTGTTCGAGGCTGACGCCATCGGTCACGATATCGCCGCAGTTGATGTCCATGTCCTCGGACATACGAGCATACATTTCACTGTTTGTCGCCAATTTGATGCCCGGCGTCGGCTTGTATCCCGACACCGACCCGCGACCCGTCGTGAAGATGATCAGGTTCGCACCGCTGGCGATCTGGCCGGTGACAGAGCACGGGTCGTATCCAGGACTGTCCATATAGACGAAGCCTTTGCGATCGACGGGTTCCGCGAATTTATAAAAGCCGGCTAGCGGCGCCGTACCGCTTTTGGCGACAGCCCCGAGGGACTTTTCCAGGATGGTCGTCAATCCGCCGCGCTTGTTGCCGGGCGAGGGGTTGTTGTCCATCTCCCCGCCGCGCGTCGCGGTGTAGTCTTCCCACCAAGCGATCCGCGCGATCAGGTCTTCAGCGACCTGGGAAGCCACCGCGCGCCGCGTCAGAAGGTGCTCCGCGCCATAGATTTCAGGGGTCTCCGACAGGATTGTCGAGCCGCCACGCCGCACCAGAAGGTCGGAAGCATAGCCAAGCGCCGGGTTTGCGGTAATCCCGGAATAACCATCGGACCCACCGCATTGCATGCCAACGGTAATCTCGGAGACGGGGATCGGTTCGCGCGTGGCCTTGTTCGCGATCTCGCCCATCTCGCGCAGAACCTTCAGGCCTTCCTCGATGGTGCGGCGGGTTCCGCCTGTCTGCTGGATGGTCATATAGCGGAAATTGTTGTCATCGCGCAGCCGACCAGCGCCGACCAGCGCCGGAATCTGCATAACCTCGCAGCCCAGTCCGACCAACAGCACGCCACCGAAATTCGGGTGCCGCGCGTAGCCTGAAATCGTGCGGAAAAGGGTGTCGTACCCTTCATCCGTACCCGACATACCACAACCACCGCTATGGGCGATGGGTACGACACCATCGATATTTTCCATCCGTTGGAACCAGTCCGATTTCTCAACGGCTTCCGCGATGAACCTCGCGACGCTACCCGAGCAGTTCACTGTCGTAACAATGCCCAGATAGTTTCGCGTACCGGCTTTTCCGTCGCTGCGCCGGTAGCCCATGAAGGTGCGGCCATCTTCGATTGCGGGCAGCGGAGAATTCGCTTGCGCGATGGCGTAGTCGCGGGAGTGTTCACCCATCCCCATGTTGTGTGAATGGATGTGATCCCCTGCCTTGATGTCTTTCGTCGCTTGCCCGATGATCTGACCATAGCGATGGATCTTCTCTCCCGCCAGCACATCACGAAGCGCGATCTTGTGGCCGCGATTGATCGCTCCCGTCGTTGTGATGCCGTGGTCGGGCAGTTGAATGCCTGCGGGCAAGTCTTCGAGCGCGATCGCTACGGTGTCATCGGGGTGAAGAAGGATCGTCTTGCTTGTCATCTTGGTCTCCTGACGGGCTGGCCTTAGCTAGCATGTTAGCATTGCAACCGTCCAGCCCTTCCATCCTTTGACAAGTCGTTTTACAGCTTGTTGCAACTTGACCGCTACTCGATGGCGAAAAATGGGAGATCACCTAAAATGAAGCCCGATGTTCTGGTGTTGCAGGAAATCCGTCCGGATCAGATGAAACAGCTTGAAGCGGCCTACACGCTTCACCGCTATGATCAGGTTGGTGATCCCGACGCGCTTCTGGCTGAAGTGGGCGACAAGATCGAAGCGGTCGTAACATCGGGCGGTTCGGGCATCACGCGTGCGCAGATCGAGCGGATGCCGAATTTGAAGATCGCGTCCCTGTCCAGTGTGGGCTACGACACCGTCGATCTGGCGGCCTGCAATGATCATGGCGTGACAGTCACGAATACGCCCGACGTACTGAACGACGATGTGGCGGACACCGCAATCATGCTGTTGCTGGCCGTGCAGCGCGGGTTGGTCAAGGGCGATGCCTATGCTCGCTCCGGAGAGTGGGCCAAGTCGGGACCGATGCCGTTGCTGCGGTCGACACGTGGCAAGAAACTTGGAGTTGTTGGTCTTGGTCGCATCGGCAAGGCAATCGCGGAACGCGCTACGCCCTTTGGGCTGAACATCGTCTATCACGGTCGGAACAAGCAGGACGCAGTGGATTATCCCTACTACGCGGACCTGAAGGAAATGGCGCAAGACGTGGATATCATGATTGTCATCACGGCTGGCGGAGAAGGTACACGAGGTCTCATCTCCAAAGACGTGATCGAAGCCTTGGGACCGGATGGGGCGCTCATAAATGTCTCGCGCGGAACGGTCGTTGACGAACCTGCGATGATCGAGGCCCTGCAATCAGGTAAGCTTGGCGCGGCTGGTCTCGACGTATTCCTGAATGAACCTGACATTGATCCGGCCTTCGCCGCGCTCGAAAACGTAACACTTTATCCGCATCACGCGTCGGGCACTATTGAAACTCGCGCTGCGATGTCCCAACTCGTGGTGGATAATCTGGCGGCGCATTTTGCGGGCAAACCCCTGCTGACGCCGGTCAACTGAACTGCAACGGATGGTGAACAAGGCTCACATGAAAACGGCATATGGTTACTTCAAATGGGCCTTCATCGTTACATTTCTGGGGCTGATTCTATCCTTCTGGCTGGGCTGGTCTTATTCGGGAACAATGGCCGGGGCGTTGTCCTTCCTGTTGATTGGGACGGTCCTGGCCGTCCTTGAAATATCGCTGTCCTTCGATAACGCCATCGTCAATGCCAACAAGTTGAAGGAAATGACGCCCATTTGGCGTCAGCGCTTTCTGACCTGGGGCATCCTGATCGCGGTGTTCGGGATGAGGATCGTTTTCCCGCTGGCTATCGTGGCCATCGCTGCAAAGATAGGGCCGTGGTCCGCCATTTCGCTGGCGGCAACACAGCCTCAGGAATATGCCCGCATCATCAATGAGGCACATCTGTCTATTGCCGCCTTCGGCGGCACCTTTCTGATGATGGTGGGGCTGACCTATTTCATCGACGAGCACAAGGAGATCGACTGGCTATGCTCGGTCGAACGCCGGTTGCGCAGTTGCGCCTCAATCCGCGGGTTGGAAATCGCCCTCGTGCTAATGATCGTCATGGGGTTTGCCTCGGCTCTGCCGTCACCGGATGACAGGACGTTCCTGTTCGCCGCCCTTTGGGGTCTGTTGACGTTCACTGCTGTCGACACGCTCGGCCATATACTCGATGCACAGCAGCAGACGAACGCGGCCGTTCGAGCAGGCGGGCTCGGTGCGTTCCTTTACCTAGAGGTACTTGATGCAAGCTTCAGCTTCGACGGCGTGATCGGCGCGTTTGCCCTGACCAAGAACCTGTTCCTGATCGCTATCGGGCTCGGTATCGGGGCGATGTATGTGCGGTCCATGACGATCATGCTGGTCGAAAAGCAGACGTTGTCACAGTTCCGCTATCTCGAACACGGCGCGTTCTATTCGATCCTTGCGCTGTCGATCATCATGTTTGCCCAGTCAATGTGGCATATTCCCGAAGTCATCACGGGACTTCTGGGCGCAGGCTTGATCGGTCTGTCGCTCTACTCGTCCATTCGCTACAACAAGATGCGCGAGCGGGAAGGGGTAAAGGTCTAAGGCTTACCCCATCCGCTCTGACGCGAAGCTGTTCGGGCTTGCGGGAAACACGACGGTTTTTGACCCGTTGACGAAGGAGCGGTGATGGATATGCGCGTGCACGGCGCGTGCCAGCACCTGACTTTCGACATCCCGCCCGAGCGAGACGTAGTCCGACGCGCTTTGGGCATGGGTGACGCGGACGATGTCCTGCTCGATGATCGGGCCTTCATCCAGATCGGCGGTCACGTAATGCGCCGTCGCACCGATGAGTTTCACACCGCGCTCATAAGCCTGCTTGTAGGGGTTCGCACCCTTGAAGGACGGCAGGAACGAATGGTGGATGTTGATAATGCGACCTGACATTTCCTGACACATCCGATCCGACAGAATCTGCATGTAGCGCGCTAATACGACCAACTCCGCGCCGCTTTCACGTATCACTTCCATCTGCTTGGCTTCGGCCTCGGCCTTGTTGTCTTTCGTGACCTTGATGTAATGAAACGGGATGTCGTGATTTACGACAACCTTCTGGTAATCCAAGTGGTTCGAAATCACGCCCACGATATCCACCGGCAAGCCGCCGATCCGCCAGCGATAGAGAAGATCGTTCAGGCAGTGCCCGAAGCGCGACACCATGATCATGACCTTCACCTTCTCGGCCGCGTCGAAAAAACTGAAACGCATGTTAAAAGGGGCGGCGGCTTCGGCGAACGCGGATTCGATGGTTTCAATCGGGGTGCCAGTTTCCGGAACGAAACTGACGCGCATGAAGAAACGACCTGTTTCCTGATCGTCGAATTGTGCACTGTCGGTAATGTTGCAGCCCTGTCCGGCAAGACAACCCGAGATCGCCGCGACCACTCCGCGCGTCGATTTACACTGCACCGTCAGCACATATGCCGTCATTGGGTTCCCTTTCGTTCTCGAACAGCACGCTTTGTCTGCGGATCGCCATACACCGATGCAGCGGGGGGCTCCACCGATTTACGCCAGCGACCCGTCAGAGCGGCATCAGCGCATCAACCCGCTTCGGCAAGAGGCGAGGGAGCAAACCGCGCTGTGGCCGGATCGCAGCGATACTGATCGGCCATGGGGAAGGGGTTGCGCGCCAGTTCATCCACCGCGGCAATGATCCGATCACCTTTGTCATCTGTCAGCAATGCGCTGAAGTTCAGGCGGGTCCAGCCAGGTTTTTCAGTTTCGTGCCCGGCAAGGATTTCCGCCCGCATCCGATCGCTTTGCGCCTTGCCGATACCAAGCAACCTGTGTGCATAGGGGCCGGCGCAGGCGCAGCCGCCTCGTGCCTGTATGCCATAGCAATCGCTGAGCATTCGCGTGAACAATTGCTGATGAATGAAACCGCCGTCACGCGTATTGCGAACGCGGAAGGAAAAGATCGGCAACTGATCCTTGGTCGTCTTGCCGAGCAACTCGATCGACCGGTTCGCGGCCCAGATGTCCAGAGCGCGCTGGCGCAGTTCCGCATGTCGACGATCCATATAGCTCTGCCCGATGGCTTCCTTCACGATCACCGCCATCGCGGCTCGCAAGTCGCCCAGGACGTTCGGCGTGCCAGCCTCTTCCCGCGCAACAAGATCGGTGCTGTAGTCGTGCCCGTACGGAGATACGAAACGCACCGTTCCGCCCCCAGTCACAGATGGCGTCAAATTTCCCTGGATGTCTCTGCGCACGACCAGCACGCCAGAAGCCGCGGGTCCGCCGATGAACTTATGCGGCGAGAAAACGACGGCGTCTTTCTCATAGGCAGTGCCCGTGCGCATATCGATGGAAACATAGGGGCCAGCCCCGGCGTAGTCCCAGATGGATACAATACCGTTCTCTCGTAGAATGGAAGTAACCGCGTCCGTGTCGGTCAGGATGCCTGTCACGTTCGATCCGGCGGAGAATGTCCCGATCCGCAACTCAGCATCGTGCGTGGCCGCGCACACAGAGCGCAGGTGATCGAGGTCTGGACCACCATTCTCGGCTTCGTCAATCTCGATGACCTCAGCCCCGCATTCCCGCCATGGCAGAATGTTTGAGTGATGCTCATAAGGGCCGATCAGAACGACCACGCGGGCCCTGTCGCGCACCGCTTGTGCTGCACCCGTCAGATGTACCAGCCGGTTGATTCCCGCCGTCGCTCCGGAACCTGCGAAAACCACTGCATGACATGCATCTGCACCAACATGGTCGGCGATGATCTGGCGGGCCTCTTGCCGTGTGCGCGTCATTGTCGCCCCGCAATACGAGGCTTCGGTGTGACTGTTGGCGTAGTAGGGCAGAAGGCGTTCAGCCACGAAACCTTCCACTTGGCGCAACGCCCTGCCCGAGGCGACATAGTCGGCGTACAGAAGTGGATGGATACCAAACGGTCCTTCCACGGGTGTTCCATCACCGATCAACCCCGCTTGAAGCCCGGCCAGACCACCGCCAATGATGGAGTGCCGGAAATCCTGCAAGAGTCTGCTGCGCGTCGCTTGGGTCATTTTCTCGCCTCGTGGTTCAATTTCTATGAACCTAATGCTGCGAATGTAGAAAAATACTATCAAACCAAGCAAAAGATAACGTAACTATGTGTCAAATGAACTATACTGCGACGGGTATGGATGAAATTGATAGAAAATTGCTGCGTGAACTTCAGTTGGACGCGTCGCTGTCGCAGCGCGATCTTGCCGAGAGAGTTGGTCTGTCGCAGAATGCGTGTTGGCGGCGTCTAAAGGCCATTAAGGAAAGGGGCCTGATTAAGAACCAAACCGTGACCCTTGACGCGCCGGGCGTTGGGCTGACCTTGACTGCCTTTGTGATGATCCGCACGCGGCACCATTCCAAGGAGTGGCTCGATACCTTCAGACGGGCTATCACATTGATCGACAACGTCATCGATTTCTACCGAATTGCCGGAGATTACGATTACATGTTGAAGGTCGTTGCTCAGGACATGAATGATTTCGACCGGATCTACCAACGGATCATAGAGAAGGTCGAACTTGACGCTGTAACCTCTTATATCACAATGGAAAGTATCGCTGACCAACGGCCGTTGCCGGTCTAGATCAGATTGTCCGTCAAATTCTGATTGACGTAACTCAGTTCCTGACGCAGCTTGCTGTGAGGGAGGAGAATCCGTGGTGCGGCCAACCATCAAGGATGTTGCTCAGGCAGCAGGTGTCAGCATTGCGACCGTCGATCGGGTCGTGAACAACCGGGGGGGCGTGTCGATGCGCAAGCATGCGCTGGTGGCCAGGGCCATCGCGGAACTGAATTACGTGCGTGATTTGTCGGCTGCCAACCTGTCCCGAAAGCGTAACTACCGGCTGATGTTCGTTTTGCCGGAAGGCGACAATGCTTTCTTTTCCACACTTCGCAATCTGGTGCGCGCCAAGGAGCCCGAAGCGGCATTGTTGCGCACCGTGCTTGAATTGCGCTTGGTGCCGGGATTCGACTCCGATGCGCTGGTTGAGGAAATCGACCAGATCGATGCCAGCCGAATCGACGGTGTAGCAATCGTTGCGACAGAGTCGCAAGTCGTGCGCGATGCGATCAGGCGACTGATCCAGCGCGGCGTGCAGGTGCTGACGCTGGTCTCCGACCTGCCAAGTTCCGGCCGTCACGGTTATGTGGGGATCGACAATGTGGCGGCAGGGCGTACTGCGGCACGCTTCATGGGTCGATATTTGAGCCGAACGGGTGGCAAGGTGGCCGTGCTCGCCGGGTCAATGATCGCACGCGACCATCTGGAACGACGGCTCGGCTTTGACCAGATCATGCGCGAGGATTTCCCACATGTTGACGTTATGCCAAGTGTCGAGACGCTCGATGACCGAAACCATGTCGAACGGTTGGTCAGCGAGGCACTTCGTAACGAAGACCTGGCTGGCATCTACAACATCGGCGCGGGCAATCAGGGGCTGATCGAGGCTGTGGCCAATGTCACGTTCGAACACCGGCCTGTCACGATCGCGCACGATCTTCTGCAGGTGACGCGTCAGGGTGTCGAAGCCGGGCTGATCGACATCGTGATCGACCAGGCGCCGGAGCGCGAGATCACGACGGCCATCGAGTTGCTTCGCGCGCTCAGCGACGGGCAAGCGATTTCCGAGGCGCGGGCCGCGATCGGCATCGGTGTCTATGTGCGGGACAACCTTCCGCAGCCCGGCGAAATTTCAGCACCACAGCCAGCCGAGCCATTGGTTCGCGTAGGCGAGACATGACGTGCTTCGACACGCAAACAATCATGGAGGAAGACTTAGGATGAAGACGATCAAGGGCCCCGCGCTGTTCCTGGCGCAATTCGCGGGCGACGAAGCGCCGTTCGACAGTTGGGACAATATCACCAAATGGTCGGCTGATTGCGGATACAAGGGCGTGCAGGTGCCCAGCTTCGTGTCGTCGCTGATCGACTTGGACAAAGCAGCGGAGTCGAAAGATTATTGCGATGAATTCAAGGGAAAGGCGACGGAGAACGGTGTCGAAGTGACAGAGTTGTCAACGCACCTTCAAGGCCAACTCGTTGCCGTTCATCCAGCCTATGACGAAGCGTTTGACGGGTTCGCCGTCCCGGAAGTACGCGGCAATCCGAAGGCACGGCAAGAATGGGCAGTCGATCAGGTCAAAAAGGCGCTGTCGGCCTCGAAGAACATGGGCATCACGGAAATGGCGTCGTTCTCGGGCGCGCTAGCCTGGCCCTTCATGTATCCATGGCCGCAGCGTCCTGCCGGGCTGGTCGAGGCCGCGTTCGATGAACTGGCCAAGCGCTGGCACCCGATCCTTGACCACGCTGACGATTGCGGTGTGGACGTCTGCTTTGAGATTCATCCGGGTGAGGATCTTCATGACGGCGTTACGTTCGAGATGTTCCTTGAGAGGGTCGGCAACCATGCACGATGCAACATGCTCTACGATCCGTCGCATTATGTGCTGCAATGTCTGGATTATCTGGACAACATCGACATCTACAAAGACCGCATCAAGATGTTCCACGTCAAAGATGCAGAATTCAATCCGACAGGGCGCCAAGGTGTCTATGGTGGGTTCCAGGGCTGGGTGGATCGCGCTGGTCGCTTCCGTAGCCTTGGAGATGGTCAAGTTGATTTCGGGGCTGTATTCTCGAAGATGGCCGCGAATGATTTCGACGGATGGGCCGTGGTTGAATGGGAATGCTGCCTGAAGCACCCCGAGGACGGCGCACGCGAAGGCGCACAGTTCGTCAGTGATCACATCATCCGCGTGACAGAGAAAGCCTTCGACGATTTTGCCGGCGGCGGCACCGATGACGCGATGAACCGTCGTATGCTGGGGCTGGAGGCTTGATCATGGCAATCGAAGGCAAGAACGAACAAAACATCGGCCGTATCCGTCTGGGTATGGTGGGTGGCGGCAAGGATGCGTTTATCGGAGGCGTTCATCGCATCGCCTCGCGTATCGACGACAAGTATGAACTGGTGGCCGGTGCGCTGTCCTCGACGCCCGAAAAGGCGCAGCAATCGGGGCGCGCACTGGGCCTCGCCGATGATCGCATCTATGACAGCTTCAAGGACATGGCGATCCGCGAGGCACGGTTAAAAAACGGGATCGAAGCCGTGGCCATCGTCACACCCAACCATGTGCATTTCACCGCCGCGCGGGAATTCCTTAAACGTGGCATCCATGTGATCTGCGACAAGCCACTGACATCCACGCTGCCGGACGCCAAGAAGCTGGTCAAGGCGGCAGAAGACTCGGATGCGCTGTTCATTCTGACCCATAACTACACCGGATACCCACTGATCCGTCAGGCGCGAGAGATGGTGGCCTCCGGCGATCTGGGTGAGATCCGTCTTGTGCAGGTCGAATATCCGCAGGACTGGCTGACCGAGCCGATGGAAAACGAAGGGGCCAAGCAAGCCGTCTGGCGTACCGATCCTGAACGCTCTGGTGCCGGCGGCTGCATCGGTGATATCGGCACGCATGCCTTCAACCTTGCCAGCTTCGTGACTGGGCTGGAACTCGAGGCACTCAGCGCCGATCTACAAAGCTTCGTGCCGGGTCGCCAGCTTGATGACAACGCCCATGTCATGATGCGTTTCCAGGGTGGTGCGCGCGGAATGCTGTGGTCATCTCAGGTCGCACCCGGCAACGAAAATGCGTTGCGGTTGCGGGTTTATGGCTCCAAGGGGGGCATCGAGTGGGCGCAGGAAAACCCCAACCAGATGTGGTTCACGTCGTTTGGCCAGCCCAAGCAGTTGCTGACCCGCAACGGGGCAGGGGCGACAGCAGGCAACCTCTCGGCATCCCGTATTCCGCCGGGCCATCCGGAAGGTTATCTGGAAGGCTTCGCAAACATCTATGCTGAAGCAGCCCGCGCGATCGAAGCGAAGCGCTTGGGGCAGTCGCTACCTGACGATCTGCTGTATCCAACCGTGCAGGACGGCTTGATCGGTGTGCAGTTCATCGACGCTTGCGTGCGGTCTTCCAGGCGTGACGCAGCTTGGGTCAAACTCGGATGACCGTGCCGGCGACAGCCACCGTGGCATCGCCCGAACCGCACAGCGCCCCGGCGGCGCTGGCCCTTCGGGCGGTGTACAAAAGCTTCGGCCCGGTCCAGATCCTGTTCGATATCGACTTCGATCTTAGGCCGGGCGAGGTGCATGCCCTGATCGGCGAGAACGGTGCGGGCAAGTCGACGACGATGAAAATTCTTGCGGGTTACCTGTCGGCCACATCTGGCAGCGTGGAACTGGACGGCCACCCCGTGAGCTTCGTCAATTCCGAACAAGCCGAGGATCAGGGCGTCGTCATGATCCATCAGGAGTTCAACCTCGCCGAGCAACTGTCCGTAGAACAAAACATTTTCCTCGGGCGCGAGATCAGGAAGGGCCTGTTTCTCGACAAGACCGCGATGCGCACCAAGACCCGCGAACTGCTGCAGCGGCTCAATTGCGACGTGGACCCCGACGCGCGGGTGATGGATATCTCCGTCCCCGACAAACAGATGGTCGAGATTGCGAAGGCGCTGTCGCGCAAGGCGCGCGTTCTGATCATGGATGAACCGACTGCCGTGCTGACCAACCGCGAATCCGAGGTGCTTTTTGAACAGGTGGACCGGTTGCGCGCCGAGGGCACGGCCATTTTGTTCACCTCGCACAAGCTGGATGAGGTCGCACGGATTGCCGACCGGATCACGATCATGCGCGATGGTCACCGAATCATGACCAAGTCAGCCGCCGACCTGACACAGGACCAGATGGCTGAAGCCATGGTGGGGCGTGAATTGTCGAACCTGTTCCCGCCCAAGACTGGCGCGGACGCGGATCAACCCGTTCTGGAAGTCACGGATCTTGAGGTGCCGGGCTTTGTCGCACACGCCTCCTTTCACTTGCGCAAGGGCGAGATCCTTGGCTTTGCTGGGCTGATTGGATCGGGACGAACGGAACTGATGGAAGGTGTCGTTGGCCTGCGTAGTCATCGGGGCAACATCAAGATCAATGGCCAGGACATTGAAATAAATGGTCTGTCTGATGCCAAACGCGCAGGCGTTGCCTATCTGACGGAAGACCGGAAATCCCGCGGGTTGCTGCTCGACAAGGGAATGCGGGAAAACCTGACGCTTCTGTCGCTGGAAAAGTTCACCACGGGGCTGATCGACCGCAAATCGGAAGAGGCCGCGCTGGACAAGTCGATCAATGATTTTGACATACGTGCGCCCACCCGGGAGGTTCTCGTCGGCAACCTGTCCGGCGGCAATCAGCAGAAGCTTCTGATCGCCAAGACCATGCTGTCAGAGCCCGAGGTCGTCATCATCGACGAACCAACACGTGGAATCGACATCGGCACGAAGCAGCAAATCTACGAGTTCATCCACACGCTGGCGCAGGCCGGTAAATCCATTATCGTCATTTCATCCGAGATGTCGGAAGTCATCGGGCTGGCTGATCGGGTGGTCGTCATGCGTTCCGGTCGCATCGTCGGCGAGGTAGAGGGCAATGACGTGAACGAAGAAACCATTGTCCGTCTAGCGATGGGGCTTGAAGGGGAACAGCAAGGTCATGAGTGACACCGTATCCGTGAAACCCGCCAGCAACCGTGCCAGCCCATTTCTGGATCTGCATATCCTTGGGCCAATTCTGGCGCTCATCGTGCTGGTCGTCATCGGGGCGCTGATGAACCCGAACTTCCTTAGCTACGCCAACATCACCAACGTTCTGGCGCGATCCGCATTTATCGGGATCATCGCTGTGGGCATGACATTCGTGATCACCGCAGGCGGTCTCGACCTGTCGGTCGGGTCGATGGCGGCGTTCATTGCGGGGCTGATGATCCTCGTAATGAATGCACTTCTGCCCGCGATGGGGTCGGGGGTCGGGGTTATACTGGTCGGTATGCTAACGGCGCTCGTCGCGGGGCTGCTGGCCGGGGGGCTGAACGGCTTTCTGATCACCCATATGCGGATCGAGGCGTTCATCGTGACGCTTGGCAGCATGGGTATTTATCGCTCACTCGTGACATGGCTGGCAGATGGTGGCACCTTGTCGCTCGATTTTGGACTGCGCGAGATTTACGGGCCGGTCTATTACGGCGGGCTGTTCGGTATCAGCTGGCCCATCATCATCTTTGCCCTGGTTGCGATCATTGGCGAAGTTGTCATGCGCCACACAGCATTTGGACGTCATTGCGCAGCCATCGGGTCAAATGAAAAGGTCGCCCGCTATTCAGCCGTGCATGTGGGGCGCGTGCGCATGGCAACCTATGTGCTGCTTGGTATCCTCGTCGGCGTCGCGACGATCATGTATGTGCCACGGCTCGGATCAGCGTCCAGCGCGACCGGTGTCTTGTGGGAATTGGAGGCCATCGCCGCCGTGATCATCGGCGGCACGGTCCTGAAAGGCGGCTTCGGTCGCGTCTGGGGAACCGTGATCGGTGTTCTTATCCTGAGCCTGATCGGCAATATCCTTAACCTGACTGACATGGTGAGTCCGTATCTGAACGGCGCCATACAGGGGGTCATCATCGTTCTGGCGGTCGTGCTTCAGCGCGACAAGAAGGCGGAAGGCTGACCCGTTTCGAGTGAAGTGTAACCAAGGGAGGGAAGACTATGGAACTGAAGACTTTGACAGGGGCGCTCGGCGTGGCGGTCGCAATGGCCGCTACCCCGACATTCGCTCAGGACACCACCGTCATCGGTGTGTCTATTCCGGCGGCCACGCATGGCTGGGCAGGTGGCATGAACTTCCATGCACAGGAAGCGGTCGATCGCCTTGAAGAAACCTATCCGGAGCTCGACTTCGTGCTGGCCACGGCAAGCGATCCGGCCAAGCAGGTCAACGATATCGAAGACATGGTCGCCGCGCGCGGGATCGATGCACTAGTTGTGCTGCCCTTCGAATCCGAACCACTCACAGGCCCCGTAAAGAATGTGGCCGACAATGGAGCCTGGGTCACGGTCGTTGACCGCGGGTTGTCCGAAGAAGGAATCGAGGACCTGTATGTCGCGGGTGACAACCCCGGCTTCGGGCGGGTTTCCGGCGAATACTTTGCGGACAAGATGCCCGATGGCGGCAAGATCGTCGTGCTGCGCGGTATTCCGACAACCATTGACAATGAGCGCGTCGAGGGCTTCCAGTCCGCGATTGACGGGTCCGGGATCGAAGTCCTCGGAATGGAGCATGGCAACTGGAACCGTGACGACTCCTTCACCGTGATGCAGGATTTCCTGTCCAAATATCCGGAGATCGATGCTGTTTGGGCGTCAGACGACGACATGGCCGTGGGTGCGTTGGCCGCAATCGAACAGGCCGGGCGTGAGGACGTTCAGTTCGTTCTGGGTGGCGCGGGCATGAAGGAGATGATCAAACGCGTCATGGATGGCGACGAGATGATCCCCGCAGATGTTACCTATCCGCCGTCGATGATTGCCACGGCCATTGAACTGACCGCGTTGAACTTCGTGTCCAACGCACCGGTATCAGGTGAGTTCGTGATCGGTTCCGTCCTGATTACGCCTGAGAACGCTGAAAACTTCTACTATCCCGACAGCCCGTTCTAAGCTGTCGCAGGCTGCGCGGTGCTCGCTGCGCAGCCTATTGCCGTATGCCCGCGCGCCAAGTGGTGGTCAGTCGCAAATCGTCATCAAGATGGATGAAGTCGGCCGGGCCATCCGCCCGCAGGCTTCCAGCATCCTCGATACCCGCCACGCCAGCCGGAACACTTGTGGCCATTGCCAGCGCATCCGACAGCGGTACATCCAAAAGTGTTACTAAGTTCCTGACAGCGGTTGCCAGATCAAGATCCGCACCGGCCAAAGTGCCGTCTTCTAGCGTCAACCGACCGTCGCGACGTTCGATTCTCCGACCATCCATTTCAAACCACCCGATATCCGTGCCGGCAGGGGCCATTGCGTCCGAGACGAGAAATATGCGAGCCGGGCCATTCTTCGCACGAAGGGCTATGCGCATCGAGTCGGGGTGGGCATGCACGGCATCAGCGATCAGCCCCGCGTTCAGGTCACCGCGCGCCAACGCGGTGCCGACAAGACCTGGTTCGCGATTGCCCAGCTGGCTCATGGCATTGAACAGATGTGTTACGCATCGTGCACCTGCGTCCGCAGCTTGATTGCAAAGCCGGGTGCCTGCGTCGCTATGGCCGAGAGAGACGCAAATCCCAGCTTCCGTCAGTGCCGCGATCTGTTCGGGTGTGACGGTTTCCGGAGCTACGGTCACCTTGAGCGCAGGCAGGTGTTGGGCCGCGTCGCACAGGGTCGTAAGGTCGTCAGCATCCATCGGTCGGATGTATTTGGCATCATGCGCACCTTTGCGGGCAATGGACAGATGCGGGCCTTCAAGATGTATTCCGCGAATGCCGGCTATGGTGGACGAGGCTTCGATTGCGGCTTCGATTGCGGCGAGTGTCGTTTCCCGAGACGATGTGATAAGGGTGGGCAAGATCGAGGTGGCACCGAGACGCGCATGCGACTGTGCCATGATGTTCAATGTCGCGACATCGGGGGCGTCATTAAACATCATCCCGCCACCGCCGTTCACCTGAATATCGACAAAACCCGGCGCGATGACTCCCCCGTCCAGCGTAACGGTCTGGTCTGCAGCTTGATCACTTCGACCGAACCCGGCAACTTTCCCATCCGTGACGAGCAGCGCGCCTTCACTTAGTGTCGATCCATCGAAAATGCGTGCGCCGGTATAGAGTGTCGAGGTCATCAGATCGTCTCGGTAACCTTCTTCAGGTGCCGCGGTGCATCGGGATCAATGCCTCTTTCCGTAGCGACACGTTCCACCATGGCGTAGAATGACACGAGCAAGCTCAGAGGATCGCACAATGGATGGTCAGTGCGAACATGTTCGACCAAGGTAGCGTTCCGCACCTTGCTGGTCGTGGCAAAAACCGACGCACCTTTCGCGGCGATCTGATCCGCGATGTCGGCCAGTGGCGCTTCACCGGCATCAGCCGCAGCGAAGGCGATGACCGGAAAACCCCGGTCGACGATGGACACTGGGCCATGCAGCACTTCGGCGCTGGAGTAGGATTCCGCGTGGATTTGGCAGGTTTCCTTGAACTTCAGTGCCGCTTCGTTCGAGATCGCAAAAACCGGCCCGCGTCCCAGAGTGAAGACCGATCCGCCTGTCAGGGCCTGCCGAATTTCGGGCCAATCAAGTTGCGCCGCCTTCGCGAGATGTTCCGGCAGAGCCTTGATTGCACGGATCAGGTCGCTATCGCCCTTCCAGTGAGCCAACAGTGCAAGGCCCGCCACGGCGGAATTGATGAAGGTCTTTGTTGCAGCAACGCTTAGTTCTGGCCCGGCATGGATTGGAAGGACGTGGTCCGCGATGGCAGCGAGGCGGGAGTCTTCGTTATTGGTCAACGCAAAGGTCATCGCCCCGTCTGCACGCGCACTTCGGGTCATCTCAACAATATCGGGGCTCTGACCGGATTGCGAAACTGACAGGCAGGCGGCACCGTCCAACTTCAGGGACGCACCATAGACCGACGCAACCGACGGACCGACAGATGCGACGGGACATCCCAGAAGAAGCTCACTGACATACTTCAGATAGGTGCACGCGTGATCAGAAGACCCGCGCGCCACGGAAATCAGATAGGTGGGATCCAGATTCTGCAGTGCGGTGGACGCGTCCCGAATGGCAGAGTCGCCACGCTTCAACAACCGGTCAACAGCGCTGGGGATTTCCTGCACCTCTTGGCGCATTTTAGTGGTTGCGTCAGCCATGGTTGTTCTCGCCCGCTCAGAAAGAATTGAAGACCTATATAATACCTTTTAGCTAGATTAAGGCGGTTTGCAACCCGACACTAAGACCTCAACCTAGTAATCTGCCCCAATAAAGAGACCAATTTCCATATTGGTTTCCTTATTGGCGTGTGCAACGACTCGTTGACACGGCGTTGGTAATGTTTTTACCTACCGGTCGGTAATATAAATGGGAGGTTAATATGAGACGCCTGAATTTTACGGGGGCTGCCATTGCGATAGGAATGATGGCTGCGCCCGCCATTGCCCAGGACTGGCAACCTGATAAGCCCATAAACATCATCGTTCCGTGGGCTGCCGGTGGCTCCACCGATCAGGTGACACGCGTGGTTGCACCATTGCTGGAAGAGGCGCTTGGGACCGAAGTCGTTGTTGTCAACCAGCCAGGAGCATCGGGTTCGATTGGCACCAAGGCCGCGCTGGATGCGCCGCGTGATGGCTACACCTGGACCGCGAACGCAATTGCGAACAACGCGACCTATGCTGTGACTGGGCTGCTGGAAGATACGACAATAGACGACTATCACATCTATCTTCATGTCGCGAATGTGCCGGTTGTCTCGGTCAATGCCGATGCGCCCTACAAGGATTTCGGTGAATTGCTCGAAGCCATGAAGGGTAGTGATGTCACCGTTGGTACGGCCGGCGTGAATTCGTCGGGCGGCATGGCGCTTGCGGCGATCAAGGAAGGCGCGGGCGGCGAACTGGGTGCGCGGATGATCACCTATGATGGTGGCAATCCTGCGGTTATCGCCGCGGCTTCGGGTGAAGTTGTTGCAACAACACAGCTTGCGGTTGAACAAATGGAAATGATCAGGGCTGGGCGCCTGCGTGGGCTGACGGTATTGTCGGACTCGCCGCTGGAGGTTGAAGGTGTTGACCCGATCCCGCCTATTACCAACTGGCTGCCGGAAATGCATGTCGCCAAGGATTACTTCGGGGTTTTTATTCCGATGGGAGCCCCTGAGGAAGTCTACGATACCGTAGACAGAATCTGGGAAGAGAAAATCATGAACGCGCCCGAGTTGCAGGAATATGCAAATTCGCTTGGTGCGGTATTTGATCCAAGTTACGGCGACGCTGCGCTTGAACGCGCTATGCCGGTCGTGATCGCCGAAGCCTGTGCGCGTGTTGATCGGGGCGAAGCGGTGATCGATCCATCTGAAATCGGGATCACTTGCCCATCCGAATAATCACCTGCCTGCGCCGGCAACGATCGGCGCGGGCAAACCAGCTTTGGCAGCCAGAGGCAAAATGACTTCAAACAGTATGAAACATGCAGATCGGATTACATCCGGTTTGCTGGCAGCACTGGGGATAGCCATGCTCGTTGGCGGCTATCGGATGGATCGGTTGGAAATCCGTCAAATTCATCCCTCAACTATTCCCGGCCTTGTGCCGATGATCCTGGGTGTGCTGATGGTAATCTGCGCTACGCTGTTGTTTGTGTCGGCACGCAAAGCAAATACCGAACAAGGATTTCTTCAAGGGGGCGATAACCGGTATCTGCTGCTAACTCTGGGCCTGACCTTGGTTTATGCGCTTGGGCTGGTCGGTAACCTGCCTTTTGCCGTGGCGACGGCTATTTTCATAACCGCCTTTTCGCTCGTATTTACCTGGCCACTCCGAGGGCTTGCGAAGGCGAAACTCAAGGCCACGGCATCAGCGGCTGCGATCGGGGTAATCTCGGCATTTCTGATTTCGCTCATTTTTGAGCAGGGTTTTCTGGTGAGGTTACCATGACAGGGCTTGCCGCACTGATTGATGCGTTTGGCACCATGCTGACGCCGATGAACATCTTCCACGTCGCCTGGGCGACATTGCTGGGAATTTTCGTGGGCAGCTTACCCGGTCTGACGGCAACCATGGGCGTGGCGCTTTTGACGACTCTTACATACGGGCTGGATCGTGATGCAGCGATACTGGTGCTGATTTGCATGTATGTGGGTGCAATCTATGGTGGATCGCGCAGCGCGATCTTGCTCAATATCCCTGGCACACCGGCGAGCGCCGCGACCTCACTGGACGGTTTCCCGTTGGCTCAGAAAGGCAAGGCGGCATATGCGATGGCGCTGGCGACATCGGGTTCGGCCCTCGGCACACTGGTCGGCATCCTGTTGTTGGTCATGATTGCTCCGCCGCTCGCTGAAGCTGCACTAAAATTCGGGTCGTATGAATTTTTCTGGCTCGCGGTGTTTGGGGTGATCATATCCGGCCAATTGACGGCAGAAGGCAGCCCGCTGAAAGGCTACATCGCCGGCATCCTGGGGCTGATGGTCGCCATGGTCGGCAGTGAAGGCATCCACGCCCATATCAGATTCAGTTTTGGCATATCCGACCTCGGTGGCGGAATTGGGCTGATCCCTGCAATGGTTGGCGCTTTTGGTTTTGCCGAGGTTCTGACGGCCATGTGGCGCAAATCGGCACAGATGGCCGAGACAGAAGACGGAAGCGACCGGACACTGCCACGCTTGGTGGATTTGTGGAAACAGAAGTTCAATGTCGTGCGGTCGGGCATCATTGGAACCTTCGTCGGGATTATCCCGGGGGTGGGCGAGGACATAGGGGCCTGGGCGGCCTATGCCGCCGCGCGCCGATCCAGCAAGGCACCGGATGAATACGGGCACGGTTCCTATGAAGGCTTAACCGCGGCCGAGACGGGCAACAGCGCAGTCGTGCCCGGATCATTGATCCCGGCGATCACGTTGGCCGTTCCGGGGTCCGCGTCGTCCGCTGTCTTGATTGCGGCGCTTTTCATCCACGGCATCCGTCCCGGCCCGATGATCATGATCGAACAGCCTGATTTCATCTATTCGGTCGCGGTGATGCTGATCCTCGCCACACTCGCGATTGCAGTTTTCGGGCTGTCTCTGACGCGGCTGTTCGTCATGGTGCTCCGTGTGCCACGCGAATACCTGATGCCGATCGTGTTCGTTCTATGCGTTATTGGCCCATACGCATTGACCCAGCGATTGTTCGATGTCTGGGTCATGGTCGGGTTCGGCATTATCGGGTTCCTGCTGCGACAAATGAACTACCCGATGGCACCGCTCGTTCTGGGCATCATTCTGGGTGATCTGATGGACAAGAGCCTGCGTCGCGGGCTGTCGTTGACCGAAGGTGACCTGATGCCCTTCTTCACACGACCCATCTGCGCAGCCTTCGTCATTGTGATCCTAATGTCCATTCTTCTGAACTTCGCGCCTGTCCGTAGTGGTTTGGCAAAGCTTGGCGGGTGGATTAGGCTGGGGCGCAAAGAAAACGGCGAGGCAAAATGAACATCAAGGCGAAACCGGCCAAAGCCCTTCAACGGGTGCGGAAGAAGCGTGACGCCGAGGGGTCCAAAAAGGCGATACTTGAAGCCGCGCTGATCGAGTTTTCCGAATTTGGCCATGCGGGCGCACGTGTGGATAGGATCGCCAAGAATGCGGGTGTCAGCAAACCGCTTATCTACGACTATTTTGGGGACAAGGAAGCGATCTATGCTGCCGCGCTAAAAGAGGCCTATATCCAGATTCGGGAAGGCGAGGGGGAGTTGAACCTCGATCAACTCAACCCACCTGACGCCATCCGTGCGCTCGTGCATTTTACGATGGACCATTTCCGCCTGAAACCATGGTTCATTTCCATGTTGAATACGGAAAACCTGCGCGGGGGTGACACCATCCGCGAACTGCGCGGCGCGGATGAGATTCAATCCGTGCTGGTGGAAAAGCTGCGCTCCGTGCTGGCGCGCGGGGCCGAGAACGGCCAGTTCCGCTCGCGGGTCGATCCGGTAGAGCTTTATATTTTCATCGCGTCGCTGTGTTATTTTCCTGTATCCAACAAGCACACACTCAGGGCGGTCTTCAAATGCCCTGTGGATGACGCGTGGCTGGAACGCCGCGCGGACGAGGCGGCGGATATGCTGATCCGCTACCTCGCGCCTGCATAGGGTACGCGGTCAACCGCGAGATTCTGCCAGTTGTTGAGCTTTCAGTGCGAGTTCCATCACCTTGAAGGCATGTGACTGGGGCATTGCCGTTTCACTGCGATCCCGGATATCGTGGGCCAGCCGTTGGAAATAGGGACGGCCCGCATCACGACAGTCGATGTATTCACAGCGTGTCCCGTTCACCAGATACAGGTTATCCGTCCGGTCGGCCCGCGCGACATCCACATATTTGCGCAATTCGATATACCCTTCGGTGCCGAGGATCGTCAGGCGACCGTCACCCCATGTTGGCAGTGCATCGGGCGTGTACCAATCCACGCGGATATAGCAGTGCCCGGCATCACTGCGCAGCATCAGGTCGCCGTAATCCTGCAAGCCGGGATCATCGGGGTTGGCATAGTTCGCGACATTCGCGGCGACGACTTCAGCGTCGGTCGAGCCCGTGAAAAAAAGGAACTGATCAATTTGGTGGGACGCGATGTCGCACAGAATGCCGCCATAGCTGTCGCGGTCGAAGAACCATTCGGGCCGTGTCGCCCGATTCAGACGATGCGGGCCAAGACCTGTGGTGGACACAACCTTCCCGATCGCTCCCTCTGCGACCAGTTCAGCTGCTTTCGTGACCGCTGGCACTTCGAAACGTTCCGAGAAGTCGATGGACCAGATGCGCCCGGTTTCGGCCTGAACCTGCATGATGCGGTCGAGTTGTTCCAACGTGGTACAACCTGGTTTGTCTACCATCACATCCTTGCCGGCGCGCATTGCCTCGATCGCCAGATCCGCGCGTTCAGAGGGCATGGCAGCTATCACGATCAGGTCAATTTCCGGATCATCGAGCAGTGTCTTCTTGTCTGCGGCCCGCGGAACATCGGCGAAGCGCTTCTGAAACCCTGCCTCTACGGGCGTTTCCCGAGCCGTCCACCAACCCACGAATTCGGCGCCGACTTCCATCATGCTCGCGGCCTGTCCGAAGATGTGGCGGTGGTCGATGCCAAGCGCGGCGATCTTTAGCGGTTTGGTCATAATGCGGTCCTGATTTGTGTTTCGCGAAGTTCGGTGAGGTCGACATGCCGTTTTTCCTTGGCAGAAAGCACAAGCGCATCGATCAGTTCATGGGTTCTCAGCGCCTCTCGTCCTGTAACGCGCGGAGCGCGGCCCCGATCAATGGCGTCGATGAAGTCGGCAATCGTGTCACGATGCCATTCATGGGTGAAGGCCATCGGATCTGCGCCGCCGCCGGTGCCGGCAGTTGCGCCGATGGTTTCCTGATTGCCGTCATGCCAGTCGATGGTCAGGACACCCGCGCAGAGCGTGGCAGACGCTTTTGCGCAGTGCAGTCGGATCGATTCCGGTCGTCCCGGATAGGCCGCAGTCGTTGCATTGAGCGACCCGATCGCACCAGTTTCAAAGGTCAGCCCGGAACATACGAAGTCTTCGGACTCCATTCGGTGCAGCTTGCTAGTGGCAAGAAAGGCGGACACGGATTGCACCGGGCCGGTCAACGACAGGGCCAGATCCATTGTGTGGATGGCTTGGCTGATCATCACTCCGCCACCGTCACGTGCGTAGCTGCCCCGTCCGGGTTCGTCGTAATAGGACTGATCACGCCACCAAGGGACATCGATTTCGGCGATATGGATTGGTCCAAGCACACCTGATGCAATACGGTCCGCCAACGCTTCGGACGCTACCCTGAAGCGATGCTGGAAGGTGACGCCCAGGGTAATCCCAGCATCCTCGCACATCTCGACAATGTCGGTTGCCGCGCGCAGATCCCGCTCGATCGGCTTTTCCATAAGGATGTGTTTGCCGGCGTGGGCGAGGGTCGAAACGATGTCCCGTCGCGCGTTGGGTGGCGTCGTCAGGATAACAAAATCCACCGCCGGATCGTCAGCAATGTCCTGTATTGACCCGAAAGGCTTCGGGCGGCACTTTGTTTCTTCGGTAATCTGTCGAGCCGCCTGAGCGACCTTGTCCGGATTACGGGACGCGATGCCGTAAAAGTTTACATGCTCGCCCAGATCAGCCAGTGCTTTGATATGTGTGCCGGACACCATGCCAAGTCCGATCAGCACGACATTCGGCTTGCGCAACGCAAATTGCGATTGTGACATTTTTGAACAACTCCCGGCCCGATCAAGCTGGGCCCTTCCCTGAGCTCATCCTTGCGGCTGTGGATGAGAATGGCAAGCAGCGATGGCTACAAATCTTTGAAAAGATACAGAAGGAAACGCCTTACGTTATTCTTTCGTCATGCGACATGTTGTAAAAATAGGTAATGCGTACTCGGCTTCAGATTGACGACTTCTACCCAGACTTTTACTGTCGTGTGACCTCGGACGGAATGGGAGAGCCGTTGTGACGCAATCGACATCACAGGAGATCCGGCCTGATGGAAAAGACCGTTCCAATCGGGATTGGAGCCTTGCCGATCAGGTCTATGAGGAAGTGCTGCGTCGGATCGTCGAAGGGGAGTTTCCGGAAAACAGCAAGCTGCCATCCGAGAATAGCCTAAGCGAACAATTGGGCGTGTCACGCCCGGTGCTGCGGCAGGCGTTGTCGCAGCTTCGTGACGACGGGATCGTTCTTTCGAGACAAGGCTCCGGTTCTTATGTGCATAAGCGGCCCGCGAAGGCGATGCTGAGCTTCGCTCCCGTGGGATCAATCGCGGATATCCAACGGACGTTCGAGTTCAGGATCACCATTGAGTCAGAAGCCGCCGCGCTCGCGGCAAAACGCTGGAACGAGCAGTCCTTGGGACGAATCGAACAGGCACTGAAGGCGCTGGATGGCTGCATTGAGACGGGGGCGCTTGGCGCAGACGCTGACGAGGAGTTTCACCTCGCAATTGCCTCGGCCACGGACAATCACTATTTCATGTCCACTCGCGCGTCGATGAAACCCCAGATACTCATGGGCATGAACCTCGCACGAAGCCTATCGCTAACCGTATCCTCCGACCGCCTGAAACTGGTTCAAAGCGAACACTACGAGATTCTCGACGCGATCAGGCGACGCGACAGCGATGCAGCGCATAAAGCGATGAGGCGTCATGTTGAAAATGCACGCACGCGAATATTCGACGGAACACCTGCGTCGCACTAGGGCAGAATACAATGAAAATTCATACGATCGAGACGATCCACAATCCGGGTTGGTCAAACTATGTCTGGGTGCGGATAGGCACGGAAGCGGGATGGGGGCTTGGAGAGACGTTCCGACACGCGACGCCAATCATCCGTTATCTGCATGATCATGTCGCTCCTTCGATCCTCGGCTCCGATGCAGGCGCAATCAACGCTATAACGCATCGTCTTGCTCGGGAGGGAGGGACGCGGTTTCTCGGCTACCCCACCCGATCAGTCGAAATCCGCGCGAATTCCGCTGTGGACATCGCGTTGTGGGATCATAATGCGCGGGCCGTCAGTCAGTCACTGTCACGCTACTTGGGTGGTCCGTTTCGCGACAGTATCCCTATCTATAACACTTGTGCCGGGCCGGGATATAACACTCATGGTGGTATCTATCGCGCCCGCACAGTGAAAGAGGGTAGCGCCACTCCCTTGCTTGTGGATGGGGTAAGCGATGATCTGGCGTTGCAAATTCAGGATCCTGCCGCGCTCGCCCAATCACTGTTGAACGAGGGCATCGGGGCAATGAAAATTTGGCCGTTTGACGAGGCAGGCGATCGAAATCGGGGGCAACGCATTTCAGCAGACGAAATGAAAACCGCACTCTCCAAGATTTCTGCAATACGCGATGCCGTCGGGGATCGTATCGAGATACTACTGGAGTATCATGGACTTTGGCGGCCTGCCATTGCGCGGCGCATTCTGGCAGAGGTCGATCAGTTTCGTCCCTTCTGGCACGAAGACCCGATTCCGATGGAACATATCGCGGCTTTGGCAGAATTGCGGCAGCGCTGCGCCTCGCCAATTGCGGGCAGCGAAAGCCACGGCACCGCACTCTGGTTCAAGGATGCGCTGTCGGCCTCCGCACTGGATTTTGCACATTTTGACATAGGCTGGGTCGGCGGGATCAGTGAGGCCTTGAAAGTCGCCCATATAACCGACGCCTATGACGTGATGATCGCCCCACATGATTGCACCGGCCCGGTGACGTGGATTGCAAACCTGCATTTGGCCTTATCTCAACCCAACTCGCTTTGGCTCGAAAGCGTCCGCGCCTACTACAATGGCCATTACCGCAGGATGGTGACAACACTACCCACGGTGAAAGATGGGCGTGCTGTTGCGATTGATGCGCCGGGGTTGGGTACGGAACTGTCGGAGGAGCTGCTCGACCACCCAGATACGGTGATCGAGCGCTCAACGCTTTAAAGGCCGGGCATAACGGGCATTGGAATACCCTTGATCCCCGACACGTTCAGGGCGAAGACACCGCCGGATTGAGGTTGTGCATCGTCGTGCTCGACATGGATCGAGGTTACGAACAGTGTGGACAGATCGGTGCCGCCAAAGGCGATGCGCGTGGGCTTCTCGACAGGCATCGGTATCTGCATGTCGACCTTGCCATCGGGCGTGATGCGGACCAGTTGCCAGCCCGACACGCCTGCCATCCAATAGCAACCCTCTGCATCGATGGCGCCACCGTCGGGACGCCCTGGCACTTCCCGAGTATCGAAAAAGACCCGCTTGTTGTGCCAGTGACCATCATCCAGATCGTAGTCATAGGCCCAGATGGTTCGAATGTCGGGGTTGCTGTCCGATACATAGGCAATGCGCCCATCCGGCGAGAATGCTAGCCCGTTTACTGTTCGGAAGCCTCCCATGATCTCTCGCGCGTCGCCCTTGCCGTCGAAGCTATAGAGCGCTCCCTGATCCTTCGGCGCGTCGTCTGACCAGAACATGGTGCCCGCCAGGAACCGCCCGCGCGGATCGACGGTGCCATCGTTGAAACGATGCCCCACCTTCGCAGGCGAGGGACCGGCAACACGAGTTTCTGCACCGCTATCGGTGTCAAACAGATGGAACCCGTCATTCAATGCACCAACCAGTTTGCCGCTGGAGGTCTCCGCAACACATCCCAACGGTCGTCCAAAGGACCATTCCTCGTTCCGGCTCGTCTCCGGGATATGCCGGTGCAACATTCCTGCGGGAATATCCACCCAATAGAGTGCCTGCCGCCGGGTTGACCAAATCGCGCCTTCCCCAACCTTGGCTTTCGTGTCGATGATACAGTCGACAGTCGGTTTCATGAAGCTCCCCGTTCTTTATTTCGAGCGCATCTTAGCGATCAGTCGCAGAACTGACAGCGGAATCATGAACGGGTGGCTTACGCCTTGCGATTGTGTCGGAACACTGTCACCACAGCAGCATGAAGTTGTGTGGAGAGATGTGAATGGCCCTGCCCGAACAGGCGCGCGATGAAGCTCTGCTAACCTATGACGTCGTGATGGCCACCCGCAACCGGTCGAGCGCCGTGGCATTGTCTCTGCCGCTCATCCTTACTCAGACCCGTGCCTGTGCCAGAATTGTCGTGGTTGATTCCTCAGATGACGACGGAGCCGCAATTGGTGATCTCGTGACGTCGCTGGCAAGCAGGTTCGGGCGCGAAATCGTGTTTCTGACATCGCCGCCGGGTCTGACGAAGCAGCGCAATCTCGGGCTCCAACATACGACAGCAGATGTCGTGATCTTCCCAGACGATGATTCGCTGCTTTATCTCGACACGGCAGAGAAGATGTTGGCTGTTTATGAGGCGTCGGAGTCCGTCGCTGCGGTGTGTGCGACACCTGCCGTGGTGCCACCGGATGGTTCGCTCGATCTGACCAGCTACGTGGCAGAAACCCAGAACAGTACTCAGAAGGCTGCCCGCAAATTACGGCAGATAATCAAAGAGACTGCGGCATGTGCAAACCCGTTTCTGGCTGTTGGAAACCGTTTGAACGCGCAGCAAAGCGTACCTGACCTTCCCGAGCATATCGACGCCGCCCCGGTTCCCTACATGACGGGCTTCCGGATGTCTTTTCGCAGAGAGGTTATCACCCGGCACGGCTTCGACGAAACACTGCGCCGTTACGGCTGGTTCGAAGACATCGACGCGTCGTGGGGGGCGATGCGCGAGGGCGTGGTGCTTATGGCAAAGCACGCGAACATCTATCACCACCGAGATGCGTCGAACCGTGCGGGTGGCTATGCTATGGGGCTGTGGGCGATCCTGAACCGAGCCTATGTTGTGGCCAAGCATGTGCGCGCCAACCCCGACATATTCCCCAACCCGGAACGGGAATTCGCGCGGTTGCGGCGCTACTGCAAGCTGCGCATCATTGCATATCGTGTGCTAGCTAGGGACGAGTTCAGCAAACAACGCGCCGACGGGGCGCGTGACGGGCTGAACTATTTGCCCAAGCTCTTGGCAGCCGACGTGGAACAGCTGCCCTCAGCCTATACCGATCTGGAAAGAATATTGATCGAGTAAGCGGATTGTGACAGGAGACCCTTGTATAAAGTTCATGTGTTGACGGCTAGGCATCCCTGCCAAAGATATCGAGAGTTTCCAAAGCGATATGATCGCAAGAATTAGAAATTTTATCTTCCGGAAAGGCGTCGTGAAATGGATGCTGTTCTGGTATCGGCGCGTCTACGGGATGGACATAGGCGATCATACCCGTATTTCGCGCGGGGTTCGTTTGGATCGCACCAACCCCAAGGGCATTCATATCGGGCAATACACGGCGCTGACCGGCGGCGTGTCAGTCCTGAGCCATGACTTCGTGATGCGCGAGTGGAAAGACACCCGTATCGGCAGTAATTGTTTTGTCGGTTTCAATGCGATTATCCTGCCGGGAGTAACCGTCGGTGACAATTGTATCGTTGCAGGCAATTCGGTGGTGGTAAAGGATGTTCCGTCCAACTGCGTCGTGATGGGCAATCCTGCCCGCGTCGTGGAACAGGGCATCGTAACAGGACCGTGGGGCATCCGTTTGGACAAGGGCAATGACAACCCGGTCGCGTACTGAGAGGATTGAGAAATGGCTGACGGTTTGGATCGGGACATTCGCCGTGTATTTGCTGATGTCTGGCAGATGGAAAACGGCGGGGATGCGCCGGATCTGGCGGCGGATACAGTGTTGCTGGAAACGGGGCTGGACAGTTTGGGTTTTGCGATCTTCGTGAGCCAGCTTGAGGATGAGCTGGGCTTTGATCCGTTTACCCTGTCGACGGATGCGTATTATCCTCAGACCTTTGCCGAGTTTGTCGCCTTCTACGAGAAATTCCGCCCGCAAGCCGCGTGAGTTCCATGCTGCGTAGCCGACTGGCCGGGCGTCCGGCTGAAGACTTGCTTGCCGTAACCTCAACCGATCGCGTGACGGCAGGCGAGGTGCTCGGCTCCGGGCCTGCCCGCGACATGGCCTCCGACGCGGTGGTCCTGGTCAGTGTCGAGGATCCGGTGGCGCTGGTGCGACTGCTGGTAGCGCTGGACGGGGCGGTTGCGGGCCTGTTGCTCGTCTCGACGAGCCAGCCACCAGAGATCGTCACGCAACTGTCCGAGATCGCGGGCTGCTCGGTGACCGTCACGGACCGGACCGATCTGGATGGTGCGCGCACCGTCGCCGATGCACTTGGCCCTCTGCGGGCGGAGGCAGTCCAGACACGCTGGATGATGACCACCTCCGGCACGACGGGCGTTCCCAAGATCGTGCCGCATACGCTGGACAGCCTGTCACGCTCGGTGAAGGACAAGGCGGTGAACAGCCCGGCTGTTTGGGGCTTGGTCTATGAACTGACACGGTTTGCGGGGCTGCAGGTGGCGTTGCAATCGCTGCTGGGGGGCGGCACGCTTGCGGCCGTGGATCGTCATGCGCCCCTGGCAGAACAGGTTGCGTTTCTCACTGCACAGGGCTGCACGCATCTGTCCGCGACACCGACGCTTTGGCGGCGGTTGCTGATGGCGCCGGGGATTGAGGCGCTTCCGCTCCGGCAGGTCACGTTGGGTGGCGAGATCGCCGATCAGCCGGTGCTGGATGCGCTGGCCACACGCTTTCCACGGGCGCGGCTGACGCATATCTATGCCTCGACCGAGGCGGGTGTCGGTTTTGCGGTGAAGGACGGGCGCGCGGGCTTCCCCCTGTCGCTATGCGCCGATGAACCGGGCGATGTGGGCATCCGCATCGCAAACGACATGCTGTGGCTGCGGCCGCCGGGCGGGCATCGTCCGCGCTACCTTGGCGGGCAGGGCATCGAGATCGACGCGGATGGCTTCGTCAACACCGGCGACCGACTGGATGTAACCGATGATCGCGCGCTGTTCCTGGGCCGTGACAGCGGGGTGGTGAATGTCGGCGGCGTCAAGGTCTATCCCGAGCGCGTGGAACATACGATTGCCGAGGTTGACGGTGTCGGGCTGGTCGCCGTCACCGCCAAGAAGAGCCCGATCACGGGCGCCTTGTTGATCGCGACGGTTGTGCCTGCCGCGCCGGATACGGATACGGATGAGTTGAAAAACCGTATCCAGTCCCATTGCCGGGCCACGCTCGAACGCGAAGCGACCCCGGCGCGCATTCAATTCGCCGAGACCCTGCCGACCAATGCGGCGGGCAAGATCAAACGCAGCTGAAGAAAGACGCCACATGAAAAACGTCATCGTCACAGGGGTATCGCGCGGGCTGGGTCTGGCCATTGCCACATCGCTGGCGGCGCGCGAGGACTACCGGGTCATCGGGCTCAGCCGGACCATCGGCGAGGGCTATCAGGTGCTGATGGATGCCCATCCCGACCGGGTGGTTCATATCACCTTCGATGCCGCCGAGATCGACGCAATCCCGGGCATAGTGCGTGGCGTTACCAAGGAATACGGCGCGATCTACGGGCTGGTGAACAATGCGGCCATCGGGATGGACGGGGTGCTGGCCACGCTGCATGGTTCGGACATTGCCAGGGCGCTGCGTGTCAACCTGGAAAGCCCGATCACCCTGACGAAATACGTGTCGCGTTCGATGATGGCCAAACGCGAGGGGCGTATCATCAACATCTCGTCGATCATCGCCTCGACGGGTTTTCACGCGCTGTCGGCCTATGCCGCGTCCAAGGCGGGGCTGGAGGGTTTCACCCGGTCCTTGTCGCGCGAGCTGGGCAAGATGGGGATCACCGTCAACTGCGTGGCGCCGGGCTACATGGAAACCGCGATGACGGAAGGTATCCGCGACGATCACATGGCCTCCATCCGCCGCCGCGCCCCGCTTGGCCTGCCCACGCCGGAAAATGCGGCCGGTGCGGTGGTCTACCTGCTGGGCGAAGACGCCGC